>CAZSQU010000014.1:0-51946 GCA_964608985.1 uncultured Spirochaetales bacterium
TTAATACATAAACTAATGATTTCTTAAATTACCAAAAAAATAAAATCGCACCCCAGTAGATTCAAAAGCATATTACTCAAAGTCAAAGAAAAAGTTGAAAAGTTTATTAAAATAATAAATGAATTGCCGGTTAAACTAAAATTATGTATAGCAAAAGGGGAATATAAGTTCTCTGGATTGTACCATACAAAAAACAGAATTAATACTATCATTAACTAAATTGCCAAAATCTAAAATTTCACCCATTTTATTCTGTAGAATTTTTTAAATATTTGACTAATTATTTTAATTCTGATAGATTAAAAACATTAGGTATAATTTTAAAAACGAAGATTTTTTAATAAAAACAAGATGGCACTTCAAGTCCGGTATTTTACCGGATGGGGTAAGTAATATGAACGGAGGTTAAATATGGGTATATTAGAAGGTTTTCCTATCGAGATTGATTGTCCTGTTTGTAAATCAAAAAACCTGATCGGGTTTATTGACATATTAAAACACTCTATAACTTGTAAGAATTGCGGAAATGCAATTACTAAAGAAAAAATACGGGAGCTTTTAATCCAAAAGGAGATAAACCCGGATTCAGTAAAGGCCGAAAAGCCTATTAATTCAAAAATTAACATAGAAGATACCAACGGCTTCCAAATAATCAGGTTACCCAATAACAGTTGCGGCTGCAGCAGCGCATTTATTCTGATGTTCATAGCTATATGGACAGTAGGCATTTTTATACCTGTTATATCTTCGCTTATGACTATTGCCTCTGATAAAACCTCACTTATATCCTTAGCATACATGTTGCCGTTTATCATAGTTTACTCGGTAGTAATATATTTTACGATTATAGCCTTCAACACCAAAGCATCAATATATACCGAGAATCGAGAACTTGTTATCAGAAGGGATATTTTCAATAAACCGAAATTCAAAAGAACCCGCTTTGATGATATACTTGATATTAAAACTTCATATTACACAACAAAAAACGGCTCCAGATCCTACTTCATAAGGTTTACTATTAAAAAACGGGATAAAAACAATAATTTAACCGGTAAAGAAAAAAAATTCAACTTTAACAATACATTTCTTTCTAACTTAACATGTGACGAATGCAACTACCTTGTTTATGAAATCAAAGAGATGATCTCAAAAAACAATGAAACGGCTGTAAACGAATTTAATGAGATTCAACAGGCCGATACCATAAATACTCAAGATGCAATTTATGATTCAAAAGATAATCTTAATCTGAATTCAGAGAATAATCTGCAATTTAATGATAATGGAATTCCACTCTATCACAATCAAGACATTGTACTTGATCATAAAATTCTACGATTCGGATGGATAATAATCTCACTTTTTATTGCTTTGCCGATATATTTTGCAGTGAACTTTTTTATTTACCCGATATTTGCAGCTATTATCATTTTCTTTTTCATTGGATTTACTATTGCACGATTTTCGCCGGGTAAAACATTTTTTGAACCACCTATTGCATCTGTACTCACTGGGTTTCTTAGTCTTGCCGCTTCTCTCTATACCATTTCAAGCACCGAATCCGGTGCTGTATTCAGACTTATTATGAGAGCGGTACAAGTATGGCACAATCTATTTCCCGTCTCAGAGTTAGAAATATTCAATTTAAAACAAACTGTTATTGATATTCACATCGCCATTATTATTGCGGGAGGATTAGTTTCCCTGATCGGAGCTGTAGTCGGTGAGATCTGCCAACAGAGGAGAATTGATAAAATTGGATAAAAAGATACAAACAATAAAAGTACCATTTTCCCCTCCGGATATATCTGAAGAGGATATTGAAGCAGTTACATCCGTTCTTAGATCAGGCTGGATTACAACCGGCCCCAAAAATATGGAGTTTGCTAAAGCATTGGGAGATTACTGCGGGGTTGAAGATACGATGCTCCTCTCAAGTGCAACTGCCGGTCTTGAGTTAGCCCTCAGACTCTTCGGTATAGGCAAAGACGATGAAGTAATAACCACGCCTTACACATTTGCCGCGACAGCAAATGTAATCCTCCACACCGGTGCAAAACCGGTTTTTGCCGATGTTAACGATGATTTTAATATCAATACCAGTATAATCGAGAGATTAATAACTAAAAAAACCAAATGTATCATTTCAGTTGATTTTGGAGGATTTCCATGTGATTATTCACAGATCTCATCAATAATTCAAAATAAAATTAAACTATTCAAACCTTCTAAAAATTCTTTGCAGCAATCCCACGGCAAAATACTGCACATTTCAGATGCAGCTCATTCTCTCGGTGCAATATATAGAGGAAAAAAAATAGGCTCGCAGGCAGATATCACAGTATTTTCTTTTCATGCAGTCAAAAACCTAACCACGGCAGAAGGCGGAGGAATACTTTTTAACAAAACCCTTAATGACCCTAAACTCTGGAGAAAAGAGGCGGGACTATTATCACTGCATGGTCAAACCAAAGACGCAATGGCCAAATTCACCTCCGGTAACTGGCAATACGATATTGTAACAGCTGGTTATAAGTACAACATGACCGATATGCAAGCCGCTCTCGGATTATCCCAACTGAAGCGTTATGAAACCATGATTGCGCGAAGACGAGAGATAACAGAAAAATACTCGGCTGTCTTCGAAAAAAACGACAATGTTTTATCACCGCAAACAAAGAATAGCGAAAAAGAATCCTCCTATCACCTATATACACCTGTTTTCCTCGATTTCACACTCGATAAAAGGGATCAGTTTATCAAAAAACTTGCTTCTTTCGGAATTTCGGCCAATGTCCATTTTATTCCGTTACCCCTTCTATCCGTTTACAAAAAACTCGGATACAAAATAACCGACTATCCGAATGCCTTGAAGCTCTATACAGGAGAAGTTTCACTACCGGTATTCTCAAAGATGAGCGATGAACAGCTTGATTATATGTTAATTACTTTAAGACACCTCTAAATAATATAGAATTCACCTACAACTACCACGCAGATCTCATCATCCTTAATAATCTGCCCCACACCGGTGAATGTCAACCCGTTATTCTCAATTACAGCTGTTGCAATATGCAATCTGTCACCGGGAAAAACCCCTTTTTGAAGGAGACAATCGTACATTCTTGTTGCACGAAGCTGCACGGGGCCATTATCGTCAACACCGGTTTTGTTTCTTGAAACAAAATAGTAAAGACAACAGAACAACTCTGAAATCATCTCAAGCTGCAGTACACCGGGATATACCGGATTTCCGGGAAAATGTCCTGTAAACACACTATCATCGGGATCAATAAACCTCTCTCCGGTAATCGCCTGATTTAAAAGATCAATCCCTGTAATTTTGTCAAGATAAACAAAAGGTTTACGATTAGGGATCATCTTATAAATATCCTCTAAACCATAATCTGTCTTTATTGCACCTTCACTCTCATGATCAAAAATCTTCTTTTTTTTATACTTTTTAATGTAATTCCCTATCTCCATAAAACCTCCGGTTGATTTTATTATTTATTAACCCGCATTATGCACGAAAATTCTACTGGATCTCGTATCTTGCTGATTATCCATGAGTTACTTGATTTTCGATTCTCACATAGTGTTACTATGCTGCGAGTCTCAAATCTTCATAACTCTAAGCTAATCAACAATCTACTTCGCTTCGCTACGATTATCGTGCATAACGCGGGTTAAAGTAATCTTATACAAAAAAAACTCTATTTCAAAAGGAATTAATTAAAAATAAAAATTATTAATTTTTTTTGACAATACATATATTAAATTGTAGAATATGCGACATGAATAGAATTGCCAAAACAAGCGTTATAATAATATTATTTAGTGTATTCATTTATTTAACCGGTATCACACTTTTTTTTGTATTTAATATCAACAGAGAACAAAAAGATATTCTTCAAAATCTTGATTTTAAACTAAGCTCTTCTAATGACGCACTTACAACTATATTAAAAACCTCAAATTACTCTGAATATATAGATAATTATCGGGAAGGCTTAAATTACAAAGACTTCGTTGTCTTTCTGACAGATATTGCCGATAAATGCGAATTTAAGTTTATTTATATTGTCAGGAAAAATGGTGAAAAATTTGAATTTGTTGCATCAAGTGCAACAGCAGATGAACTTGCCACCGGCACATTCGTAACTAAAGGCGACACATACGAAGATGCGCCGGCTATTCTTGAGATTATTTATGAGACCGGCAATTCTGCATATTTTGAATACCGAGACAGGTGGGGATCATACAGATCTTACGGTAGCAGCTTTGAATTGAATGGCGAACAATTTATACTGGTAATCGACAAAGAGATCGACTTTGTTACGAGTGTTGTCCGTGAGTCGATCTTGAGAGCCGTTTTAACCGGACTGTTTTTTGTATCACTTATACTGCCGTTTATATTTTTTCAGTTTTCATTAACCAAAAAAGAGATCCGTAATCTCAAACGGGAACTATATATTGACCCGCTTACCGGATTATCAAACAGAAACCATTTAATCATCGACATCTCCAAAACATTTGACTGCACACTATTTATTATAAATATTGACGGCTTTAAAGAGATCAACAACTATTTCGGTTATGATTTTGGGGATAAGGTACTAAAAGAGATGGTCAACCGGCTACTTTTTATTCTGGTAAGCGACGAATACAAACTCTACAAACTTCAAGCCGATGAGTTTGCAATCCTATTCAATAAAAACGCTTCACTTGACGAGGTGTCCGTACTTGCAAGATATTTTGTTGAGGCACTTACAGAAAACCCGATAAGTATTCATGACTCTGAAATATACTTCAATGTTACCTGCGGCGCGGCAAATAAAAAAAACCATTCTAAAATAAAAGATGAGTTATTACTTAACGCCGATATTGCCCTTAAAATGGCTCGCGAATCAGGGAACAAGTTCTTTGTCTATACAGAAAACAAAAGCCCGTACAAAACATTTGAAAGAAATATAAAATGCGCAAAAGAACTTAAAGAAGCTATTCGCTATGACAGGGTTATAACATTCTATCAGGCAATCAAAAACATCAAATCCGATAAAATAGAAAAATTTGAATCGCTTGTAAGGGTTATTGACTCAAAAGGAGCCACACTGCCGCCTGCCGAATTTCTGGAAGTTGCCAAGAATACACATATGTATTTTATACTTACACGAATAATGATTAATAATGCTTTCCGAGATTTTAAAGACAAACCTTATCAATTTTCGATAAACCTGTCAATCAAGGACATACTTGACCAGGAGATGGCAATTTTTATTATTAATAAGCTCTCAGAGAACCCTGAAACCTCAAAAAGACTTATTTTTGAGATACTTGAATCCGAAGGAATCGAAAACTATTCGGAGGTTGTTGACTTCATCGGAAAAATCAAAGAAATGGGTGTTGAGATTGCAATTGATGATTTTGGTTCAGGATACTCAAACTTCGATCATATTCTAAAACTCAAGGTTGACTATATTAAAATCGACGGTTCTCTAATCAAAAATATAGACACCAATATTAACAGCCATATTATAACAAAACAGATTGTCACCCTTGCACATCAACTCGGTATAAGAACAGTTGCCGAATTTGTGCACAGCGATAAGGTTTACAACATAGTTAAAGAGACAGGGTGCGACTTCTCACAAGGATATTTTATTGCCGAACCGTCAAAGGTCTTACCGTAACACCTGAATTTTTGCTTAAATTCTTCAATGTATGATATTTTATTTAACAAGAGGCACAAAAATGGAAGAAAGAAAAGTTTTCGGCAATCCGATCAGCAAAGGCGATCATAATAAAGCAGTAAAAGAATTTAAAAAATATCAGAAACAATTTAAAAATGCACATGCAAACACAGAAGAGATGTTTATCCGTCCAAATCCTGTCCTAAAACCGGTTATAGGACTTGACGACTTAACCATTGAAAACACAAATATTAAGCCGGATTATCCATCATCAATGATAATCGGTAACATAAGAATGGGGTACGGGCATTACAGAATAGCTATAGCAATAGCAAGCGCTGTCAAACATGCGGGATTTACACCGCTATGGTTTGATCTTTTATCATTTAAGGGAACAAAAGCGGCATCAATAGTGGATCACCTGAACTCATTGTACTCACTCGGATCCAGACTATCGCAGAAGTACTCACTTTTTAATAAATACTATTGGGAACCGTTAAATTCAATAGGATTTAAATCGATCGCCTTTAATTATAAAGACAGATATATGTGCCGCCTTATGACTGATCTATATAATGATATACCCAAAAACACTCCTTTTATCGGAACTCACGCGTGGTCGAGTCTGAGTGCCGTCAACGCCGGTATGAAAAATGTGGTTAATGTAATACCGGACAACTGGCCTATGGGACTGCACCTTTGTGAAGGGGCTATTCATACTGTCCAAACACACTCATCATACCTCGGCTACATGGTTTTAAGAGAAATGGATCCTAAGAAAAAAACCTTAACCCCGATACCTTCCGACAAGATTTTTAACACAGGTCATTATATCGATCATGAGATAGTGTCAGTTCTTAAAGAATCAACAGAAAAAAGGTTAAACAGAATTAAAAAAAATCTGACAAAAACAATTCTAATGACAATAGGCGGCGCAGGTGCTCAATCCGATCTATATCTGTCGTTGTTAGAATCAAGAATTGCAATGATAAAACAAGGTAGTGAAAGATTTATAATAAACATGGGGGATCACAGGGGCAATCTCGGATATCTTCTTAACAAACTAAATCAATATAAAGATATTATTAGTATTATTGACGGTAAAACAACTCAAATTGACTTTGATAAAGGAAATATTAATATTCCTGAAACCGGCATAACAGTAATCATTAACGACGATATTTTTAAGGCAGTTTATTTTACAAACTATCTTATGCCGGACTCCGATCTTCTTATTACTAAACCGAGCGAATTAGCGTTCTATCCGATACCTAAACTTATGGTAAAAAGGGTCGGCGGTCATGAAGCATGGGGCGCCATCAGATCAAGTGAAATAGGCGACGGGACAATAGAATGCGAAAACACACCGCGCGCAATCCAGATGCTTAACCTGATTCTTGATGATAAAAAGATACTTACCGCCCTTAATCAAAACATAGAACAAAATCATTCAATCGGAGTTTATAACGGCGCTTATAAGGTTGTTGAACTTGCGCTTAAAGGTGTTTCTTAATAAGATTACATATTTCTTTATATGAAACCGGTTTGTTAAGATATTCATCAATAATATCTGAATATTCTTTTTTTTCAATAGTAAATTCAGCGGAGCTTATCAATATGGCACTTGATCTTACGCCAATTCCTTTTTCAAACTCCCGTATCTCCTTGATTGCTGTAATGCCGTCTTTAATGGGCATATTAATATCGGTAATAACTATTGACGGGCTATATTGTTTATATAGTTCTACAAACTCATACCCGTTTCGTGCTTGAAGAACAGTTGAATTCTGGAACCCCTGCTTGATAAGTGAACGAAGAAGCAGGAGACTTACCTTTTCATCATCTGCAATCAAGGCAGTAAACTCAGACTCATTCTTTTCATCTCTGTCTTCGGGCAACAATTCATGTATATCACCAAAGTCTGACCGTATTTGAGGCGGTTTTATATCATCAGCATTCTCAAATAGTGACTTATTCTGCCTTGCAAACTCATTAACAATTATATCACAGGCAATCTTTAATAATGAAAGATCATCATTCAATATAAAAGACACCTTTTCTGTTGACTCTATTGAGATCATACCCCTTAAAAACCCACTGTAAAACAATGGAACAATTAAAACTGATCTTACACCCGCTCTTTTTAACGCCTGTCTTTCAAAGTCGGCCGCCCCCTGAAGAAGATCAACATCTGTTATATATAATATTTCATCCCGCCAAAGCTCTTCGGCAAAATAATTGTAATCACTCAAGGGGCCGTCTAAAGCTGAATTACCGCCTGCCGAGGGTGACCAATTATATTTTGCTGATATTTTATTCAGAGACTCGTTGTATATTGTAAAACAAACCGATGAAGCCCCAAAGAACTCCCCTATTCTTAATAATCCGAAATCAACGGCATCTCTAAGCTGATAACCGATCTTTCCGAGAAAACATGAGGCAATAGATGAGATCATCTGTTGAAGTTCGTATTTATAATGAAGTTCAGAATACGCCCTTATAGACAGTAGGATATTATTTACTCTGGCATTGACTATGGATGGCACAAAGGGTTTAGTAATATAATCAATTCCGCCAATACTTAAACCATACTCTTCATCCTCGGACTCATTACTGCCTGTTATAAATATGATGGGTATATCTTTTGTTCTTAAATTGTTTTTTAGTATCTTGCAAACCTCAAATCCGTTGAGATCGGGTAATTTTAGATCGAGTAAAATCAGATCAGGCTTATTTGCAGAATCGGCTATCTCTAAAGCTTTTTTTCCGTCTTTTGCTATAATAACTTCGCAGATATTTTTTATTGATTCTGATATCAATGTTAAATGTATATCAACATCATCAACCACAAGAACCCTGAATTTTTGTTTGTTATAGTTTGTTAGCATTGCAGCACCCCTGTTTCTGTTACTGATCAAACTGATGTCAATCAGTAGTTGATGATAGACGGGCTACTTCATCATCTCAATAGTAACCCTATTCTTTCCTGAGTTCTTTGAGTTGTATAAGCCCCTATCAGCCGTCTCCATCAGATCCGCAAAATTTACACCATCCTTAGGTATAATTGCGGTAACACCTAAGCTTATCGTCACAATATTGCTATTAACTGAAGCTTGGTGAGGAATATCAAGGTCAACTATAATATTTCTTATCTTTTCGGCAATAATAAATGCGGCATCACTATCTGTATCCGGTAAAAGACACACAAATTCCTCACCGCCCCACCTTGCAGCAAGATCAGCCGGCCTTTTTAAACCTTCACAGATTCCGCTTGCAACTTTTCGTAAGCACTCATCCCCCTCAAGATGTCCGTAAGTATCATTATACCGCTTAAAATTATCAATATCAATCATTATAACAGCTAAGCTGCTGCCGACTCTCGCACACCTTTTCCATTCAACAGATATTGCCTCCTCAAATCTTCTGCGATTTGGAATTCCGGTGAGACCGTCAAACATAGATATCTGCCTCAAGTGGTCTCTGTAAGACTTTAATTCGAGATGGTTTCTTATTCTTGCCTTAACAATAGCCGGCCTGAATGGTTTTGTTATGTAATCAATTGCACCGAGAGTCAAGCCTCTCTCCTCATCTTCATCCTCAATCATAGCTGTTACAAATATTATTGGAATATCCCTGGTAACAGAATTCTCTTTTAATTTACGGCAAACCTCATAACCGTCAATGTCTGGCATCATAACATCGAGAAGAACCAAATCGGGTTTCGGATCGGCAGAACATATTCTTAATGCACTTTCACCGTTAGTGGCAATCTTAACATCCCATTCATCTTTAATCAACCCGGCAAGAACGGTAATATTTGCCTTAACATCATCCACTATAAGTATTGTTTGTCTCATTTAAACTCCGATATTTATTAACATTTTTTGGTTAGCATATCCAATAAAACAATTGATTCATTATAATCAAAACTATTTATTGATAAAGAGATTTTATCAATAATTTCTATTAAATCAAAATTATCTCCCGCCGCATCCCTTAGTGCGGATACATTATCTTCTTCTATATATCTGTCATTAATCATATCCGATTTAAGTTCGGCAATAATCTGTTTAATATCTTTACCATTTGACTTATTTCCAACATCTCTTTTATTTGAATCAATAAATTTGTTGATCGAATCAATTAATTGTGACAGTCTGTCGACTAACTGACCGGACATTACCGAATAATTATCATTATCCCGTATTTTTTGTTCCAAAGTCCGGCAGGTTTCCATTATATCCATTGCGCCTATACTTCCGGTAACACCTTTTAGAGAATGTATAAACTTCTTCAACGCTTCTTCATCTTTATTCACCAGAAGTATCTTTAGACGATCACTTGCATCTTTATAGTCTTGAACATACTGCATAAGCATCCTTAGATAAATATCAACATTATTGTTGACCCGTTTTAATCCATCCTGAATTGATATTTCAGGCAAATCCGAATTACCCATTGTATCATCCCTCTTTTTATTTATTTTAATTGATTTACCGGTGATATATTTTGCAATCTTGTTTATCAAATCATCAGGATCAAACGGTTTTGAAATATAATCAGTCATGCCGGCATCAAGGCATCTTTCTTTATCACCGCTCATAGCATGTGCAGTCATTGCAATTACAGGAATATCCTTATTCAATATACGGATATTTCGTGTTGCCTCAAAACCGTCCATAACCGGCATCTGAATATCCATAAGTACCAGATCACATTCGCCGGAGAGTGCCAATTTTACCGCATCTAATCCGTTATCAGCCTCAACAACCGACAATCCTGCATTTTGAAGAATCTCTCTTGCAATTATTCTATTAATCTCATTATCTTCCGCAAGAACTATATTCGCCGCAAAACTAATATTTTTATCAACCGTATCATTAGTAAATTTTATTGATTCCTCGTCCGTTTCCCCTCTTTCCAAATCCAATATAACCGTGAAAACAGACCCTTTCTTAAGTGTACTTTCGAGTTTTATGTCTCCATTCATAAGCTCAACAAGTTTACGCGATATTGAAAGCCCAAGCCCCGTACCGCCGAATTTCCTTGTAGTAGATGAATCTGCCTGTGAAAAAGGCTCAAATATTTTTTTTACACCATCAGGATCAATACCGGCCCCTGTGTCGGATATCGCGATAAAATGCCGATCAATATTACTGCCTAAAGGTTCTGAACTCACACTTACCGTAACACCGCCGGCAGCGGTAAATTTAACCGCATTTCCTATTATATTGATAAGCACCTGCCCTATCCTTAAAGAATCACCGAAAACAAAATGAGGTGTATTCTCATCAATATTAAGTTCTAATGATATACCCTTGGCTTGTGTCTGCTCCTCAAACATCTCAACTACCCTTCGAATATTTGCAGCAAAATCAAAATTGTATCGTTCAAGCACTATCTTGCCGGCCTCGATTTTTGAAAAATCAAGTATGTCATTTATAATGCCAAGTAGTGTTTTTGTAGAAATTATTATCCGCTCAAGATTCTTTTTTACTAAGGGATCATCTGTTTTTGAATAAGTTATATGTGCAAGCCCCATTATTGCATTCATCGGAGTTCTTATCTCATGGCTCATATTGGCAAGGAATCTGCTTTTTGTGTTGTTTGCAATATCCGCTTGATTTTTAGCTTCAACTAATTCCTTCTGAACACCCTCAAGCTCCCAGTTCTTCCACTCAAAATCCTCGAGTGTCTTAGCCAACTTATCCTCATAAGACTTGTAACGGGATACATCCCTCGCTACAATATATATATTATTATCATCAGGGTTCAGATCCCATTCAATATGTTTGTATTCACCACTTATCGATCGATAACGGTTTGTTATTGTAACTTTGTCCTTATTTCCGATTGTTTTACTAAAAAACTTAGTTGTTTCAAGCAAATCATCCGGATGAATGAAACTCAAATAGCTCTTCCCCGAAAGATACTCTTTTGTATAACCTAAAACAGTTTCCCATGAACGGTTATTATTAAGAATATGCCCCTCAATATCTGTTATACAAAACAGATCCAACGCGAGATCAAATAATTTATTTAAATCTTCATATTCTATTTTATCCATTATTATCACTCTCAAATGGAAACCAAAACTCCCATATAGTACCATGATCACTTTTTAAAACGGATTCACCGTTAATCTGCTTGATAAGACTCGTGATTAGCGACATTCCAAGTGACTTTTGTTTCAAATTAGAGTCAAACCCCACGCCGTTATCAGCAATAATCAAATGGGCTTTATTCTGATCTGTTATATCTATGCTGATTTTAACATCCCTGTTACCTGAAAAACTTGGTGGGAATGCATACTTAAATACATTCGTTAAAACCTCATTGATAATTAAACAGAGAGGCACAGATCTATCGAGACTCAGCATTATATTCTTAATATTCATATCAATATTGATATATCTTGACTCTGTGAAATAAAGCTCCGTAAGCTCATTAATAAAACCACTTATAAAATCCGACAATGATATCATAGATATATCTGTTGACTGATATAGTTTTCTGTGGATAGAAGATATTGTCATTATTCTTGATTTAAGCTCTTTAAAGAAACCTGAAAACTCTTCAGGTATATCTTTTTCTTGAAGATTAATAAGACTAAGTATTATCTGAAGATTGTTCTTTACTCTGTGATGCACCTCTTTAAAAAGCATATTCCGTTCTTCCAACCCATAACGAAGTTGTTCGTTGACCCTTTCGAGTTCATGGTTTGTTTCAAGTAACTCATCAAGTGTTTGATTTAACTCCTCATTGAGTAGCTCATATTTCCCTGATTTTTCAAGAATAATTAATTCCCTATCCCTAATAGAATCAATCATCTCATTAAATAGATCAACAAAAACTTGATATTCATCATGATACCGTTTTTCGAGTCTCACTGAATAATCCCCGGCTCTAACCTCTGCGGCTATTTCAAGAAGATCCGATATTGGTCTTACAACCATATCGGCAATAGTCCTTAACCTTAATGTAAATACTAATAAGATCGCCGCAATAATTACAAATCCAATTATCAAAGGAATTAGAAGTTCAATAAAAATTTTAGTAAGATTATCTTCAATTATTAAAGACCAGCAGGTTTCCCTTTCTATTATCTTTCTTCCGATAACAGTACCGCCCGATAAACCGCAATAAATTACCCCGATATCTTTATTTCTACCGGTTATATTAAAATTCGATTCAATAACATCAAAATAGTTTGTTATTTCACTATTTGCGAAGGAAGAAACAAAGTTCCCCGCATTATCGACAAATATAATATCCATTTCATAGATCCGTGCCGATCTGTTTATAATAAAATTAAGATACTTGAGATCAATAATTGAAATAACACCGCATACGATCGTGCCATCGGTATCTTTGACTGGTATAGCGGCAATTATTACAGGATAACTCTCGTGTTTTATAATTTTAGATATATATTGCCCCTGTATATCCTTTAAGTAATATAATATGGTTTCAATTTCATTATCAATTATCATTCTATAATTATTATTTGAAGCACTATAATCATGGAGTATATTGCCCTGCATATCAACAACAGAAAGATATGTTATTGATGCATTATGATGAGCTATAGAGTCAACAAGATTATTCAAAGAATCGGTACTGTTGTTATCACCATCCACCTCGACTTTACCGGTTATTGACAAAAGTCTGAATATATCCCTGAAATAACCGCCAATCTCAATGTTTATCTCTTCAGATTTTTTTTTCTGTTTATCAATTAACCCTGTATAGTTATAATAAAAAATAAACCCCAAAAATATTATAAGTACAATAACCGCAGTTGAAACAGACAAAATAATCATTGAAGATACGATCTCTTTTCTAATACTCTTATTCATATTTTGCCCCAATCATAAATCGGCGTTTAAAAATCTGACAAATCATTTATCATTAATAGACGATAAATATCGTCTATTCTTTCTAATTCATCCCGTGAATACACTCTGTTATATCCCTCTAGTCTGATTATGTCTCTTTCAATGGTGTATCTGTGAAGTACACCTTCCCAATGCCCTTCAATTATCCGGTTTGAGGCTTCTAATAATGCGGCGTCGATATCGGGAACCATATTTACCAATACAGTATCGGGAAAAAGATCAGATAAATTATCATTCCATCCTATTGTATATATTTTATTTTCTTCGCAATATCTGTAACCTGCAATACCTGCACTGTCTGCATTAATTACAAACACATCTGCGCCTTTTGATTTAAGACTTAATACAGCATCCACTGCTTTACTGCCTTCAAACCAAGTGTCGATAGAAACAGACTCAACTACTCCATCAGGATGCGCTGATTTGAACCCCTTTGTAAACCATTCTATCTGTCTTAATATATGCGGATACAAACCGCCCGCAACAAATCCGGCTGTTCCTGTTTCACTTTTTAATCCGGCCGCAAATCCTGCAAGATAAGCCGCTTTTTCAAATTCAAAACTAATACCGCCGAGATTCCTATTGTTGCCTGTGCATGGACCGATTACAACAAAGCTGATCTCGGGATATTTATCCGCAACCTTCATTGCAATATTTATAAATTGAGCTCCGGCAATAACGATCATAGTGCACCCTTTAGCTGCGAAATCATCAATATAAAACTCCGCTTTATCTAAGGAAACATTATCATAGTAATTAAAATCCGCACCCAATTCGTCACTTATCCTTTCAAACCCCTTGAAATATCTTTGTGACCAAGAGCCGTCATTATAAGCTCCTGGTATAATAAGACCTGCTTTAAAAGAAATACTATTAGAATTTGCGGGTTTTCTCTGGCATCCCGCAATCAAAAAACAAAAACAAAAGATAACAGTAAGTATTTTTAAGTATTTATTCATAAATTTATTATACAATAAAAAGAATGATTGTCAATAAAAACCCCGTAAAAAGATTAAAACCTCTCTTGACAGTTTTAGTTTATTTAAATATAATCACAAACATTTTATATTACGGCTAGTATGTTTTGTGATCTTAGAAGATTTCTAACGGGGAGAATAGTTTGGACAAATTGCTTGAAGGTCTTGTTGAATTTATCAAAGAAAAAAAAGGTGAAGACATCAAAATGATTGATGTAGAAAAAATATCATCGGTAGGCAAGTTTATAATAATTATAACAGCAACATCCTTACCTCACGCTAATGCACTATCCAAACATGTAATTGATTATATCAAAGAAAACGATAAAAGACGGATAAACTACAACTACAATACGGAAACAAATAACCCGTGGCAATTGATTGACGCAGGCGATATTATTATAAATATCTTCCAAGCCGAAACCCGTTTGCTTTATTCACTTGAAAAGATCTATTCAAAAGGCGTTTCTTTATTATAGCTTAAGGGGGCTTTTATGAAGTTTAATGAACTACTCAAATTTGACTTTTCAAAACAAGCTTTAAAAGAGAATGCAAGGGATATACTTGGCATTACTATAGGAGCTGTTCTTTGCGGTATGGGGTACTCTCTGTTTCTTATCCCATTTAAAGCGGCTCCCGGTGGCGTCGGAGGACTTTCTCAGATATTGTATTATTTCTTCAATATACCTGTCGGTTGGGCAATGTTGTTTTTTAATATTCCGCTGTTTATCGTCGGTGTTTTAACACTCGGTAAAGGTTTCGGTCTTAAAACTGTATATGCAATTGTAGCTGTTTCCATAGCAACTGACCTTTCATCGTACAAATTTACATCTAAGATAGCAGGGTTTAATGATTTTCTTGTAAAAATCGCTTCAACCGGAGAATACGCCCTAACTACGGAAATTTTTCTTGCAGTGCTTGCAGGGTCGGTTATACTCGGTGCGGGAATCGGTTTAATAATTAAATCAAACGGATCAACCGGCGGTTCAGATATCCCCGTACTTTTATTAAAAAAATATATGGGTATATCTATCGGCAATGGTTATCTAATCGTTGAAACAGCAATAATAATATTTACGGGTATAATGTTCAAAGACGGCAACCTTATTCTTTGGGCGTGGTTATCAATGTTTATATGTGCCAAAATTACCGATATGGTTGTTGAAGGTTATTCAAGAACTAAAGGTGTAATGATAGTTAGTCAGTCCCCTGAAAAGATCAATAAAATCAAAGACTACATAATATATGACCTTGACAGGGGCTTTACTGCTTTTTCGGCTTCGGGCGGTTACGGTTTTGCAGGACACAGTCCGGCGAGGGATATAATATATGTTGTTGTTAACCGTTCAGAATTAGCAAAAGTAAAATCAAGTATCCTAAAAATTGATGATACGGCATTCGTTATTGTAAATGAGGTTTTTGAAACGATAGGAAGGGGCTTTAAAAGGGGCATCTGATGGCAAAAAAGAATTTTAAGCTGAAATTCAGCACCATTCAGTCATATCTCTTGATGACTCTCGGATTACTGATAAATTCATTCGGGATTTCTGCTTTTCTAATCCCGGGTCAGATTGTCGGCGGCGGGTTATCCGGTATCGGCACTCTAATTTATTTTATTTCCAACAAAACTATCCCTGTCGGGGTAACACTTTTTGTCATAAATGCTATTCTTATCTTGATTGCCATGAAAATACTCGGCAATAATTTCGGAATTAAAACAATCTATGCGATTGTAATATTATCTGCTTCAATGACGGCTTTTCAACAGATCATTACCGAGCCTTTACTTAGAGACTCATTTATGGCAACGATACTCGGCGGCGCTTTAGCGGGAATCGGAATGGGTATCACATTCACTCAAGGCGGCAGTACCGGTGGAACCGACATAATCGCAATGATGATCAATAAATACAAGGATATCTCTCCCGGAAGACTGCTCTTTTTTATTGACATAGTCATTGTAGGATCATCTTTTTTTGTAATAGGTTCATTTGAAAAAATGCTCTACGGATTTGTGGAGATGGCAGTTGCAGCGTATGCAATCGATATGGTAATGCAAGGTAACAAACAATCCATTGAGATGGTTATAATATCAGACAGATCTTATGATATTGCAAGAAAGATATCTGAAGAGGTTTCAAGAGGGATCACATTCATCAAAGGATCCGGTTTTTACGCAGGTGAACCCCGTGATATAATTATGGTTGTTGTCAAAAGAAATGAAACTCACGATATACTTAGAATTGTAAATGAAACAGACCCGGGTGCATTCACAACACTAAGGTCAGTTATTGGTGCCTACGGAAAGGGTTTTGATTCGATAAAAATGTAATAAAAGGAAAGTTCAAATGAAAGATATTATTAAAAAAATGCTCGATATTATGAGCTCAAGAGATAAAAAAAAGCTCATATTTCTGATAATTATCCATTTTTTTAGTTCAATATCCGGTATAATAGGTATAGCAACGGTAATTCCTTTTATTGCGATAATTTCCAACCCGAACTTTATTACAACAAACAGATACATTAATTTTTTATTCGTCAAAAGCGGTTTTACTTTGTATAATTTTGTTATAGCTACCGGAGTGCTTATGCTATTGGTATTTATACTCAGCAATTTTTTTATTGCACTTTCAACCTGGTATAATATTAGATTTGCAAGAAGAATGGGGCTTAATCTATCAAAGAATCTTTTCAACAAGTATATTTCAAGTCATTACGAATTCTTTCTTCAAAGAAATGCATCTGAATTTCTTAAAAATGTTGTATCTGAAGTAAATACTGTTGTTAACAATACAATAAAAACCTTTGTTGATTTAATAGCTAAGTCACTTCTTATTATTTTTATTTTTGCCGGTCTAATCTATATAAATCCGATGGCGGCTATATTCATGGTTGTTTTTTTGGGCAGCATATACTTCATTATATACACAATCATCAAAAAAAGGTTAGTCAACTCCAGTAAAGAGCTTGTAGTTTGGAACAGGGTCCGGCATAAACTCCTTTACGAAGCGTTCGGCGGGATTAAAGATGTTAAACTTTTTGGAAAAGAGCCTTATTTCTATAAAAAATTTTTAGACTCATCATATATTATTGAAGAAAAACAATCCTCAGTACAAATACTCGGACAAATGCCCAAATATTTTCTTGAATCAATTGCTTTTGGGGGTATCTTGGCAATTGCTCTTATACTTTTTATAATTAACAAATCCTCAGCCGATATATTCCCGCTTTTAGGGCTTTACGCATTTGCCGGATATAGGATCATGCCCTCTCTTGAAGCGATATTCCGTTCAGTATCAACAATGAGGGGAGCCGGGGCATCATTGGATATAATACATAAAGAATTTACAACAGATACTGTTAAGCTTATAGCCCATCTCAAAGACAAACAATCATTAAATCCGGTGATTTTTAAGAATAATATAACGCTTAAGGATATTACTTTTCAATATGCAAATAAAGACAAACCGATATTCAACAAGCTTAACCTGGTTATTAATTCTAATCAGACAATTGCGTTTGTAGGAACTACCGGCTGCGGTAAAACAACTATTGTTGATATAATGCTCGGCCTATTAAAGCCAATGTCCGGTGAAATATTAATTGATGACAAACTCATTACCGAAGAAAACATCAGGTCTTGGCAAAGACATATAGGTTATGTTTCTCAGCAGATATACCTGTCTGATGACTCTGTTACCAACAATATCGCCTTCGGTGTAGAACAGGATAAGATAGACCATGAGGCCGTACAAAAAGCCGCATCAATAGCAAGTATTCATAATTTTGTTATGGAAGAACTTTCTGACGGGTACAACACAAGAGTCGGCGATAAAGGGATTCGTCTCTCAGGCGGACAAAGGCAACGGATAGGTATAGCAAGAGCATTATACTATAACCCCGATGTTCTTGTATTTGATGAAGCAACTTCAGCACTTGACAATCTGACCGAAGCCGCTGTTATGGAGGCAATTGACAAACTTATGGGAACAAAAACAATAATTATTATTGCGCATAGATTGTCAACAGTAAAAAAGTGTGATAGAATATTCCTAATAGACAAAGGTGAGATTGTTGATTCCGGTAATTACGATGAATTATTAAATAAGTCGGAACAATTTAGAGAGTTCGCCAGTAAAAGTTAAATATTTAACGGAGATAAAAAATGAAAAGATTGTTTTTTTTGATTATTATTTTAGGGACTTTTACTTTACACGGTATTGAAGTTACCGGTAAGGGGGTAGCGGACAACCTTGACACATCACGAAGATATGCTCTTAGTGACCTTGCATCATTTATTGAGGTGCATATTGAATCAGAATTAAATGACATTGTACGAGAGGCAACCGGCAATAACTCAACACAATCAGAAGAGCTATCAAGTCTGGTTATTAATACGCGAGCATCCCTGCCTATACTCGGAGCAACATACAACACAGCAAGAAGAAGTAATCTTTTTTATACCGATGCAATATTAAACTCATCAGCATCATTAAGACTGTACGAAGAACAGCTGAGACAACTTTCATCGGAGATTACCGAAGCATATTCAATTATCAGCAACACAAGGGACAACGGTGCAAAATACGCACTTTTAAACTCCCTTTTACCGCAAATTTCTAATTTCAATAAATATAGACTGGTAGCTTCGTATCTGGGATCCCAATCGATTCCTACAATAAACATAAGCGAGACCAGAGTTAAGTCTGAAATTCTACAACTTGCCTCTGATATCAGCGATTTAAACACGGCATCAAGGATACTGACAGATAGTATTACACAAAGAATGGTATTTGTTGAACCGCCTAAGTATCAAAACTACACTGAAGTTACCGATTTTGCAATAGCTATGAAGAATTTTATCATTGCCAATGTTCGTAATGCTACCGAAGATAGAAACAGAGCAGATTATTTTTTTTCGGGAACATATACCATCTCCGGTAATTTTATGGAAATGATATATAAACTTACAGATAAAGAGGGCGCGATTATACTCTCTCGTGTTATAAGAATATCACAAAATGCCTATTCAAACTACACATATACACCCCGTAGTCTTGAATTCGAAAGACAACTACGAGACGGGCTTGTATTAAACAGAGACTTTGTTGTAGAATTAACAACAAATAAAGGATCTGAAAACCTGCTCTTCAAAACCGGAGAATTAGTTAAATTATATATAAAAGCCAACAGAGCAGGTTCATTCTATATTGCCTCACATATATTTCAGGACAACACTGATAAGTATTCTTATATTTTGGACCTTAACCCGCAATCCTCCGGTAACAACAGATTTATAATTAAAATAGAAGAAAACCAAATAGGGAGCTGGATAGATATAGGCGAGTTCTCAGTGGAACCACCGTTCGGCTATGAAACATTACAGATAGTTGGAGCACCGACAAACATGGCACTATTATCAATGATTCCGCCCACTGTGTATGATACTCAGACCGGTTTTTTCAAGATATCAAACAATCCGTCTGAAGGGCTCAGTGCTACACGAGGTTTAAGACTAAACCAATCTCAACAAAGCATAAATCAAACCACAGAGGCAACTTTATCTATTAGAACATCGAGAAATTAGAAATTAATTTGACAATTCAAGAAAATAATTTGGATATAATATTAACTCGAAATTAATGGCAGAGGACTTAACCCGCATTATGCACGAAAATTCTACTGGATCTCGTATCTTGCTGATTATCCACGAGTTACTCGATTTTCGATTCTCACATAGTGTTACTATGCTGCGAGTCTCAAATCTTCCTAACTCTAAGCTAATCAACAATCTACTTCGCTTCGCTACGATTATCGTGCATAACGCGGGTTAACATAACAGCTCAAGTATGATAATTAATGCTCTGATTTAATGTATGGTTCTGTAAATCCCGACAACATATAGCGGGTTCTGAACACTTCGTCTGCATTTACCTCGATGAAATATACTGTTCTGTTAAGATAGATTGACGGAACTATTCTATAATCCTCGTTCTCATAAGGTAGATATCCGTTTTCATCTATTGCTCCCCACAGTCTTCCGTCCTTCTGTTTAAATAAGGTTAGAGTCTGTATCAGATTACCTTGAATACCATCATAGATATATAATAATTTAACTGAGTAGTGTGCTCTTTTTAAAAGATCATAATAAAACAGGGTATAATCTCTATTATCACCGAATTTCTGATCGATCATCTCCTCCGGAACATAACATCTTCTTCTTGTTTCATCCCGAACTATATAAAAATAACTGCTTATCTTTTTGAAAAGCTCTTCAACAAATACTGTTCCCGGCCTATCAATATCCCTTATAAACTGATATAATTTTTCTTCGTTGGAAACAAAATTCCTATAATTAAAATAGCCGAGATATATTGCCTGTTCTTCCCTCTGAACGACCTCTTCGGTCAGTAGATTGTCCTCTAAAGTGATCGGTTTAATTTCTGATAGTATAGAAAGTCCATCCTTGACCCCCCATAACCACTGAAATGTATCACCTATAAGTGTTGCTGTATAAACAGCAGACTCCATTGATCTATTTGCTGTTTGAGCCGCAGTTATATTTATCGTTTTGTGAACTCTTATTACAAAATTTGCTCTATAACGAGCTATCACATCCAGAGCGGTAACTCTGTCATTACCATATACACTATTTATCAGTGTATTGTACCGTTCATCAGGCTTAATGAACGAAACTATAATATCTATTCCATTATTGTTGGTAATCTTAACCGCCTCGGTTCCATGAATATTAACCATTTCAAGAGTTACATTGTCGGACAAGGCAATTCTATTTCGCGCATATATCTCTATCTGCTCTTTTAAAACCCTATCTATTAGAACAGCAGTATCTATCGGGCTGTCCAGATTACCGTTCAAATCAGTAATACCTCGAGCTATAGTTAATGAAATCACCCGGGATCTATTAAAACTATGACCAAAGTTAGTGGGATTAATATTTTTATATATGGTTACTGTTTGTGCCTGTAAAATACATCCTGCGATAATATAAAATACTGCCAATAAAATTCTTGCGTTTTTCATATAAACTCCGATTTGTAAAATAGATGCTCAATATTGTCTAACAAAACTTTATATAAACAGTAAAGCACCTCAATATGAATAATTAACAGCTTTTATTATCGTAAAAAACATTCAAATAATATAGGATGAGATAAAAATATTAAATAATTAGAAACATTCGGATATATTTGAAACTATCCGCGAATAATTTTACCGAGAATATCAGAAATACTTACAACACCGATAATTTTGTGATCATCATTAATAATGGGTAATTGTCTGAGATTACTCTGAACAAGTGCAATTGATGTCTCAACAATTGTTGATTTCTCAGAAAGCGTCTTTGAAACCTTGTGCATGATTTTTTTGACGGTAATCTGATCCTCCATCTCCAAAAATGCTTCAAACGGATCAAAACTTGATAAATACTTTAAATCATTAATTAATAAGTCATAATTAGGAATCCCCTGCTTAACTATATCAAGCGTTGACAACTCACCTACAAGTATATTGTTGTCATCAACAACCGGTATATAGCTTAGTCTCTTTTTGTAAAGTATATCTGCAGCCGCGCCGATTGTTTCATTCTGATTTATAACTGTAGCCGGTATTGTCGCAATGTCCCCGGCAAGGGTTTCTTTCTTTACCCGTATGTTACTTTTACTCATAATTTCAATAAAACCATCGCCGTCTTTTGCCGATCTGAGTTCGCGGAATAATTCCAAATCGTGCTTGACCCCGATTATTGAAGAAAGAGCCTTTAAATAAAGGTCTGTTGCTGATTTGCCGATTACAAACAACACAAACTCTTCGATCTTTATAGAGTCCCCTCTAACCGGCTTTTCCGGTATATAAATTGCCGTTACTAATCTGTCAAACTTATCAATCCTTGCATGCGGAATACACATGTTATTGGGGAATTCTGTTCCCCCCAAGGCCTCTCTTTTTTCAATAAGTTTCATTGTTGCATTTTTATCTATAGTTCCGCCTGATTCTGTAATAATTGCATCAAGCATAAAATTTATTATCTGATTTTTGTTATTTAGTTTGCCGCCCATAAAGATCAATTTTGGGTTCAATATTGTGGATAGCTTCATTGAATAATACCCCTGATATTTTTAATAGTGAATCTATATTCAATATTCATATATTTGTCAATAATGAAAAAAATAAAATTTAACCTTCAAAAAACTGTTCGGAAGACTCCGGCTGATGCCACTCAATCTTTCTTTCCCAGTTCCCGAATTTATAATAGATCGAAGAACACGCCGCGCCAATTACCCACGCAATCGGTATCCCCCACCATATTCCTGCTGTCCCCATAAATCTCGACATAACGAAAGACAATGGTATTCTAATCCCCCACAAGGCCGCAATAGTTATTATCATCGGTAATACTACTACACCGCCACCCCTTAATGCCCCATTAAAAATAAACATTACTGAAAAGAATATATAGAAAGTACTTACAGTTAAAAGGTATTCCGTACCAATCCTAACAACCTCAGGATCATTATTAAACAACAAAATAAGTGCATGTTTAAAAATAATAATTACCAATGTGATAAAAACACATACAATGGATGAGATCAACAATGTACTTCTTACACCTTCATAAACGCGGTCCATCTGCTTCGCTCCGATATTCTGACCCGTAAAGGTTGATAAGGCAATACTAAAGTTCATAGCAGGCATCATAGCAAATGAATCTATACGACCGGCAACTGTAAAAGCTGCTAAAGCATCTGCACCAAATCCGTTAACTATCCTCGTTAATGCCATTAGTCCAAATGCAACTGCCATCTGCTGAACCCCTGATGGTACCCCGATTTTTATACTTCTGATAAAAAGCTTCAAATCAAACTGCATTGTCCTCATTCTGACAGCAACCATTGACTTCTTAAGATGCAGATAAATAACCCCACCTATAAAGGATATACCCTGAGAAATAACAGTTGCATATGCGGCCCCGGCAACCCCCCACTTAAATTTAATAACAAAAAGCAAATCAAGTACAATATTAACCAGACTGGCAACTATAAGCAGATACAAAGGTGTTTTTGAATCCCCCACACCTCTCATTACCGCGCTTAATGCATTATAACCGAACATAAGAGGCATACCTATAAATATAATCTCCATATATGTCTTTGCATCCGGCATAATGCTTTCAGGTGTTCCGAGTAACCTTAAAATAGACTTACTGAATATCAGACCCGACACTGCTGCAACAATTGACATTGCAAGCAGAAAAATATAAGTCGTATCTACAATCTTAATCAGATTAACATGATCCTTAGCACCAAAAAACTGAGCAACAAGTACCATCGATCCCATTGTTGCACCGATTATCAGAGCAATTATTAAAAACATAACCGGAAAGCTTGCACCTACTGCCCCAAGTGCCCCTTTACCTATAAACCTGCCCACTACAATTGAATCAATTATATTATATAACTGTTGAAATACATTCCCCAACAACATAGGGATACTAAAAAAGATAATATTTTTTACTATCCCCCCCCTTGTCATGTCTTTCATAAATCTACTCCCTTTTAAATATCTCGTTATGTCAGAAGTTGTAGCTTTGCTATAACTTTATTTACAAAATACTAAGAAATAAAACCACAGAGTGCACAGAGAACACTGAGGTTTTAGATACTTCTTATGGGCACTTCGAAAAAGCCCGATTTTTCGGGTTTTTCACCCTTCGGGTACATGTCATAAAACTTTTGACACTACCGAATACCTAATAATTTAAAAAAATCAAGATGATTATTCAATATGAAATTATTGCGGCTAATAATAAATTGATTATTTTTTTAAAACAGATTTAATTTTTGATGCTAAAGACTCAATATTAAATGGTTTCTGAATAAATTCAACCTTATCTGTCGATAAACCGGATTTCTCAATAATGTCAGTTGCAAATCCTGACATCAGCACTATCTTTACACCGGGCATTCTTTCATTAATTATCTTATATAATTCCACTCCGCTCATCTCTGGCATATTAATATCACTTAATATTATATCGATTTTCTCACTTTCTTTATCAATAATATCAATCGCGTCGTGGGCTGACATTGCTGAAATCGGATTATATCCGAGATGTTTTAACATAGCAAACGAGGTGGCGAGTATCAGCGGCTCATCTTCCACGATCAAAATCGTCCGATTATTCGGTCCTGTATCTAAATGTTTATTCTCTTCCGACGAGACAGCATTAACTTCTTCAAGGGAGACAGGTAGATATATACTGAATTCAGTGCCTTTTCCTTTCTCGGTATTAACGGAAATAAATCCGTTATTATGCTTAACTATTCCGTAAACAGTACTCAACCCCAAACCTGTACCGCTTCCGAATTCCTTAGTAGTATAAAAAGGCTCATAAAGATGATGAACTATCTCACTATCCATACCGCAACCATCATCTGCAACTTTCAACAATACATAATCTCCCGGAAAAATAGTATCATACTTACTGCAGAAATCTTCGTCAAGGACAGCAGCTTCCGTTGAAATGGAAATAGAACCGTTGCCGTTAATAGCATCCTTTGCATTCACACACAAATTTGTGATAATCTGATCTATCTGAGTCGGTGCTATTAGTACATTGCCAATATCATTACTTGGGTTCCAGACTATTTGAATATTCGCACCTATCATCCTCCGTATCATATCCAATACACCTGAAATTGCTTCATTTAAATTCAAAACCTTTTTTACTAATGTCTGCTTGCGTGCAAAAGAGAGAAGCTGCCCCGTCAACCTTGCAGATCTTTCAGCGGCTTTCTTTATATCACTGAAACACCTGTGTAATGGATTGTTCTGATCAGACTGCATCATTCCAAGCTCAGAATTCGCAATAATCGCTGTTAACATATTATTAAAATCGTGAGCTATACCTCCGGCAAGCCTTCCGATTGACTCCATCTTCTGTGACTGTATCAGCTTCTGCTGCAGTTTATCCCTATCGGACTCCTCTTTTTTACGCTTTTCAATATCCTCAAACATAAAAGCAAACTGCTCAGGTATTTGATTTCTTATTGAAAGCGGAAAAGCAACAATTTTAACCCAAACACTATCCTCGCTTTCAGAGTATTTATACAAAAAGTCACTGATATGAACCGATTCACAGCTTTTTAATCTATCAAATACCCAATCATAATCTGTGTTATACTCTATAAATGATTTGATAAAAGACAACTTCTCAGTTTCGGGAACCCCAAAAAGCCTGCTGTACTGTGGGTTAAATCTTATTACCCCGCCATCCTTATCAATAATGATTAATGCAAGAGGATTTCTGTCTATAATATTATACAGAATATTTAATGCTTTTTTTCTTCCGGAACAATCAATAAGAGACATCTGAATAAACTGCTCTCCCCTGATGTTAAAAGGAAAAAGGTGTATTTCCGCATCCCAGATACTATTATCTTTTCTGGTAAATTCCCATTCAACAATTTGAACCCCCTCTCTTATTGTGAAATTTATTATCCGTTTAATCTCCTCATTTGATGATAAACTGCTGTTTTGCGATTCACTTGATATGTCATTCATTGATTTGCCGATAATATAATTTTTGTTTGAATCTCTGAAACAATCATGCGCGACCTTATTACAATCAACAAAAACCCCTTTATCAACAGACATCACAAGCATCGGTATATGTGCATTCTCAAATATACGCGATTTTAACTCTTCACCATCTTTTATTTTTTCAATGGTTCTTTTTATCGAATTTCTTAGCTTATAATTCCATAATAAAACCAGCAATATAACTATTGGAATAAAGATAAAAATAATTTTTAAAAACCACGGAAAATTAACAAAACCATGTTTTGAAAACCATTTTCTATAAGATGAATAATAGATCGAATTTTTATCCTTTTTTATATCAAGTAATACGGCATCAAATTTTTCAATAATTATCGGATCAATATCTTTGTTAAATCCGTAATAAACACCTCTTGGTCTTAATATAACCGGTTTTGGTAATATATCCATGGGCTTATCGGCAGCAAACTCATAAAACCTGTCTGCAAGCAGTATATCCGCTTCTCCGGTTAATACAATATCAGTCATCTCTGCATAACTGACGACGGATATAACCGAATAATCAAAACTAAATTCCCTTTTAAGCTCATTATTCAGATAATACTCTTGAGTAGAATCTGTTAGAACAGCTATTCTTTTGCCTTCGAAATCCGCAATCTCATCAATTTGCATTGTTGAAAGAGCAAAAACCTGAATCCATGACTCAAGCACAAATACGGTATTGAATTTAATCTCTTCAGCTCTGGTCTCCAAATATGACATATCAGCAACGATATCTATATCACCGGATATTAGCTTTGAATAATTATCTGCCCAACTGCCAAAGACATACTCAATCTCAAGACCCGATTGATTTGCTATATGATTGGTAATATCAACAAAGAAACCTGACGGATTCCCATCTTTGTCGATGAATATCTTCGGTGTATTCTGATATATACCCACCTTATAAATCCTCGAATCTAATCGTATCACAGAAAATAGTAAAAAAATAATAATTGTTATCTGTTTTATTAAAGATATTGCTTTGAATGGGGGCTTAAACAAATTATTACTCCTTTCATAAAGAAGAGACATGCTGATTATAAACTTTACTGATCTATTATGCAACAAAAAATTATATCAAAAAACTATTGTTTTTTATGAAATTGTTGTTATAATATAACTATGCGTCAAATTAAACATTCAGCTATTTTATTTTTAATTTTTTTACTCTTCGGGTGTAGTGATTTAATTGTTCTTTCAAGTCTGCCTCCCTCAGATTTTACTTATTTTGATAGTTCTGCAGATGTTACCTATAACAATTTTTTTAATAACAACATAAATAGTTTTAAGTATTTAGCGCCGATAGAAGAATATATAATTGAAGATAATAAAGCCCTTCCAAAAGGTCTGTTTTTTAACAATCTTACCGGCGCAATATTTGGAAGACCTGTTGAGATTACCGATGGAGTACAAGAATATACTATAAAAGCTGTGAATAGTTTCGGTTACTCTAAATCAACGATAAAAATCCGAGTTAATTTCGGCCCAAACCCGCCAGTTCAACCAAATTATCCTACGGAAGTACAAACCTTTATAGTGGGGCAATCCAAAACAATAATTAATGATATCGGTGATATAACAGGAGCATATAACGCATGTTATGATGTTTGTGAACCGCCCTTACCCGCGGGACTCTTTTTTGGTGATAATAAAAATATTCAAGGAACCCCAACATCCAAAATTCCTCAAGCAACCTATAAAATAACAATCTCTAACGGAGATGGTTATGTTACCGGATATGTTACCATAGAGATACAATAAAATCCCCCCGCTTTTCTTAAAAACATAAAATCTTTTTACTATACTTAATAAATTTAGTTTTGATTTTTTAAAAAATAATATTATATTTAGTAAACTAAAAAAACCGACAAAGGGGAACTGATGTTTCAAAAATACTTAAGACTATGCACAGAAAAAGTTATACACGCAATTAATATAGGCACAATGGAATTAGCTAATCTAAGACAAATGGTTTTTACTCCCGAATTTATCCTCCTCGGCATAATCGAACAAGATGATTCAATAGTTATGAAAATCCTCCAGGAAATCACAAATGATCCTATTCAGATTATAGATAGAATAACAGAAAAGATATATAATAATCAGCCCAAATCTGAAGAAAATAGTGATCCGATGAATATAACACTTTCACAAGACATAGAGAAACTATTTGAAATTGCAATGGATGAAACCAAGAAATTCAATGATAAATTTATATCTACGGGAACCCTTTTTCTTGCTTTTTTCAGCCCATCAATACAACCATCATCTACAATAATATTTGAGTCAGGGCTTAAATATGATGAATGCCGCGAGATTCTTCAAAACATCAAGTCCGGTATGACTATCGATTCGAGGGATGCCGAAACCAAAGAGGATGTACTCAAGGTTTACGGGATTGATCTTACAGAACTTGCACAAAGAGGGGAACTTGATCCTGTTATTGGGCGTGAAGATGATATGGCAAGAGTAATTGAGATTCTTGCAAGAAGGACAAAAAACAACCCAATAATCGTCGGACAACCCGGTGTGGGTAAAACAGTACTTATAGAGGGTCTTGCTCAACTAATCGTGAATTCAAGAGTACCTGAAACTCTTTTAAATAAGAAGATTCTACAAATAGATGTTGCACAACTAACAGCCGGCGCAAAATTTAAAGGTGAATTTGAGGAGCGGATGAAGTCTATACTCGATTCGCTTGTAAATTCACATGGTAAGATTATAGCCTTTATTGATGACCTCCACACTTTGATTGATGCCTCCGGCGGAGGTAGTATTAAAGCGGCGGATATTCTAAAACCTGCACTTGCAAGGGGACAAATACAGATAATCGGGACAACCACAACTGAGATATATAAAAAAACCATTGAAAAAGATAAAGCATTAACCAGAAGATTTCAACCGGCACAATTGGGAGAACCTACGGTGAATGACACTATTGCTATACTAAACGGTATCAAATTTAAATACGAATCCCATCACAAAATTACTTATTCGGATGAGGCGGTAGTTGCAGCAGCAAGAATGGCAGAACGATATATTAATGACAGATTCCTGCCGGACAAAGCAATTGATCTAATTGACGAAGCCGGCGCAAGGAAACACCTGAATATAATATCTATTCCGCCTGAAATTCAGAACATGGAAAAGGAAAAAACCGAACTTCGTAGAGAGCAGACAGATTATTTTGTCAAAAACAGAATTGAGGAAGTTGTAGAACTGCAACAGAAAATCAATGATATTGAAAGAAAACTTTCAAATGCCAAAAAAGAATGGATGCAGCAAAAACAAGCCAGAAATGATATAGTTACTGAAGAAGACATTGCTGAAGTTATCAGTAAAACAACCGGTATTCCGGCTCAAAAGATTGTAGAGACAGAATCAGAAAAGCTTCAGTCTATGGAAGATAAACTTCATAAAAGAATTATCGGGCAGGATTCTCCGATAAGAGCAGTGTCCAATGCAATACGAAGAAATAGAGCCGGCTTAAAAGATGCCAATAGACCGATCGGATCCTTTTTGTTTCTTGGACCTACCGGCGTTGGTAAAACAGAACTTGCTAAGGCCCTTGCGGAATTCCTGTTTGATAATGAAGCAAGAATAATCAGACTTGATATGTCTGAATATATGGAGAAACACTCTGTTTCAAAAATGATCGGCTCCCCTCCCGGCTATGTAGGCTATGATGAAGGCGGACAACTGACAGATCTTATCCGAAGGTCTCCATTCTCTATTGTATTACTGGATGAATTGGAAAAAGCTCATGAAGATGTTTTTAATATACTACTTCAGATTTTCGATGAAGGAAGACTTACTGACAGCCAGGGGGTTGAGGCAAGTTTTAAAAATTGTATAATAATCGGGACATCTAATCTTGGTTCGTCGCATGTTTTTGATTATAATAAAAAAATCGGTTTTACAACCGACAAAACAGATGATGAGAACTATGAATTGATTAGATCCAAGATACTTCAAGAAACAAAAAAGTTTTTTAAACCTGAATTCCTGAATAGAATTGATGACTTAATAGTTTTCCACCCGCTATCGAGGGAACACATTAATCTAATAACAACTCTTATGCTGAATAAACTTAAAACAAAAATTGAAGCAAACCATTATAAGATTGTTTTTTCTGATGAAAGCACAGATAAACTATCTGAACTGGGTTATACGCCTGAATTCGGGGCGAGACCGTTGAGAAGAGTTATAGAAAATTATATTGAAAACCCCATTAGTTTAAAAATTATATCCGGTGAGATTAAACCGAACGATACAATAATCGTCGATGTAGAAAATGATGAGATTGTATTCAAGGTTATTTCAGATAATACAGAACAATAATTTTTAATTTTCTAAACAAAAGTCAGGTTTCTATTTTGAAGCTCTTTATTTAGTTTTTGCGCTTGATCATTTGTGATTATACCTTTTAGTATAAAATATCTTCCGATAGGCATATCTACTTTTTTCTGCATTCCAAGTATAACAAAAAGCTGATAATAATTTATTATTTCCCGCTCAATTGCCCTCTCTCCGATTTTTTTATTAACTGAAGGTTCGCAAATAAGCTCCTTCAAAGTATTACTGTCTATAAAATTGAGGTTCTTTGCAATATCGCCGAATTTAGGCCTGTTACGAACTTGCCAACATATCGAAGCAATCAGATCATTCCAGCTTATAATACCTTTGTAATAAAGATATTCTGCAAAACGTAGCTGTTTTAAAGGTATATTTCCTTTGTAAAATCCTGCTTTAGCAGAGTAATAATCTCGATTAGATGAATTATTATTGAAGCAGTGTTTTTGGGATCTATATTTCAAAAGATAATTATAGGCATCGGCTATCATTTTAAATTTTCTTGATTGTTCTGCAGGATCCTCTCCGTTTATTGCTGATCTATCCGGATGAAACCTTTTTGCTTTACTGTAATATGCGCGCCTAAGTTCAGATTGGGTAATAAAAAATGAAGCGGTACTGCTTTTTACCCCATTTTCACCAAACAATAAAACCATTGATTCTCTATACTTCATATCCATTCCAAGTACTCCTGTTCGTCAAAGGCATAAAAAACTTCTATATTGATAGTCTTTTAATAGATATGGCTCTTTTTGTATTTTTATCAATTTCGGCAATAATTCCTTGTATCTTAATATTTTCTCTTGATGGTACAAACGGTACATTACTTTGAGAAAGTATTTTCTCAATAACGCCGTCTTTTTCCATTCCGATAATACTATCAAGACCACCGCAAATTCCAAGATCGGTAATAAAACCCGTTCCATTCTTCAAAATGGTTTCATCGGCAGTCTGAACATGGGTATGTGTTCCTGCAACTAACGATACTTTGCCGTCAAATTGAACTGCTAAGGTTTTTTTCTCGGCACTATATTCTGCATGAAAATCAACAATTATTATATCAGATTTTTTTAGCTCATTTTTAAGTAGTTTAGAAAGAACCTGAAACGGGCAGTCAATAGGGATCATCGAATACCGCCCCTGAAGATTTACAACCGCAACCTCAATGCCGTTGATTTGAAGAACAATAAATCCCTTACCCGGCGCAGAAGGGTAGTTAGCAGGTCTTAATAATGAAGCGTAATCAGCAAGCAGTTTTTCATGATCGCGATTCGACCAAACATGATTACCTGTAGTAATTACATCGACGCCGGCCTGTTTAAGTTTTAAAACAATTTCTTCGGTTATACCGAACCCTTTATCAGAGTTCTCGCCGTTAACAACAATTAGATTTAGTTTCTCTTTGTTTCTTAAACTTCCAATTTTTACAACTACATCTGATACGCCGGGTTCGCCGATCATATCCCCCAGCATCATTACCTTAAAAATATCACTTGACACACTATACTCTCCAAAAATTAAAAAAAAGGCTGTTCTCAAAGAACAGCCTGATATTATCTGGCATACTCAATAAATCTTGATTCTCGAATAACTGTAACCTTGATCTTTCCGGGATATTTTAACTCTCCCTCGATCCTTTTAGCAATATCCTTTGATATTTCAAGCGCTTTATCGTCTGTGGTTGATGAATTATTTACAATAACTCTAACCTCACGCCCTGCTTGTATTGCAAAGGCTTTTTCAACACCATCATAACTTTCTGCAATCTTTTCAAGACTTTCAAGTCTTTTTATATAATTTTCTATACTTTCCCTTCTCGCACCGGGTCGGCTTGCACTGACTGCATCAGCAGCCTGAACAATAATCGACTCAATACAATTAGGCTCAACATCTCCATGGTGGCTCATTATCGCGTTGAGAACTGCATCACATTCACCCATCTTCTTTGCCATCTCGTAACCGGCTTCAGTATGACTGCTTTCGCCGTCCGATGTTGCACCTTTACCGATATCATGCAACAATCCTGCCCTTTTTGCAATAACCGGATCAACTCCGAGTTCTGCGGCAATAGTACCCGATATCTTAGCAACCTCGATAGAATGTTGAAGAACATTCTGACCATAACTTGTTCTGAAATAGAGTCGGCCAAGATTAACGATCCCTTCTGTGGACATACCGGCAATACCTAAAGTAAGTATCGCTTTCTCCCCTTCATCATAAATTATATCATTAACTTCACTCACAACTTTGTTGATGATCTCTTCAATCCTGGTAGGATGAATTCTGCCATCAGCAACAAGTCTACTCAAAACAATCTTTGCAATCTCTCTTCTTACCGGATCAAAACAGGAAATAACAACAGCTTCAGGGGTATCATCAATAATAATATCTACTCCGACAAGTGTTTCCAGTGTTCTGATATTTCTACCTTCTCTACCGATAATCCTTCCCTTCATCTCATCGTTAGGAAGACTAACCGTAGTTGTAGTTACATCAGCTGTAACCTCAGAAGCGATTCTCTGGATAGAAGTTACCAAAATATCTCTTGCTTTTTTATTTGCCGTGAATTTTGCCTCTTCTTCAATCCTATTTATAGAAATCTGTGCTTCTTGTTTAGCTGCATCTTCAAGAGTTTTAATAAGCATAGCTTTTGCCTGATCTGCAGATATTCCTGACAGTTTTTCAAGCTCTTTTTCCCAGCTCTCTTTCAGTTTGGAAACGGCAATATTCTTTTCGTTATACTGCTTCTCTTTTTCCTGAGTTACCCGTTCCCTTTTTTCAAGGTCAGTAAACCTTCTGTCAAGCTGCTCCTCTTTCTGAATCAACCTTTTTTCATGTCTTTGTAGTTCAATCCTCCTGTCTTTTGTTTCTTTTTCAAAATTGTTTCTTTCCTGAATTAAAAAAGTCTTTGCTTCCAGTAAAAGTTCTTTTTTCTGCGATTCAGCCTCAAAACGGGCATCTTTTAAGAGCATTTCTGCCCTTTTTTCTGCAGAATTCAAACCACTTTTAGCAATCAGCAATCTTATAATGTATCCGATTACGCCACCAAGGAGGATAGATATTATACTTACTATTACTTTTGCAAGCATCATTTCCTCCATTTCGTAATTAATATTGTGATTATAAAAAAATTATACATTAATGTCAACAAATAAAACGCTTTTTTAGAAATTAGGGTGCGAATTTATTTTTTGAGTAATTTTAAGAAAATCTCTCGTTTATCTTTAAAATCATAAAAACAAACGCTCGAAAACGCTGTATTCGAGGACTCATAGTTACTCACTATAGTTACGGTTTACAGTCCAAAAAAAGATATTTAGAGGTACCCTTAAATAAAAAAAAATTTAAAATAGTCTTTAAAAATTACTTATTTTTTTATATAATCATTTATTAATGAAATAATGCAGTAAGGATTTTTTATTGGAAAACCGATCAAAATTACGAGTCTTATTACCGTTATACTTTATGTACGCCTTTATAGGCTCATTTTTTACTATTTATGTTGCAGTACTCAATATTAATCCGATAGTATCATCATCTCTTGTTGCAATTATTATCTCATTATTTACTGTCGTAATCAATGATGAAAATCACTATTCATGGGCAGCTTTCTGCGGAACATTTGCAGGGATGATTTCACTCAATATTATTTCTGAAAGTTCGACTGTTACGGCCCTAACATTAAATTTCTTGTTGAATGCATTCTTTTTGTCGGCAATTACAGGCGTTTTCTACTGTTTAGGGGAATTTATATCGTACAAGTATCCAAAAGCAGCATTTGACGGTTATGGCGGCAAACTCGGTACCCTTGCCTTTCTGTCAGTCATATTATATATTATCCTGCAGAATATCATTTTTAAACAGGGGATAGCTTTTTTTCAAAAAACGGGTATTTTTTATAAAAACATTGTTGATTTGGATTTCTTTTATTTGTTATGTATCCCTTCATCTGTTCTCGGGGCTCTTATTTCAATGGAGATAAAGAACACCGTTTCTTCTTTGAATGATAATTATCGGGTCTTAACAGTTGCCATAACCGGTATAATCGGAGGAATTCTTGTTACACAAATACCGGTTTATGGCACGGCTATGGGTCAGGCATGGTATGCAGGAGCATTTGTAGGAATGAGTTCGTTTTTTGTATTAATGCTGAAACGGGATTATATCATATCGGGCACAATATCAGGTATAATTTTTATTATCACTAAAGATTTTTTTCCGGGATTCGGTGGTAAACTCGGATTTATGGCATTTATTTCTGTGCTTTTTACAAAGTGGCTGTATTTGATTGCCGGATTTATCAAATCAAAAAATAAAAAAGCAGATAATGTTGTTGATTCTTTACTGCAAGGAAAAAAAATCGAGAATGAAACAGTAGATGATGATTATGCTCAACAACTTGTCGAATCACTCCTTAGAGCAAAACAAGATGGTTCCTCAATAGTAAACAATTCTCAAAATGACAGCGTGGAACACCATTTAATAATTGAAGAAACAAACAGACATCCGGAACAGATTGCTTACCTTTTACAGGCGCTTCCCGCCTATAATCTTGATAAATGGGTCCTTTTAAAACATGACGGTTCACAGTTCATAGTTGAATCGTTTTCGAGCATTGACGAAGAAACAAATCAAAAAATGAGTTTCAGCGTTGAATCACGATTTATAAGGAAACTTCAAAACCATGCGAAACCACTTGGCTTTGCCTTTGAAGGTGTAAATCAACCGATATTTAAAATTAAAATGTCAGAAAAAGACTTTATTGAATCAAAGGCAATCTATATTTTGCCACTTTTCAATGAATCACTATTAGAGTATATACTTTTTGTTTTTGATATAACAAATGATATGAGTCAAATAACTCAGAATTTCAGCTCTATTAAACTTCTTAATGAACAGATTTTTGGTGTTAAAACATCATAATTTAATTGAACTGTTTTTATTAAGGATTTCTTTGAATCCCGGAACCCGCCGTCTCGACATCTCAATAGGCTCTGTCTTCTGAAACTCAATAAGTATATTACCATTTTTGCAATTCTTAATTGCGCTGATATAATCCATATTTATAATAGCATCCCTTGAAGCTCTATAAAAATTTGCGGGTAATAATGATTCATAATAGTTAAGTGTATTAGAAGAAATATATCTTTCCTTATCATTGTATATATAACAGAATCCGTTTTCTATAATCAATTTAACTATCGAACTTGTTTCTAAGAATTTTGTTACAGAACCATCTTCTACCGCCAATAGTTCAAGTTTATTTTTATTTTTATGGCGTTCAATTACTTTATCAATCATTATGTTAAATTTCTCATTTGAAACAGGCTTTAATAGATAGTCTGTTGCATTAATATCGTAAGCATCAAAGGCAAACTCTTTGTATGCTGTCAAAAAAACTACAATCGGAGGATTTTCAAGTTCCTTAATTATTTCAAAAACCCCTTTACCCGGCATATTGATATCAAGAACAGCAAGATCAAATTTATTATTGATCATCTCTGAGAATAACGAGTCACCGTTATCTGCTTCTTTAATAATTGAAAAATCTTGATAAATGCTGAATAATGATCTTAATCTCGCTCTAGCCGGCACTTCATCATCGGCAATTATTACTCTGTACATCACTTCCTCTTAAATCGTATTGCTATACTTCCGTCCTCAATGATAAATTCGGCACCGGAATTAGTAACCCTATCTTTTGTGACCTTCAATCCTGTCCCTTTACCTATCATCGAGTTATCAATTTTCCTCTCGGAATCACTTATTTGTATTGTATTAAATTTTTCATCCTGCGTTGTTCTTATAATTATTTCAAGATATCTTGCAGATCTGTTGTGTTTAATTGAGTTTTCTACTAACGGCTGAACGATAAAAGGCATTATGTCAAAATCATCACCGTTTAAGTCCAACTTGTAATCTATATTTTCTCCGAATCTTAGTTTCTGAAATTCAATGTATTTAACACATATCTCAATCTCTTTAGATAAGGGGACTTTTTTTAATTCATCCGCATCCATTGAGTATCTTAGTATTTCGCTCAGATCTATCAATGATTTCTCTATTAATTGTTTATTATCTGCAATCGCTACAAGTGTATTTAATGAGTTAAATAGAAAATGGGGATTGAGTTTAGCGAGAGCATTTTTATATTCGATCTCCTTTCTCAGTAACCTTTCTTCGGAAATGATCCTCTGGTTTTTATTGATTTGTGAAATAAAATAAAAAATAAGATTCTGTATAACGGTAATTGATAGCCCCATAATAAGATTAATTACTATGGACTGCATAAAAAAATTACGCCTTAGAAGTATAAAAATAGATTCTGTTTTTAAAAAAATAGTCATCGAAAGAATACTTGATAAAAATATTATTAAAAAAGTGATTAAGAAAACGATCATAGGTGATATCTTATTATAAAGCAGATAGATTATATGAATATTAAGAGTTGCAAATACCGCCATTGCAATTGAATTTATTATTGAAAACCTAATTACAGTTTGAGAAACATCATCAAGAGACCAGTTATAAAGGTAAGTGATAAGGAAAATTGAAACAAAAAAAGTTAAAAAAGATAATAATGTAAGCTTCTTCATTCTTCATCAATATTCATTGTTCTAAAAATTGTTTTTGCAGTGAAACCTTTCGCTGTTAATTTTCTTACAATTTTATCCTTTTCAGCTGCATCTTTAAAATCTGTAATATCAATTGAGTTTTTCTCAAGAAATTTCCTGAGTATATGTTCCTCACCGCCTGCCAATTCTATGATATTTGAAGTGATCTGCATAGCTACACCATAATCTAAACCTTTTTCGGTTAGTTTAGCTGTTACCTTAACAGGACCGGTGAGTTTGTTATTAATCAAACTCTCTGCATAATTGTGTGCAAACTTGAAATCATTGATAAGGTCCATCTGCTTGAGTCTGCCAACAGCAAAGCCTATCTCTTCATTCATGAAACCTGCTTTCTTAAGTTTCATTTTCAATACTTTTTCAAATTGAAAACCGAATTCTATAATTGTCATAGCCTTGTTAAGAGCAGCTTCTTTTTTATTCATAATTATTCCCTGTTAGTAATGAGAGCCTGATTCTTTCTGCATTAAATTATATAATAAAAAAAGGGGTATGACCCCTTTTGAAAATATAATTAAAAGCCATAAAGATATTATCTTTTTGAGAACTGGAATCTCTTTCTTGCCTTTTTTCGTCCGAATTTCTTTCTTTCTACCATTCTCGGGTCTCTTGTAAAGAAATCGTTTGCCTTTAGAGCAGAGTGGTTTGAAGGATCAATTATATCGAGTGCTCTACTTACGCCAAGTCTTATTGCACCGGCTTGTCCTGACAATCCGCCACCGTAAACATTTACCTTAATATCATAATCATTTTTAAAGCTTGTTACTTCTAACGGTTGTCTTATAATCATCTCATAAACACCGCCTGGAAAATATTCATTTACCGGTTTGTTATTAACGATAATCTTACCTGTTCCCTTAACAAATCTGACTCTTGCAACAGCTTTTTTTCTTCTGCCTGTGCAGCCGATACTTTCGTCTTTCTTCATAGAAACCGGTTTGCCGGTCTTTGGCTTTGCTGCAGGTTTCTCTGCAATTTTTTCTGCTTGTTTAACAGGGGCTTTTTTTTCGGTTGATTTAGGTTCGGTTTTTTTCTCTGCTGATTTTGCAGTAGTTTTTTTCGGTGCTGCCGCAGTCGTTTCTACACTAACAGTATCTGTCTCTTTTTTTTCTGTAGCCTTAGCAGTTGTTTTTTTTGGTTTAACCGGTTTTTCTAGATTATCTTCAGTTGTCTTTTTTTCTGATTTTGCCATCTGTTATTACTCCTGTTATATGGTCGCAACGGTTGGGTTAACACCGATCTCTTTATACTTATCGTCTTTATAAACCCTTAAATTTCTAAAAAGCTCCCTGCCTAAAGGTCCTTTCGGCAACATACCTTTAATAGCCGCTTCCATCGGAAATGTAGGTTTTTTTTCCATCATCTTGCCGTAAGGGATACTTGTAAGACCACCAGGATATCCTGAGTGTCTATGGTACATCTTATCGGTAAATTTATTACCTGTTACCACCGCCTTTTCAGTGTTGATAACAATAACATTATCACCGGTATCGAGATATGGTGTATAAATAGGTTTGTTTTTCCCTCTTAAAATATAAGCAGCTTTCGCGGCAACTTTTCCAAGTGATTGATCTGCGGCATCAATAATATACCATTTTTTTGTAACATCTTTCGGAGTTACATTGTATGAGTTGTATCTTTTCATTTTTATTCCCCGGTACTATAATTAAATCGTGGTTTAGTACAATACACTAATTTATTAATAATGTCAACTCTTTTATGCTCTAATAAGATTATTTTTTGAACGAGCTAAAAATTCCTGATATCAACAAACAAAACTCTTGAATAATTTAATTATAACTGCTAAAATAACATTATCTTATGATTAAGGAGTATAGAATGTCAATAAAACACTTTGCATTCACCTTAACATATGCAACCGGTGGTTCGGGAAACTGAAACACCGTAACTATATATTTTTATCCGGTTAGAGTTTACTCTTGCCGGATAAATTTTTTAAAAGCAGTTATTATTTTAAACTGTTTAATAAGCGGAGCGGCTATGTTTGATATGAAAAACAGTTCATCTATAGATGCGGCAATATCTTTTAAAGTTATACCTGCAGATAAAATAACTCCGATAAAGATCCTTGAGTCCCTCGGAGCAAAAGTCCTGTTGGAATCAGCTTATGCCGAAACAGGTAAAGGAAAGTATTCCATAGTTTTACTTAATGAAGCTTTTACTATATATAAGAAAGACAACAGCTATTTCCTTAAGAATCCTGATAATCGTAACTTTAAACTTACAGGTATAAAAGGTGGGTTTTTATCTTTGATAAAAGAATTCAGAGACAGAGCTCCGGATCCGGGAAACAATTACGACAAACCTATACCGCTCGGAGGTATAGGTTATCTGGGTTATGAGTTTTTTGCAGAAATCGAAAAGATTGAATTCAAATCAAAAACTGACGACAGAGATATTTACGAATCAGCTTTCATGTTTGGAAGATCATTTATGATATTTGACCATTATCATGATGAAGCGTTAATATGTGCCGTACAGTACAGAGGGGAAATAGACCCCGTCAATCTTGAAGAAACTATTGATAATATCATAAAAAAAATTGGTTCAATTTCAGAAAAGTCAAATAATATTTTAGACAATAAGGTATATCCTGCGAATATAGTAAACAACAGATCTGACAAACAAAATTTCATCGATAATGTTAAATTCATAAAGGATGAGATATACAAGGGGAATCTTCTACAATGCGTTCCTTCACGAAGGATAGAAATTGAAACCGAGATCAACCCATTAACAGCGTACTCTAATCTCCGTATGAAAAACCCTTCACCATATATGCTTTATTTTAACTTTGGTGATTTTACCCTATTCGGTGCATCGCCTGAGATGATGATAAAGATAAAAGACAGAAAAATAGTAATCGGACCGATTGCAGGAACAAGACCCCGCGGTAAAACTAAAGCTGAAGATATGCAGTTTGAAACTGAACTTAAATCCGATGTAAAAGAGAATGCTGAGCACCTGATGCTTGTCGATCTTGCCAGAAACGATATAGGAAGGGTATGCAGCCCTGGTACAGTTAAAGTCACAGCTCAAGGATTTATCGAGAGATACAGCAGTGTAATGCACCTTGTTAGTACCGTTGAAGGGGAGATCGCCGAAGACAAAACTGCTGAAGATGCAATAAGGGCAACTTTTCCTGCAGGAACAGTCAGCGGCGCCGCAAAGATTCAGGCAATTAAAACAATTGATATGGTAGAAACCTGCCGTAGAGGTCCTTATGCCGGTCTCGTCGGTTATTTTGAGAAATCCGGAGATTTTGACAGCTGTATTGCAATAAGATGCGCTGTTGCAAAAGGCAATAAAATGTGGGTACAGGCCGGTGCAGGAATTGTGTTTGATTCGGTGCCGGAAAAAGAATTCGAAGAAACAGAGAATAAAGCAAAAGCTGTACTCAGAGCAATCGGCATTGAATGTAAGTAGTTTCATTTTTAGAAAAATTGAAGCAATTAAATAATCGGGGCAGATATGATAAGATCCATAACACAAGATGATAAGATAGTTATAACAGGCGGGTCAGGTTTTCTGGGAATTAATATGATCAGACACCTCTTGTCAAAAGGTTATAGAAAAATAACTAATATTGACATTGCGGATTTTGATTATCCCGAGCAAAAATTAATTGAAACAATCAAAGGGGACATAAGAGATATAAATGCAGTAAAAATCGCGGTTAATGGAGCAAAAGCGGTTATTCACACAGCTGCGGCACTCCCTCTTTATAAAAAAGAAGAAATCTATTCAACAGATATTAACGGAACAGAAATCGTTGTTTCAGAATCCGAAAAAGCCGGTGTAAATAGATTTGTACATATATCATCAACGGCAGTTTACGGGATACCAGATCATCACCCTTTAATCGAGGAAGACAGATTGTCCGGGGTCGGTCATTACGGCAAAGCTAAGATAGAAGCCGAAAAAATATGCGAAAGTTACAGATCAGATAGAATGGCTGTAACAATAATAAGACCTAAATCATTCATCGGACCGGAAAGACTCGGAGTATTTGCACTTTTTTATGATTGGGTAAAAGACGGCAAAAACTTTCCGATGCTCGGCAGCGGTAGAAACAGATACCAATTTCTTGATGTGGCAGACCTGTGTGAAGCGATATATTTGTCTTTAACAAAAGAAGAAGCTGATAAAATTAACAATGTATTTAATATCGGCGCAGAGAATTTTGCGACAATGCGAGAGGATTATCAAGCAGTACTGGACTATGCGGGATACCATAAGAAAATAATTCCTTTCCCTGCTTACCCGGTAATAACGGCTCTAAGGGTTCTAGAGGTCTTTAAACTCTCCCCTTTATATAAATGGGTATATGAGACAGCTCACAAAGATTCATTTGTTTCGATTGATAAAGCAAAAAAATTACTGGGATATCAACCTGTATATTCCAATAAAGAGGCGTTAATACGAAATTACCGCTGGTATATTGAAAACATTGATAATTTTAAGAATCAAAGCGGTGTTTCACATCGTGTACCCTGGAAACAAGGCATTCTCAAGCTGTTTAAGCTGTTTTTTTAAGGAAGAAATTTATGACCAAATGGCTTAAACTGATTAAAATAAATCATTGGGTAAAGAATTTATTTATATTTGCCCCATTGATATTTTCAATTAATTTGTTTGTTCAAGAACAGGTTATTAAAACAATTATTTGTTTTATATCATTCTCATTTATAACTGTATTTGTTTATATATTAAACGATATAAAAGACCGCGATACCGACAGAAACAACTATGAAAAATGCATTAGACCCTTGGCTTCCGGGGCCGTTTCAATCAAAACTGCTTTAATTATAGGTACAGTTTTTTTTACCTGCGGACTGGGGTTGTCGGTAATATTTCTAAAGGTAAGTGTCTCTTCGATAATGCTCCTATATACTGCGATAAATATACTTTACACATACCGGTTAAAAAACATCCCTATTCTTGATGTTTTTATAATTGCAATAGGTTTTTGTTTAAGGGTATTAATGGGGGCTATTGCAATAGGGGTTTCGTTGAGCCATTGGATGTTGATCACCACATTTACACTGAGTCTTATACTCGGTTTTGGCAAGCGAAGATATGAGTTGACGAGTGTAATCGATAAAAACAGAGAATTCAAACATACACTCTCATTATACACTAAAGAGTTTCTTGATATCCTTATAGGAATATCTGTCGGACTAACCGCTATGAGTTATGCTCTTTATACAATGGATCAGGCAACAATACATAAAACCGGTTCGGATAAACTTATCTATACAAGTGTTTTTGTAATTTACGGACTCTACAGATATATATTGATAATTTACCTCGAAAAAAAGGGAGGCAATCCGGAAGAAATTTTTATTAAAGACCCGGCAATCGTAACCACAATATTACTCTGGGGCGGATCAATAATCACTCTGATATATTTTAAATGGTTATTAGGTTTAATTAATCTTGATTTTAGCCTATTTACATTTCTTAACTAGGACTTACTGAATAAGCGAGCTAAAGATCGCCAATCTTAACACCGGCAAATAGAACGGGAGCTTTTTTTACGGAATTCCAGTGATCGATTCGCGTTACCTTAATTTGCTTCTCATCAATACTTCTAAAAAATTCCGCAACAACATTAAATTCATCGTCACCGCCTTGATGCCCCCTGTAACTGACAACCGTAACGACACCTCCTGTTTTCAGCAGATCAAAAGTTTGACGGAGAGCTGATAAGGTGGATTCGGGCTTTGTAACTATACTGCGGTCAGCCCCGGGAAGATAGCCGAGATTAAACATAGCACCACCGATCTTCTTATTAATCACATTTCCTATAAATTCATGTGAGGTACACAATAATGTAACATTGTTAATTCCGTTTTTGATAAGCAGAGCTTCGGTAGTATCAATTGCGGTTTTTTGAATATCAAAACCGTAAACCACTCCGCTGTTTCCTACAAGCTTTGAGAGGAAAAGCGTATCACCACCGTTCCCTACAGTCCCATCAACTACCGTTTCACCTGATATACAGTAGTTTTTAACAATAAACTGAGCAGTTTCTATCATACTTGAGAGGTTTAAGTGCATTACTTCGGCTCCATAATCAATATGAGCCGATAAATTTAAAAAATTCTGTTTTGTGCTGAACTTCTTTGATTAGTCTATCGTGCCTGTCCTTGATGTTTTTCAGCTCATATTCTACAATAAAAAAATACTCCCATTTTTTTATCATTGACGGACGGCTCTCAATCTTGGTCATGTTAATTTTGCGATTGTTGAATATTTTAATTATCCTGAAAAGTGCACCGGATTTGTTGGGAAGTGAAAAAACCATCATTCCACGATCTTTCAATTCCCCTTGAATTGACTTTGATATAATGAAGAATTTTGTTTCATTATCATTACGGTCGTTTATTGGGCATTTAAGAATATTTAGATTGTATTCCTTTGCGCATATCTCAGGTCCGATTGATGCCGAATTCGGATCTGACGATGCTGATATTGCCGCTTTAGCATTGCTTGTTGCTTCAATGAGTTCTGCATTGGGATAGTTTTCTCTTATAAAGATAGAACACTGTCTGAATGACTGATCGTGTGCGTAAATTTTCTCGATGGTAGAATCTGTTTTTGAAGACATCAAAGCTTGTTTTATAGAGATACTCGTCTGATCGTAAACCCTTGTCTGTGTTTTAAAAAACTGATCGATAGTTTCAGTTATTGTTCCGCCTACCGAGTTTTCTACCGGTACAACACCAAAATCAAAAAGATTATCATTTACATTATGAAATACATCAGCGATTTTATCACAAGCGATAAATTTATTATTCTCATCAAAATACTCTATAGCCGCCTCATGTGTAAAGGTTCCGCGCGGACCGAGATATCCTATTATCTTCTCTGCCATTATATTATCCTTTAAGCCCCAATATATAATCAAGGGCAATCCTGTATGAATCTACGCCAAATCCGCTTATCTGACCAATGGCAACCGGAGCGATCATCGATGTTTGTCTAAACTCCTCCCTGGTATGTATATTGGAAATGTGCACCTCAATAACCTTAGCTTTTGTTCCTGAGATAGCATCTCTTAAAGCAATAGAGGTGTGGGTATATGCACCGGGGTTGAATATAATATAATCTATCTGTTTCTCTGCCGCAAGATGGATAAAATTGATTAGTTCACCTTCAATATTAGATTGAAAAGCTACAATCTCATTTTTATCGGCGATCTTTTGGAGATTTTTGTATATTTCATCAAGAGTCACACTGCCATAAATACCCGGCTCTCTCCTACCCAGCAAGTTGAGATTGGGGCCGTTTAATAAACCAATTTTCATAAATAATTCCTCCGCTATCTTTGCAGTCTCAATCCTTTTATTCCGTTTGTTAGAAATTCGAGTTTATAAGACTCTATATACTTTCCGGACTTCTCAATTATCTCCTGCTCATCCATCTTATCTATCTTATCCCTACCGAACTCTTCTATAAAATCCCTGCTGCCGAGATTCATAGCAAGTTTATCGATAAAATTAATATCATCGTATCTGTCAATTATTGGGAATATAATATCTTCATATTCCTGTGAAGGACTTATTGTTTTATCTTCCTCATTAACTATAACAAGATTTTCTAAGCCATAATCTTTTGCTTTTTCAAAAAGAAACCCCAACGAATCAGATGCCTCCTGATCGGATTCTTCATCATCTGAATAACTGTTAACAACCCACTCCCCGATTCCTGCGAGTTTCAATAAATTAAAAAATATTTTGTTTGTTATATTTATCTTCATGACTAACCTCAATATGAGCATATATAACAGAATATTAAAAAAAACTCAACTATGATTTATAGTTTAGACTCTTAGCAATATTTTTAATAAGATCGATCATCAAATTATTCTTTGAGCTTAAAATTTTAATAAATTCTACACATTTATATATACCAAAATCATCAAAGACCGGTTTGTCGTTTTTATCAACCCCTATTATCAGATCAAATGCAACAAGCATGAAACGGGCGATTACAAACCAGTTTTTTCGTTTTAAAGGCTTCTTAAAATTAAGTTTATCGAGAATCAGTAAAGCTGCCTCAAAGTCAGATGCAGTTGAACCGGTAAAATCAATCAGATGGCTGAAAACAACTCCCTTATACTCATCAGATATGTGCGGCAAGGCATGATAAAGTAATATTGTAAAAAAGAGATATGGTTGTAATCTTTTGTTGCCTGCAGAATGTCCTTTTAAAAGCTTTTCGTAAAAAGAAAAAAAATACCCGTCAAACCAAACATGAAAGAAAAATTCCTTATTTTCAATGGATACTTTTTCCAATATAATACTTATCTCCCTGAAGATAAGATAATTATCAAGAAAATATTCACAGAAAACATCGAGAAATTCATCTTTATAGCCATTCTGGATTTTTTTGTTAATTAGAAGATGATTTTTTAAATGAAAGTATATCTGATAGAATGTTATGTATGAATATAAACTGTTGTTGAATTTCTCTCCGCTTCCCAATTCTCCGTAAATAATCTGAGCTTGCGGATATAACTCGCTCTCAATATCTTCTCTAAGTATATATTTCTTAACTGGATATTCTTTTCTTACCCGATCAAGAACTACATCAAGCGGGTCTTGTGATCCAAAATTTCTCGGGAATTTCTTACTCATATATCCTTCCCTACCCTTTTTGTGTTATTCGTTTGTGCCTGTTATCCATTTTAGGTTAATCGTAAAATATTGATCTGCAATATTCTCATGATTACTACCGGCAGATTCTTCATATCTAACCTCAATGCCGCTATTATTCATTAAATCTCTCGCATTTTTATTTCCGTTTATTCTTGCCGAACTATCGCTGCCCCCCATATAGAATGCAGCACGAAAACCTCTTGATCTCATTTTTGCAAGGTTATTTGCCGAGACCGGATAAGAACATCTTGATCCGCCCACATGAATACCGCAAAATAGATCAGGATTTAGAGCATTTAAAGCCCATGTTAAATCCCCTCCGAGAGAGTATCCGCATATTGAAATTTTATTCATGTCAATTTTATAGTTATTAAAAACCTTATCAAACTCTCTTTGAAACATCTCATTAAACCAGCCGACAAAACCGGCAAAATTTGGAAGATAATCTCCTGAATAGTATGTACCCGGTAGAAGCATAATTAAAACATTATCGAAATTCTCATGTCGCAAATAATAGTTATAATAGTTTCTCGTTGTCATGGTAGTCGGCGGAACAATAACCAAAAGTGGATAGCTTCGTGAAGGATTAAAACCAACAGGTTCAATTATTTCTGCCTGTTTATCAAGCTCCGGAGTTCTTATCTGTGCATTAAGACTTGCTTGAATCATTATATATAAAAAAACCGAAATAATAATCTGTATGTTCTTCATAGAATCTCCGCATTTAGATGGCAATAAACATATTATATAAATATTAAACTAATATCAAGAAAATTTATAATTTTTGTAGCAGCAGGGGTGCGAATTTAATTTTTGGCAGGTTTATAATAAAGCGAGTTATGCACGATAATCGTAGCGAAGCGAAGTAGATTGTTGATTAGCTTAGAGTTAGGAAGATTTGAGACTCGCAGCATAGTAACACTATGTGAGAATCGAAAATCGAGTAACTCGTGGATAATCAGCAAGATACGAGATCCAGTAGAATTTTCGTGCATAATGCGGGTTGTAAATGTTACATTGAATATGTACTAAAATGGGATTCTCAAAATGTTGCATATGCGACATTAATATATTAAACCCTTCATAGATATATGGAGGAAAAATGAGAATTGATATTTATAAGGAGGTTAGTAAACATATGAATGAAAACATTAAAATTAATTTTAAGAAAACTGCTGAAAGCTTGGGGTGTGATCCAAGGACAGTCAAGAGATATTTAAAACAGACACCTGAAAGGAAACCTCGTACTTTAAACAAAAAACTTGAACCGTATGAAGATATTGTCAAAGACAAGGTTGAAAACTACTCTGTAACAGCTGTTTCTCTATATGATTTCCTTAAAAAGAAGGGATATGATGGAAGTTACAGTTTGCTAAGAAAATACATTAAGGAAAAAAGGCTTGAATGTCAAAAAGAAGCTGTCTTTCGATTTGAAACAGAGCCGGGACTACAAGCTCAAGTAGATTGGAAAGAGAACTTTTCACTCGTTAATAAAAACGGTGAGTTGTTTAAGATCAACATTTTCCTTTACATACTTGGTAACTCAAGGTTTAAATACATAGCCCTTTCACTTGATCGTAAGCAGGATACTCTTTTTGATCATCTTGACCATGCATTTTCATATACAGGGGGAGTACCCAGAGAGATTTTATTTGATAATATGACAACGGTAATTGATAGAGCCTACTCCAAGCTTAATGATGTTAAGGTTAACGAAAAAATGGTCTTGTTTGCGAAAGAATACAACTTTAAGGTTGTTGCCTGCAGACCCTATAGACCACAAACTAAGGGTAAAGTGGAGATTTTAGCCAAGTTAATCGAAAGATTAAGAGTCTACAATAAAGAGTTTGAATCGCTTGAGGAATTAAATGAAATAGTTAAACAATTTAACCTGGAATTGAATAACGAAAAGAATCAATCAATTTTAACTGTACCATCAGAATGTATTAGAGTTGAAAAGAAACAATTACAGAACTTGCCTGATAACTCAATTCGTGAGTGCTACACGAGAAAGGTGATAACAAGAAAAGTGTCACATGAGTCGTTAGTGAATTACAAGGCGAAAAGGTATTCAGTGCCACCAATTCATATTGGCAAGGAGGTTGAAATAGTACCAATCGGAGATAATGCCATTGAAATAGTTTTGAATGGTACTATTATCGCAAAACATTCTATATCTAATCAAGTAATGAATTACATGGCTGATCACATGAAGGAAATTATGAGGACAGGTGTATTTAAGCATAAATCAGAAGATGATATCCAAAAGATAGCAGAAAACCAGTTGTACTTATTATCTATTGGGCAGGAGGCATTCCAATGAGCATATACAACCAGGTAATGAATAATATGGATGCCTTAAAGTTAGATCGTATGAAAGATGTTCTTTCTGATTATCTTGATAGTATTAAAAAGGATGGAATTACACCTTTGGAGGTGTTAAAATATTTAACAGATGTTGAACTGGATTTTAAGCAGGCTAGAGCATCTAGAATGCGGGTTAATATTGCAAACTTTCCGTTTGAAAAACGGTTGTCTGATTTTGACTTTAACTATCAACCTTCAATAAACAAGAGTGAAATCCTTGATCTTGCTACATTACGATTTATTGAAAAAAATGAGAATGTTTTATTGATAGGCTCTTCAGGTGTCGGCAAGACACATCTTGCTGTTAGCTTAGGTGTTGAAGCTGCATTAAAGAAATATGGGGTCTATTTTATATCCTGCCATGATTTAATTGCACAGTTATCTCTGGCCCATAAAGAAAACCGTATTGAGACGCGTTTAAAACACTTTGCAAAGTACCGATTGTTAATCATCGATGAGATCGGATATCTACCGGTAGATAAAAATGGGGCTAATCTATTATTTCAATTGATTGCTAAAAGATATGAGAGAAACTCAACAATTGTAACTTCTAATCAAAGTTTTAGCAAATGGGGTGAAGTATTTTCTGATACTATTTTGGCTAATGCTATCCTTGATAGGTTGATTCATCACTCAACGGTAATCAACATTACGGGCAAATCTTACAGGATAAAGAATCATATCGAGAAGGAGGAAAAAAACTAAAAAACAGCATTTTGAGATTCCCAAAAAAGTGCATTTTTTAGTTGACATTTACACGGGTTAAGGTCAAAAACTATATTCTTCACTGAGAATGCTTTAAAGAGGTTAAAATGCGTACCGCATTTTTTTGTTTTGTTTAAAAATTCTATTTTGCACTAAGGTATTTGCCAAAAAATAAATCTGCACCCTAGTTGCGGGGGGGGGTGCGAATTTATTTTTGGGTAATTTAAGAAATCATTAGTATATGTATTAAAGCATAAAAGCAAACGCTGTAAACCGCTGCATTCGGGGACTAAACAATTCTAATTAATAATAAAAAAGCCCCAAAAGGGAATTGGTATCGATCCCCTGCTTAAGCCAATCAATGACCTGTTCGCGGGCAGATTCGGGGATTTTTTTTGACTTCGATATTTTTTTAATAACATTTTCCATGCTATCGGGTTTTAGTATTTTGAAGAGCGGAAAATCGTCTATATCGGGAAAGTTAAAATTGGATTGGTTATATGTTAAGTCATCCAGGGTTTCCCAATAATCGGTCGGGTACCATTCATCATTATTAAGCATTTCACCATAATTTGAAAAAATCATTTCAAGCACATAAACATATAAACCGCCCGTTTCATGTTTAATTTTTCCATTGACGAAATCTTTTATGTAAACTGCAGGATCTTCATCAAACAAGTCCTCCAACTCCTCCAGTGATTCTGAGTTATTATCAATTAAAGTTTTGATGAGTTCTTTGTTTTTTGAACCGTAAATCTCTTTCAGTTTTTCTTCAGATAAAAGATAAGGCATTACACCATAGGCCATGTTAATTTCTCCTTTGTAAACTCTCCGTCTATTAAAAATCCCGGCAGATATTCTGATTCGACAGTTATTTTAAAACCGATATCGGTCAGGAATGCGCACATACCTGATACTTTATATGAATACAAGCCTTCTGTATTTGGTTCGTGACCCCGTATACTATAATACTCCTTGTGTGAGAGAATCTGTTTTTCTATTAAAGTGTTAATTCTATCATTATCGTTTTCAAGAACAGATTTAAAAATATTAAGGTCAATATATATACCCATTTTATCTAATTTTCTTTTTTTCTTTTTTGCCCAGTCTTCAAGGTACTTAATAAAATCAATAATATCTTCTAATAGTACGTTATCCGGTTTGTCTTTTTTTAGAAACGATATAATTGTCTTAGCAAATCTTGTATGGTACTCCTCTGCACTCAATCCTACATCACTCGGCGCGTACAAATCGGTATTAAAAGATAAAATTTTATTTAATTGTTCTTTATTTTTTGTTAAAAATGCAAATTTTATATGATCTATAAAGTCCCAGGGGAGGATATAGGTTTTCCTTATCTCACCGGTCAACTCAATTTGTGGTAACCCTTCAGATTCGATTTTAACGGGTTTTCCGATATTGTTTGCTAATTTGTATAGAGTATAGTTGCAGTTATTTGACTTAACTAAATAATCCCACGACTTTTCTTTATTATTATTTATAAATAATTCTAGAATTGACATCTGTAAATATATCTCCTGAAGACTTGCTACTAAATACGAATTTGAAATGGTTTTATTCAAAATAACATTAATGCTATCCAAATTATCCATACAGCATTCTTTAATCGCATACATTGAAAAATCATCTAATAAATGCCTTTCTATCATATTTTACCCCGTTTTCAGTTCAGACTGTTTTGTAATTTAAAATCTTTATAAAACTCATATTGCTCGTTTAGGGCGGTATATACATCGTCCCAACCGTGCTTTTTGGCCAAATATATTGCTGCTTCCCATGCCGGTAATAAAGTCTCATTTGTATTTACACCAGACCAGTATGCCCCATTTACTAAACAGTTCCAGGACATAACAGGATCATTTAGTTCGGAGTCATAATAAGCCGCAGCTTCAACATGTTCAACACCGGTGTATGACCTTAAATTAAAATTGTTTCTATAAATATCGCTCATTTTTACTAAAGCAGGAAAAAGCGGACTATTTTTAATATAATCCGATCTTTTTTCAATATCTGTTCCCAACTCATTAACACAGTACCAGATTGCAGATATCGGAGTCTCAATTTTATTTGGAAAGTTCTTAATATTAACCTCCTCGCAATCAAATATATTAATACTTGAAAAAAGTTCCCACAATAACTTTTCAACATTTAAATTATTTTTTATGCTTATCTCTTTTTTATTTACATAATAAACTAAAATATATAAAACTCTTGATTTCCAGTGCCCCAATTTATCAAATGCTATTTCATTAAAGTCAATAACTTTATCTTCATTAAAATCTGAAATTATCTTTCTTAGTATTTGGTGCCCATAACTATTATCATAACGATTCCAAAAGTGAAGATAATTATCAAGAATTTTTTCATCACTATCAGGTCTATTTAAAGTATTTGTGAAATACTCATTAAAATAATTAAATTCCTTAGCCCCGTTTACCGCTTCAAGAAAAGGGATAGCGATTTTTTTTATTTTTTCATTCTCGTTTATATACTCATCAAAAACCTCGACATCATCTAAGTTTTTCAGATATCTGAAAAAGTAAAATAAGCCGATGTTTGGAGCTAATGTTGTCGTGCTATCGTAATCAAAAGTAGAGATTACAGGCCACCTATCAAATTTTGAATCTGAGGTTATATGTAACCCATAATTTGTTTTATAAGATGATGCAAAATAGTATACACTCCACCATCCTTTTTTTAACAAATTATATCTAATGTTTTCAGGAATATTAAGGTTACCCCCTATATGCCCGTATTCCTCTTTTTTATAATAACTTTTTAGATCATTAAGCTTTCTTATAAACTCTTTCATATCTACACCTCATTACTAATAACCATAATATTTCCAAAGCTTATCAACTCGTTACTGCTTAGTTCACCCGGTATCTTATTTCACTCTCCATTGTACTCCGCTATTTCGACAGGATGATATCACTGAAAAACAAGACATTTAAAAAAGCTCTCTATATCATGATTATG
>CAZSQU010000015.1:0-49680 GCA_964608985.1 uncultured Spirochaetales bacterium
GCTTTAATACACAAACTAATGATTTCTTAAATTACCCAAAAAATAAATTCGCACCCACTTAGTTTAATTATTTAGAAATATCTTGAAAATTCGCAATTAAAATTTTATATTTATGGTTTGTATATTTATAAATATTTTTCTTGATAATACAAAACAAACTTTAAGGGGTAAATGATGAGTAGCGAACTTTCTCTTGTAACTTTTAAAATATGTGATGAGCTTTACGGTATAGATATAATGGAAGTAAGCGAGATAATCCGTATTCTGGATATCACACCTATTCCTAACGCCCCTTCATTTGTTGACGGCGTTGTTAATCTTAGAGGAGAGATCATTCCGGTTGTTGATCTTATTAAGAGATTTAAATTTACAAGAAAATCATTTACGGAAGAAGAAGAACTTTTGCGTGGAATTATCGTTGTAAATGTTGAAGATATGACGCTTGGTATAATAATTGACGCGGTTAACAGGGTAATGAGCGTACCGGCCGAAAAACTTCAGCCGCCTCCTCACATGGTTTCAGGTGTCGGTGCCGAATATATCAGAGGTGTTGTAAGACTCGAGGATTCCCTTCTTGTAGTGCTTGACATTAACAAACTGTTCAGCAGGGAAGAAATATTAATGTTATCCGGCAGAGCTTAATTTAATTTTATTAAAAAAGTTTATTTAATTTGAGGTGTTTTTTTGAAAAAATCTATTATAGAATTATACAGGCCTTCCATCAGAAGAAAAGATCTTGAATATGTTTTAACATCACTGATTGAAGACCGGCTTGATTACGGCGAATTTGCCAATAGATTTGAGGCCCGTTTATCAAACAGAACAGGGGTCAAGGAAGTCATAGCAATAGATTCTTTTCAACTCGCACTTATGATGATACTTGATGCCTTAAACATCGGCGAAGGAGATGAAATAATACTCCCCTCCTTAATACCGCAGATTTTCTTAAGTGTAATACTTCATAGAAAAGCTGTTCCGGTGCTTATTGACCTCGAAGAAAACAGCTTTATGCCATCTCTTGAAGGTGTAAGAGCCGCAGTAACAGGAAGAACAAAGGCGCTGATTCTCTACTACTATTTTGGATACACATTTGATCCGCAACCATATATTGATCTTGTTCCAACAGTAATTCAGGATATATCGAGCGTGCTTGGAGCTAAAGTTAATGATAAAAACATAGCTTCCTACGGTGCATACTCAATTGCCGAATTCTCAAAGAGAAATATAATTTCTAACGGCGAAAGTGCCGCAATCTTTTCACAGAACCGCAATTACACTACTGTACTTAAAAAATTAATTGAAACCGACGAATTGTCTGATGATTATAAACCGTTATACAAATCACTCATGTCAGACATTAAAGCGGCAATGGGTATTAGTCAGGATGAAACGCTTAATCATCGTATGGCACTTTGCCAAAAAATCGGGCATATCTATGAAGAATCGGTAAAAAGGTCAAATAACTATTTTATTACACATGACTCATCTTGTGAAAGGATATTCTCGGATTTTCCGGTTATTCTAAAGAATTCAGGTTTTAAGGATGCTAAAGAATACTTCCGCAAAAACGGAGTTAAATGTGATAAACCATATCCTTTTCCATTGCACCATGTTCTTAAATATGACAGAGCCGTTTTCCCGAACACAGAGTTTATTTACCTTAAAACTATACTGATACCGCTTTACTCCTCACTTCAAACAAATGATGTTGACTTGATTGCAAAAATTCTTGCTTCGATGTTTTAGGAGTATGAGATGAAAAGAGTAGCACTGGTTGGGCTTGAATCAAAAGAACTCAAAGATAATGTTATCGTACTAATGAAAGAACTTGGCGATTATTATGGTTTCAATTGTGAACATTTTTTTTATTCAAGTAAAGATTTTGACCTTTATGATAGTCTTGTAAAAAAAGGTTTTTCACCGGACGACTTTTGCGCAGTTGTATCTATAGGCGGAGACGGTACATTTTTATATACCTCAAGGGTTTTTGCGGCAACTGAAGTTCCTGTTTTTGGAGTAAATATCAGCGGTAAGATGGGATTTAATACCGGAATTGAAATTGTTGACCTAAAGGCAAAATTTGTGGACTTCATTGAGGGCAAATGCGAATTTGATCACAAAAGACTCCTCGATGTAATAATCGAAGGCAACACCCTTCAAAAATTTACTGTCCTTAATGAAGGCGTAATATCGCATACCGGTATATCCCGTATGATAAACCTCAAGGTTGACCTCGAAAAACATTCTCTGTTAAATTTTATGGGTGATGGGCTGATTGTCAGCTCTCCGACCGGTTCTACAGCTTACAACCTGAGCGCAGGCGGACCGATTCTCCATCCCGAACTTGAGGCTTTTGTAATATGTCCGATTTGCCCCCATGCATTCGGCATCAGACCATTTATCATACCTTTCGGCGAATCTATATATATTAAGGTCGAAGAGGCCTATACAGAGAGCCAGATCACACTCGACGGACAAAAGATTGTTTATCTTGAACCCGGTCAAAGGGTAATTTTTCGCGAATCTCAAAAAAAAATAAAAGTTGTACGCGGCAACAAAAATTTTATTGAGATATTAAAACTGAAACTCGGATGGGTAGTTTAATGTTAACTGAACTTACAATCAATAACTTTGCTTTAATCGAGAATTCTACAATTGAGTTTGACCGAGGCTTGAATATAATCACAGGTGAGACCGGTTCCGGTAAATCTATACTGATTCAAGCGCTCTCTATTTTACTTGGGGGACGCGCAGGTGTCAGTCAGATCCGTACAGGACAAAATGAGGCGATATTAAGCGGTACAATCGATATTTCAGGAAGAAAATTGCTTAAAGCTCAACTTAGCGAATCGGGATTAGTGATTGAAGATGATGATTTGATACTTAGGAGGGTACTGACTGCTTCCGGTAAATCCCGTTCATACATAAACGGCAATCCAGTTACAAGCAAAGAATTACAGATTGTTTCCGACGGACTTTTTGATTTTCATGGACAGCACGATGGTGTCTCTCTTTTAAGAAAAAACACACATATTGACTATTTTGATGCATTTACAAAGGAAAATAATCTTAAAAACGAATTGAATTCGGTTTATAAAGAACTAAAACAGTTTATTAACGATCTTAATACACTTCAAAATGCAGATACTGATAAAGCGAAGCGGATGGAACTTCTTGAATACGAGATTGAAGAAATAAACAGTGCCGCACTCCAAAAAAACGAAGATATTGAACTTGATGAACAGATCAACATTCTAACCAATAAAGAAAAAATTACTTCATCTTTATCTGAACTCTCAGAAATCTTTACCGGTCCATCGGGCATTATGTCAAGACTTAAACTTGCTAAAAACACGATCACCGCTCTCGGAGATCTCGATAAATCCTATAATCAACTTTTAAACAGCTTTTCTGATACATTTTATCAAATAGAAGATATCTCACAAGAAATAATCCGGTCATCAGGCAAAATGGATGATAAAGTAGGAGATATAGACAGACTTATTGAGAGAAGTGAATTCATCAACAAACTAAAGAGAAAATATGGTGAAACAATAGAAAAAATTAAATATTACGCCATAAATGCTGAACGAGAGCTCAATCTGATTAAAATGTCTGACAAGAAGATTGAAGAATCGATCATTGAAATTAAAAGACTGAAAAAAAAATATCTCGAACTGGCTCAACAATTAAGAGAAAAAAGACTTCTAAACAAACCGATACTGGAAGAAAAAGTACTAGTCGTTCTTAAAAACCTCGGTATGGATAAGGCAGCTTTTTCAGTAAATATTATCACAGAAAAAAGCACCGGCGAAGACACTATTGAACTTAACGGCGAAAACATTAAATATGGTCCGTCAGGAATTGATTCAATAGAATTCCTTATAAGCCCGAATATCGGCGAGCCGCTTAAAGAGCTTGTAAAAATCGCATCGGGCGGTGAACTCAGCAGAATTATACTTTCTCTTAAAACGATTCTCTCGGAGAACGACTCTATAGGAACAATGATATTTGATGAAATAGACTCAGGTATTGGAGGTAAAGTTGCTTTATCTGTCAGTAGGATGCTTAAGAATCTCGGCAAATCAAAGCAGATAATCTGTATAACACATCTTGCTCAGGTTGCAGCTTCAGGTGACACAAATTTCAACATATCAAAAAGTGATGACGGCAATCGAACACATACTATTATCACAAAACTTGATGAAAACGGGCGAATAAATGAGGTGGCAAGGATGTTATCGGGCAGCATTACAGAAAATTCACTTAACCACAGCAAAGAATTGATAGGCTCACTTCAAACTTGATTGACTTTGAATATCAGCTTTTATAAGCAAAAAACGGACATATTTTATTATTATTTTTATAATTTTTAATAAAATATTAATTTTTAAATTAAAATACCGATTATAGAATATGAAACCTTAAAAGTTTTAAATTTTGAGTTCAGCAATCATTTTATGATTGTATTTATCAAGGATAGTTATGGCAAAGGTTACAGAGCAGCAGAGAGAATTGTATTCCAGACTGATCAACTCATATAAAGCCAAAATTGAAACCAATTTGAAAGAGATTAGGACGCTGGGTATAAAAGCCGGACAGGATAAGGAAAATGAACCGAAATATCGTCTTAAAATGATCGGCTATCACCTTGATAATATCTCTATCTATTGTGCAATGAATGAGGTAAGCTTATCCTTAATGGATGTTAAAAACTCCGCCTTCCTTGATAAAGCCAGACTTGAACTTTACGAAGTTCTTATTGCACTCGAAAAACTTGTAACAAAATTTATTGATGTGCCTTTCAGCGATCTTCAGGAGAGTCTTGATAAACTAACTGATCTAAACGATGTTGATAAACTCAATCTAATGAAAAAAATCGGATACTGTATGTCTTTGATTATTGAAGAATTTGGTGAGAATACAAAGTGGAAATGGTCATTTATAGAAATACAGGGTCGATTTGCAGTAGTTGCAAAAAACATCTTTGATTTTAAAAAATACCAGAAACTCGATAATCCATCTGCACCGGGCTATGTAGAACGAAGAAACCATTTAACCCTAATAATTAATCAACTTACAAATGCCTCTAACGGTTACCGGGAAAAATTCGAACTAAGTACAAAAGAGATTGAAGATATTAAAAAAGCTATAGATTTCCAAAAAGCTTTATACAGAATACTGAATGTTATCGGCGATCAAAAAAAGATTGAAGCTTGTAAGAAACAAATTGAGGTTTGGCAAGTACTTCTGGAAAAACAAGAACTTCAAAATAACACCAAGAAAAAAGAAACAAAATAGCATATTCGTCTCTTTAGCGCATCTCTATTTATTATTTTCAAACCCGAAACTATACTCTTTTGACTCAACTATCTTAAAATACGCCTTAACAGCATTTGCAAAAAGTAATGCTGAAGTCACCGATCCAACTCCACCCGGAACTGCAGTCAGATAGAAAGCATTCTCTAAAGCAGAAAGAGCATTAACATCACCACAGAGTTTATACTTCCCCTCATCTGTTAGTTTGGAATGGATACCGACATCGATGACAATTGCCCCGGGTTTTACCCACGATCTGTCTATAAGCTCGGCTACACCGCAACAGGCAACAAGTATATCGGCATTACTTGCAATAGTTTTAATATCCTGCGTTTTGGTATGAACAATAGTTGGGGTTATGTTTTTTGATAACAAACGAATCATTGCCGGCTTACCTACAGTTACCGAACGACCGGCTATTACGGCATTCAATCCGCACAGATTAATTTTTTCTATATAACTGATATAGTCAAGTGTAACCTCTACAGCCCATGCTGTTGCCGGTATCATATAAGGATTGCCGTTTAACAAGCGCCCCTGATTGATATAGCTTATACCGTCGAGGTCCTTTCTGTAATCAATCAACTCAAAGACCCGATGTTTTTCAATATGTGAGGGTATAGGATTCTGAATTATTATTCCGCAGCAGTTGTTATCTTCATTAAGTTTTTTTATATTATCATAAAATTTTTCAGGATTTATATCTGACGGAAGCTCTAACACCTCAAGATTTACCCCGCAAAGTGAAGCTTTCTTTTGAAGCCCCTTCACATAACTTACATTGGACGGATCACTGTCAGCCACAATGCAGGTCGCTGATACTCTACGCTCTATACCTGCAATTACATTGTTTATTTCTTTAAGAATTATCTCTGTAAGATCATTAAGTTTCTTATAAGTCGCCAATTTATACCCTTGACTTATCAGGAGTTTGAATATCTATCCTATTCTGATTAATGTCCTCTACATATCCGTTATGTATATTGAGCTTTATCTGCTCACCGCCACCGGTACCAAGCCAATCCGCAACATTAAATGTATATTTGCCGTCAGGATACCCCGGGATACGATTTACCGTTAAAGCCCCCTCAGGACTCTTCCAAGTTAAAGGCTCATCGTAAGTACAAAGATCAGGATATGTTTCAGGCTTGATAAAAAAAGCATAATCATTATGTGAAGGAAATGACCCGAAAACCTGAGCTTTACCATCCTCATTGATACAGACTGCTGCACCTTCATCACATGCGATAAGTTTTATCTGGTTGAGTTTTCTAAATCCGTCAACAATAACCCGTGCAAGAAAAACAATCGACCGCCCCATACGATTGCGCTCTGACCAGTGTGTATCTGTAATTATATTCTCCATATAAGGTATATTAAAAAAATCATCTCTAAAAGTTATGCCGGCTGATCCGGGCTTCTCCTTAGGAGACAGGTATGGATTAAGAAGAGCGTCAGTAGATAAAACTGAATTGCCGCCGTAAGGTGTATGAAGCAGTTTACCCATGCTATGCATACCGGCACTTGTTCCGCCTATGGGTATCTTTTTCTCGTTTACAAGATAGTTTACGGCTTCTTCTAATCGTGTATGATTCCACAACTCGTAGTATGAAGTTTGATTGCCACCCGGAATCCAGAGTGCCTCGGCATTCAATATCATTTTATATACGAATTCATGATTTGCTTTTTCGCGTGTATCAACAACGATATTGTTAATAGAATTAAAACCGCCAAGCCCTGCAAATATATTGGTTATACTCTCGGGATTTGTCAATTCATCATCAAAATCTTTTGAGTTCAAAATAACAAGGTCTCCGCCGTTTGCCTTTTTCATCATCCATCTAAGCGCGTTTAACTCTTTCCGTCCGCCCCCCATAAGAACAATACCAAAACTCGTCTCTTTTTTTACAAATTTTGTATTGCCTTTGTGATAGATAACAAGATCTTCCGGCTTATCTACAGTTATTTCTTCAATTTCCGGTGTTTTAATACTAAACATTGCTTACCTTAATAATAAATATGATAGATCAAAAACCCAACAACCCGCAGGTTAAAATTGGATTATATAATTAATTCAATTTATTTGCAATCATATTTATTCTATATCTCAAAATCGTAATTACGAATATGTGTAGAATTCTAAAAAATAGAAAATGCTTTATCAATTTTTCTATTTTCAATTTGAAAAGTAGTTCAAAGACACTTCTAAATACCGGTACTAAAGTGATTTATTAAAAATCCGATATTATTTATATGAAACAAGTTTATCTGATTCTTTTATTAGTTATAACATTTCAGATAGAAGCCGTAATACCTGCCATACAACCCTCGGATATATATTTTACACGGGCAGACACAGGATACGACCTCCATATTCGTAAACTCGCCGGAATTGAATCTATTCTTTTAACAGATTCGCAACGGGACCCGACATTCCGCAAGACAACTTATTCACTTAGAACGGAAATTTTCTATCAAGCAAACGGTAATGAACTTAAAGTCCTTGATGGAGAAGTCCTCCAAACAGAATACGATACATTTTTTCTGATAGACAGTACACCTGAAATTCATCCGGTAATCGGCGAATCATTTTATTTTTTTTTACCGGAAAAGGTCATTTACGGTTACAGTTGGACGCGTCAAGGTATAATCAGGATTGCGCCCGGCGTCAGAATCAACCTTAGACTTTTTTCCAAAAAATACGGCGATCACTCGGGAGAGTTTGCCGACCAATGGATTGACCTAATATTAAGTGTAAATCAAACTATTTACAGACCCGGCATAAGTGATGACTACAAGAATATAATCGATAATATCGATAACGGAGAACTAATAGTAATCAACGAAGACGGCTTTAGAGATCTCTTAGATAATATAATCCCATCAAAAATAAACACAGCTCTATCTACTGATGTTGTATTTATCATAGACACAACACTCTCAATGAGTGATGAAATACCTGTTTTAATAAGAGAATTCAGCCGGCTGAGAAGCAGAATCAGGGCGATATCACCAATCACAAAAATCGGAATCATAATATACAAAGATTATGGTGATTTCTTTGTAACAAGAAGAATGGATCTTACAGATGACACCGAATCTCAGGATTATTACATTAGAAATCTTCACGCAGATGGAGGCGGTGATGTGCCCGAGGCGGTAAATGAAGCGATTTGCGAACTTGACAAAATGAGTTTTACTGCAGAACAAAGGTTAGCTTTCTTAATAGGTGATGCACCTGCTCACCCCAGACCGCGTAGAAGTATCAGTAGAGCAGATGCAATTCAAGTGATAAATAGAAACCGGATAAGATTTTATGCATTTGCATTGCCGTTTTGATAGATTAGAAGTGCGCTTTAATAAGTCTCAAGTCCTTCTATACTTTTGATCAAATCAACTGTTTCATCTATACTCATAGAAGCCGGGAGATCGTTCAGATAGATAAGTTTTCTTTCTCCATTAATAATCACATGTTTAATTGGATACTCTTTAATATGGATTATATGTTGCCCGGTTATTCCTTTTTCTATTAATTTATGTCCGAGAGTTGTTTGATTCGGTGATATCTGATCCGAGTTTGAATAAAAAACAAAGTCAAGCATATCACACATAGCCATAAAGTGATTTCTTGAAATATGATATATCCGTCTGATCATTTCATCAGGAAGCATGTTTTTTTTGATATTATCATCAAGAAGGTCGTAATAATCCGTAGTCTGTATCATTTTGGTAATAGACTGACTTAACCCCTTAAAATTGAAGTTTTTTTCTTTTGATCTTAATACTATAACAAAAATATTTGCCGTTGGTGTGTATCTGCTTATAATCGCAGGCAGATCATAATTAATTACAAAAACATCCCCCACCCTCTTAATAGTTTGACCATAAAGATAAAGAAACCTGTCATTTGGAACAATAGTATTAAAAAGTTCATCGCTTGATATATTCAATGTCAATATTGCTTCGAACGAACCGACTATCTTTGCCTTATTAAAATCAACATTAAAATGATTCTCAAAAGCCTCTGCCATCTCTCTATAACGGATCATCTCTTCTTTACCGAATATAGCAAAACGGTATTGACAAGCATTATGCTCAACAATCAATGCGTCTTTGATAAAAAGTGCCCCGTTAAGATTAGCCATATAAATAACATCTGCTGAAGGCATCACACCTTTCAGAATCGCTTTTTCGTAGTTGACCTCATTTGATTCCGGTCTGACATAAACAACGCCGGTTTCGGATTCAATCTCAGAAAGATCGTAGTTTATTATAATATCCGGCTTAACATCTGCTAAGTTAGTGTTTATTCCCATAAAACAAATAATATTACTAAAAAATATTTTTGTATAGTTAATTTTAAAAATTATCAGATAAAATACAAGATTTAAAAAAAATCATAATTTTATTGAAAAAAAACGATAAACGGTTTATTATATATCTATGCGCTTAACTCAAAATATTATTATAATTTTTACTGTTCTTTTTAACGGTATAATAAGTATTCAATCTCTTACCCCCCACAAAATAGTTTTTGTTAATCCTTATATTCTTAATGAAAATGACACTAATGAGAGATATATAACCAATGAGATTAATGGTCTGTTAGATGAGATGAACACAAACGGCGAAATTCTTTTTGTAAAAGAAAGGGTTTGGAGAAATTTTGCATATCTGTTGAACGATCCGTCTGACCTTGAGAATATGTCATTCTTTCATGTAAAAACAGATGCATCCGGAGTTGTTCTGATTAAAACCGAAACACTATTGACACAATATCGTCTTGAATTGTCATTTTATTCGTATTATGACAGCTCAGTTACGATTCGGACTTACTCTCTCGACAGATTTGATTTAATCGACAAACTTGCAGAAACACTGCCGCTGATCAAGAACGATATTCTAACTATATTTCCCAAAATTGAAGATAGTGAATTTGTTGAACTTAAAAACTACGCAAGGCATGTTTACTACGGTTTTGAGGGCTTTAACTTTAACATTTCATCAGGTATCGGCTTTTCTATGAAAAGCACATCCAATACTTCAAATTTCAGTGCCTCCCCTGCTTTCTCTCTAAATATTGGAATTAAATTCATTAATCTTGATATTGAACTAATCAACTACTTCGCTCCTGGTATTCTAAAAACCCCTTATGGCGGTGAATGGTTCACCCCCACGGTTATTTCAAGTCTAATATTCGGCGGATGGTTTTTTTATGATACAATCAGATTCAGTTTGGGTGCAGGCGTACATTACAACAGAATGTTTGTCAGACTCTATATTGGTGAACAGATGACCGATCACGGGGGACAGGTTAGTATTTATGATGAAAAGATAAATGATTATCTGTTTTTCGGCGGATACCTCGGGCTTTCTTACAGACCATTTAAGATGTTAAGAATAGACGGCTATTTAGGTTTATTCTTAGATAGTGTGGAATTTCTCGGACTTACAAACATGAATTCTGCTATATACATAAGTTATTTTCTCACCGAAAATTTATTTATTAACCTCGGTATTGCTACATCTACTGTTTCAGAAACAAGCAGCAGCAGTTATAACAGATTTAATCTCAATACCACAATTGCTACTATTTCAATAGGTTGGCACTTCGGGAGAAGAGAATTATGAGAATGAAAATTATATTGCTTATGCTTATTATAGTATTACAGATCACGCCGGCATTCTCTAAACTAAATATGATTGTTCAAGAGATAGATAATCTTACCGCAGAAGATAGATATGATTACATCAAGGTTATGTTTAACGATACCATTCAAAGTTTTCTTGACGGCAATATTTACAATATAAAATACGAAAAAGACCTCAGTATATCAGATCAAGACAAAAATGATATGTTTAGTTGGGCATATAGGAACTTTTATGAGATATTGTTAAACGGATATTTTGTAGTAAATGATGGAGATGTATATCTTACAATCAGATGTTACGATATTGCAACCGAAACAATGAAAATTAATATCCGTAAAGTTGTTAAACCGGATGATACATTCTACATAGTCATAAGAGAGATTGCAGAAGAACTAAACAATGAGATTAACAGAGTTTTTTTTACGGAATTGGATATAATTCAGCATGGAAAGGATATGGTTAAGCAAGCCGAGTCTATTACAAATCAAGGTATTGAGTATCAGCTTAATCTCTCAGCCGGAATTATTTATGGCGGTTGCGGTTTTATGATGCTCGATAAAAGTTACTTTAATATTGATGAAAATATTGAAATGAATGATTTTGATGAAAACGCACACTTTGACATATCATCTCTCAGTAACAGCTATTTATCTGCTGTTATGTTTGATATTAAAATGAGCATAATGGTTAAGAGGGGTAATGCTTTTCATGGATTTTTTATATCAAGCCAAATTCCTTTAAATATTAGAACTAACGGTATGTTTCTATCTACTCACACGAGAACAGGATATTTATTTAATACAGGTGATTTCACATTTAAGTGGAGCGCGGAATTCTATTATGCAGAGTATTCTAAGTATGGTGAGATGGAAAGTAATGGACATTATCGAGAAATAACTATAAGACAGACTACCGGCGGATTAGGGTTTTATTTCGGATACACACCCGAGAAAATACCGCATATCTTTGAGATCGGGTTATCAATATTATCGCCGTATATGATTACCATACAAAAAGACGGTTCAAACTTATTGGACCTTAACTCAATTATAATTCCGGTCAGTTTATATTTCTATTATGCTTATTTCTTTAGCGAAAATATCGGCATATATATTGACACTACAATTATGGCGCATATAGCAAGATATTACACTAATATGTGGATAGGCGGTTATAACAATCTAATTTATCTTGGAAGGGACCTCGGACTGGCATATAAGATCTCTTTCGGAATGATATATCGAATCAATTTTGACTAGGGACTTCAAATTATTTCTTAACTATGCTCTCAACCTCTTTTGTTGAAACCCGGTTACCTTTTACGGATACACCTTTTAATTCGACATCTTTGAAAGAGAACTCCTCTTTATTGATCTTTTGTTTTGGTTTCTTTTTGTAGTTTATTACTACTCTATCCTTAGAGTTTATCGTAAAATAATCAATCTCACCCTTACCGGTAGGACATAATGGGTATAACTTATTAGCTATAAATTTGGTAACCTTGAATTTTTTGACAAAGCTCAACTTTGTTTTTGTTTCTGTATAAATAATTGAGTATTCCCGCTCAGGATCAAATATATCAATAAATAACACATCAATATCAACAAATATCTTTCCTTCAATCGGTACAACTCTAAACGAACAGCTTTTATTAAAAACTATAAATTTCTCATGAGGGTTTACATTAAAAACCTTTCCGGTTCTAACATCTTTTCCGAAATACCCGGTTTGTTGATCGAAAAAAACCTTAACATCAGGGACAGCAACCTCTTTTATGTCCATTCTATTGATCTTCTTAATAACTGTTTTTCGTTTAAAGTTTTTAGCATATTTTTCTAAAAGCGCCTCGATATAGTTGATCGTGGTCTTCTTCATATTCTTCAATTTAACTGTAACCTGCTTCTCTGCGCGAACGATATCATCAATCTGTTTCTTATAATTCAGGATATCAAACATTGATATCCTTTTAATCCTGATTTGAAGGAGCCTTTCTATGTCATCACCGGTTAATTCCCTTATAAACAAATCCTTATACTGATTCATCTTGAGCATAACAGTTTCAATAATATCATTGTAGCTCGTCAATTCTTCAATAGACTTGTAAATCCTGTTCTCAATGAATATCTGTTCTAAGGTAAGATCATGGAGTTTTTGTTTTAATTTTTCCTGCTCTATCTCAAGTTCCCGTTTCAGATCATTCTCAAGTTTTACTGTATTGTATCTTAAAACCTCATCTACCGAAAGTTCACATGGCTTACCATCCATAATCGTTATTAGATTGATACTGTTAGACACCTCACAGTCTGTATAGGCATATAAAGCGTCAATAACATCATTTGCATTCTCACCGCGCATCAGAGTTATCTCTATCTCAACTTTTTCGGCTGTAAAATCATTAATAGCATTTACCTTTAATGTGCCTTTTTTAACTGCCTGCTGAATAGAGTCGATCATTGACTCGGTAGTTACGCCATAGGGAAGTTCCCTTATTACCAGCGTCTTTGAATCTACCGTGTCGATAACTGCTCTATTAATAATCTTACCGTTGCCCTTATTATAGTCAGTGACATCGATAACACCGCCCTGCTGAAAATCCGGGTACAACTCAAAATTTTCATTGTTAAGTATTTTAATCTGAGCTTCAAGCAGTTCTCTGAAATTGTGCGGCAATATTTTTGTTGACATACCGACTGCAATCCCCTCTGCACCCATCATTAATAAAACGGGAATTTTTGCAGGAAGTGTATAAGGTTCTTTATTACGGCCGTCATACGAATCAAAAAACTCGGTGATCTCAGGATTGAACATAACCTCTTTAGCAAGCGGGCTTAATCTACACTCGATATAACGGGCTGCTGACGCTTCATCACCGGTAAGAATATTACCGAAATTCCCCTGTGTATCAAGGAACAACTCTTTATTTGCGAGATTAACAAGTGACGAAAATATAGAAGCATCCCCGTGCGGATGGTATTTCATAGTGTTACCGACAATATTCGCTACCTTATTAAACTTGCCGTCATCAAGCTCATATAATGAGTGCAAGATACGCCTCTGAACAGGCTTCAATCCGTCATTAATATCCGGAATAGCCCTATCCTTAATAACATAAGACGCATATTCTATAAAATTCATTTCCATTAATTTCTTGATATATGACATAGTTTTTTCCGTATTATATTAGATTTTGCATAATATATTGTTTTCTTTGCGGGGTGTTTTTACCCATAAAAAAATCAAGCGACTTTTTTATTTCCCCGAGATGATCTACCCTAACATTGATAAGTCTGATATCCTTACCGATAAACTGACTGAATTCTCTCGGCGATATCTCACCCAATCCTTTAAAACGGGTAATCTCTAATGATGCTGTGCCGAGTTTCTTAACGGCTTTGTCCCTTTCAGATTCGTTATAGCAATAGATGGTCTCTTTTTTATTTCTGACTCTGAATAGTGGAGTTTCAAGAATATACAGATGGCCGGAAACAACTATCGGTTCAAAGAAAACAAGAAAATAAGTTATCAGAAGATTACGGATATGCAACCCGTCAACATCCGAATCAGTTGAAATAACAATCTTATTGTATCTTAACCCTTCAAGACCATCTTCTATACCCAATGCTTTCATCAGATTGAACAACTCTTCATTACGATAGACTGTATCTTTTTTTAGTCCATAAACATTCAATGGCTTTCCGCGGAGGGAGTATATTGCCTGAGTCATCACATCCCTTGCAGAAACCATACTACCCGAAGCTGATTGACCTTCGGTAAGAAATATCATAGTATTCTCACTCTGCAGATGGTTATCGCTGTAATGATGTTTGCAGTCTTTAAGCTTTGGAATATTTAAGGATATCTTTCTAGACTTTTCTTTAGCTTCTTTTTGAACCTGCTGAAGTTCGACTCTGAGTTTCTCATTGAATTTTATCTTCTCGAGTATATTATTAGCGGCTGTCTGATTACGGTTTAAGAATATTACTATCGCTTCTTTAACTTTAGCTGCAAGCTCACTTTTTAACTCAAGATTGCCGAGTTTATTTTTCGTCTGGGATTCAAAAATCGGGTCTTTAAGTTTAATTGCAATTGCCCCGAGCATACCCTCTCTAACATCTATACTGTTAAAATTCTTACCGGCGAACTCGTTAATCCCTTTCAATAAACCTTCACGGAAAGCTGACTGATGGGTACCGCCATCTGCGGTGTGCTGACCGTTTACAAAAGAAAAATATGTCTCACCATAACTTGCCGTATGACAGAATGCAAACTCAAATTTATCACCTTTACAATGGATAATATCATAAATATTTTCCTCCTGAACTTCCGACCTTAAAAGATCCATCAGACCGTTATCAGAATAGAAAAGTTTTCTGTTATAGTAAATCTTCAGTCCGGCATTAAGATATGCATAATGCCAAAGGCGTTTTTCTATATGTTCATCTAAAAACTCATATGTGCCGAATATCTCACCATCAGGAGTAAATCTGATAAGTGTTCCATCCTCTTTATCATCCTTTTTGGTCTGTTGCCCCTTTATCACACCTTTTTCGAAACCGGCAATTGTGCACTCTTTAGAGCGGAAGGTTGCAGCAGTAAAGGTTTCAGAAAGTGCATTAACCGCTTTTGTACCAACACCATTCAACCCTACCGAGAATTGAAATACATCATCACTGTACTTTGCTCCTGTATTGATCTTAGATACACATTCTACGAGCTTCCCCGGAGGAATACCTCGACCGTAATCTCTTACAGTAATTGTATTACCGTTTTTTTCTATAAGTACTTTATCACCAAAACCCATTATATATTCATCAATGGCGTTATCTATTACCTCTTTCAATAGAATATATATGCCGTCATCGTAATTTGAACCGTCTCCGAGGCGGCCGATATACATACCGCTCCTAAGCCTGATATGTTCAAGCGAAGAAAGTGACTTTATTTTGGATTCATCATAATTATGAGTTTGTTTTGCCATTGATTGTTCCGGATTCATTTTGGATAAATATCTACCATTAAAGGAAGTCTTTGTCAATAGTGGCTAATTTATTTTTTTTTAATCTACTGTTCCAGATTGTTCCGCTTCGGTTAAATCTCTTATTAAACCTGATTGAGAACTTCTGTTTAACCCACTTCATAACTTCCGATATATCTGTTTTACCGATAGTTTGAATTACTATTTGAAACTCATCTTTAAGAATGATTAAATTTCTAATTGTTATTCTGAATCTGATCTTTGCTTCTTCTAAAATTTCCATAAACATATATTGTGTTTCTTTTGAGCTAAGTAGTTCTGCTGTCTCAGGAATCATTCTTGATTTAACAAAATATGTACTGTTTAATTCTTTTTCTGTGTTTTTTTTCATGGCGTGTCCTTATTATTTTTTATTTTCTTCTTATTATAAACGATTTTTATTGCCAAAGTATTTACAAAAATGGCTGAGAAAATTAAAATATTTTATTTGGAACAACCTATGCTTGCTGAGATGATTATTCTGCTCATGAATAGACATGCATAGTCTGTCCCCGGCATAAAAGCAAAAATAAAATAAGCTTGACAATATGCCGGAGAATAATTAAGATAATCTTAGGTTATTATTTGTATAATGACAAAGGTACTAATCTTGATAAAATTAACTATTACAAAAAAAATCATCCTTAGTTTTATGATGATCTGGATTACCGGCTCCGGTTTGATAATTGTCTCCTCATACATTTATACAAAATCACAACTATTTAACGATATCAAATCAAGACTCACTGACTATGCCGAAATAGGCATAATGGGTTTCCCGGCTGATGACCATTCTTCTATTAATGGAGAAGAAGATTATTTATCAGATCATTACAACCTTGTTGTTGAGTATCTTAGAGAATTAAAACTTAAATGCAATGATGTAATATATATCTACACACTTAGAAGGATTTCTGATAACAGTATTGTTTTTATAGGTGATGCAGAGACTGATGAAGAAACCCTGTCATATCCGGGAGATGTTTATGATGAACCGAGCGATCTGATCCTTGAAATAATTGACGGATTCGATGAAGTTGCAATAGAGAAGGATTTTGTTGAGGATGAATGGGGAAACACAATAAGTGCATATGCACCAATCTACAATTAACGGCAATTTTGACGGACTATTGGGTATAGACATATCAATTAATCAAGTGCAATCAATTCTAAACAAATTTGCATTAAGACTTCTTATAATTTTTTTAATTGTAAATATAATAATTTTACCAATACTTTTTATCCTTAGTGCAAATATTACAAAACCATTCAAGTCTTTCGGCGAATTTGTATATTATCTTTCTAATGGAGACCTCTCACAAGAGTTACCTACCAATCTCCGTAAAAGAAAAGATGAGATCGGCACATTATCAGAATCACTTCTTGCACTCCAATCAAGTTTTAACGGATCAGTTACCAACTTTAAGAAACAGATCGCATTAAACAGAGAAAATATCCTTACGGTATCATCAAGTTGTGAGATGATATTTGAGGCAGTCAGAAATATGCAGATAAGTTTGGAGTCATTAAATAATAACACAAACAATCTTGTCAAACAGGTTGACTCTGTTAATGATGCGAAAAATGAGATCAACAATTCTTCTTTCAATGTAGGTGAGTCAATAAAACTACAATCGGATATTCTCACTGAATCCTCCTCGATTATAGAACATACGATTAATTCAATAAATACTGCCGTAAACAAAACAATGAGTGTCAAAGACGAAATATCTAACCTTTCAGCAGAGATTTCAAAAGAAAATGATAATTTGACAGCGCTTACAGAGATGGTCGGCAATCTCTCAGAAAGTACAAAATCAAGTATAGCCCTCGTAAAAATAATTAATGATATTACCGATAAAACAGACATGCTTAGTTTAAATGCGGCTATCGAGGCGGCTCATGCGGGCAACTCAGGCAAGGGATTTGCCGTAGTTGCCGATGAAATAAAGAAACTTGCCGAAACTACCGCGCAACATACCGGCGATATATCAAAACAACTTGTAAACTCAATATCAGGAATGCAGATTCTATTTGATCTATCTACTGCAACAGAGCTCTCTTTAAGTGAGGTTTTCAAAAAAATTATCTCTTTTACAGCTGATATTTCTGTTTTAATTGATGACATTGAAACACTGAATAATGACTCTAAACGGATCTTATCGGTTCATAATGAACTAGTTAAAATATCTATGGATGTAAATGACAAATCCTTAGAAATGTCCGACAATTCGGATAGCATTGAAGATGCAATGAGTTTACTTATTTCTGAACAGGATGAAAACTCTCATGCAGTTAGCTCACTTCATGAACGGCTTAACGATATAGTTAATGAAGCCGCGTCTCTTTCTGAAATGAGCAAAAAAAGTATTGAGATTGTTCAATATCTCGAAAATGAAACAGCAAGGTATAAATTATGAAAAAAACCTGCCTATTATTTGTGACTTTGATTATCACTGCTTTTTTTATCACTTGTAATAACATCACTGATAAGCCGAAAACAGACTCCGAATTATTATCAGTAATAATTGTTTCAAATGAGACTGCATTAACAGGAGAAACACTTACTTTCACGGCAGATAATCAAAACAACTACAACGATATTTCAGTATCATGGTTAATCAAATCGAAACCGGAAGACTCAACTGCAGATATTACACCGGTCGATAACAAATCAATGACAATAACTTTTGATAAAAAAGGAATATACAATATTACTGTTACAGTAAAAAGAAGCTCCGGTGCAAGCCGGACAGTCTCAAAAAAAATTACTGTTTTCGAGATAAGTACCAATACAATATTTGTTGATCTTAGTTACTCAGGTGATGACTCCGACGGAACTGAAGCAAGACCTTTTAAAACCATACAGGATGGGATTGACAATGCCGACTCAGGAGATACAATCAAGGTTGCAGAGGGCAATTATAATGAAAATCTATGTTTAAAACCCGATCTGGGCGTCTTATTATACGGAGGTTATCAATCCGGAGATTTTGGAGTGCGAGATTACGAACTATATCCGACCATCATAACCGGTTCAAACACATCGCCAGTAATAGAGTTTCTTTATAACGGCGGATCAACAGATTATCAGGTTGTTGAGATAGACGGTTTTACTATTACCGGAGGCAAAAGAGGGGTTAACCTTGTAAACAGCGGTAACGGCGGAATAGCTCTAGCAAGAGTATCCAATAATATTATTGATAATAACAACACACCTGAAGTAGATAATCTGCTTGGAGGCGGTATAAATATCTCCGATATGATAGCTGTTGTTTCCAATAACAGAATCAGTAGTAATAGAGCAACAAAAGCGGGCGGATTGAACATATCATTCTACACGACAGAATACTCCATCACAGTCGAGAACAATATTATCGAAAACAATGAAATATACTCTGATCACGGAGCGGGGACCGCAATACACGCTTATAAAGGGATAATCAAAAATAATATTTTCAGAAACAATAGAATCTTAGAAGACTGGGGTTGGGGCGGTGGACTTTTTATTAACGGCAACCAATTCACAGGTTTTACGGATGATATCTATATAGAGTTATCTGGTAATGTTTACTATGGCAATATGGCTCCGACTATGGGGTCAGGTCTATTTATCGATGAAGGGGCAAATGTAAGAATGAAAAATGAGCTGATATATAAAAATACAACGAATGATGCCGACAGGAACGGACCTTTGTATGTTGACGGGTTAAGGGGAACGGCAAATGCAAGAACAGAAGGAATAAACATCACTATTGCAGACAACACCGGCTTTGACGGAGCATCAGGAAATGCTGTTGTTGTTGAAGGCGGTTCATATGTGTATTTACGAAACTCAATTTTTTATAACAACCACTCAGGATCTAACGCAACGGATTTTGTTGTCAGTAATACCGAAGACCGTACTTCAAGTCTCACGATAAGCTATTCAACCTATAATAACGGATATTCAGGAAACGGAACATTCAACATCACATACAGCGACAAGCTTGACCCGTTATTTGCGGACAACACAAATGATGACTACCACCTGAGATCGATTACCGGACGATGGGATGATAATACGGAAAGCTGGACGACAGATTCAGATACAAGCCCGGCGATCGATGCCGGCAAACCGTCAGACAGCTACTCTTTGGAACCTTTACCTAACGGCTACCGTGTAAACCGCGGTGCTTACGGGAACACGGCTGAAGCAAGTAAGAGTTAGAGAGGTTGAGTAATTATCCGGAGGACTAAAATACACCGTTGACTTTCTCTGCCAATTACTGCCAATCACCGGTATATGATTTGCCATTCTAACCGAATTTAATTCAAAAGAATAATTACTTTTATGGTGATTAATACATGAAAACTGAAATAGTATCAAAATTATTAAACAGATTCTCAATAAATACATATATAACTCCGGTTTTTTAAAAAACTTGTACAAATCCTCTATCCGTATTTAAATAAATATAAAACAAAATAGCAACAAATTCAATTAATTCAGCAAATATAGATTAATAACTTCCCATCCCCAATGACCGGTCATTAGTACAGCTAATCTGAATGAAAAACAGTAAGACAGCTACTTAAGAAAGGCCTTTTCTCATACACCGCTCTGTGACTTTTTTTTTAAAGTATTGATTGTATAATTCATTTTGAGTGTCAACAAATCATTACACATAAAATAATTTAATTAAATATGATATAATTCCCTCCCACTTAAACTTTACTCTTGACTTTTTCAAGATTCTTGATTAAATTACTTGCTATTAGCAACTTATCAGGAAATAAAAATGATCATTGATGATATTATAAGAATAAAAACATTCTGTAAGCAAAGTGATATTATTCCCGACAAATTAAAATTATCATTAAGAGAGATTCAGACATTAGAAACGATTAACAACAATGAAGGTATAAACCTCAAAGACTTTGCTGTTATTGAAAATCTATCGGTCTCAAGGGCATCAAGGGTGATTAACAAAATGACAGAAACAAACCTGTTAAATAAAAAAGATGATACAAACGACAGAAGAAATTCAATGATTTATTTGACTGACGCAGGATCAACACTGATACAATCAATAAGATTAAAAAAAGAACAATGTGAAGATACAATTAAAAAACGGCTAAATCCTGATGAATATTCAATGATAGAGGAAGCAATAAAGAAACTTGCTTCAATATTATAATTTAAGGATCAAATTGTGGATAAGAATACTGCAGAAATTAACAACAGATATTCAAAAATAGCCGATAATACGATAAATCTTTCATGCGGTAAAGCTGTTATTCCTGAGCTTATAAAAAATGGACACATATGTGTCGATCTCGGTTGCGGCACCGGCAAAGACCTTATTTACTTAAGCGGAATAACAGGAAACAACGGGTTTGTATATGGGATTGACATTACAGACAAAATGGTAGAGAAAGCAATAGAAAACACACAAAAATATAATAATATCAAAGTCATAAAAGCTGATCTCACCGACATACCGCTTAACAACAATTCTATCGACTATATAACTTCTAATTGCGTAATTAATCATGCCTCTGACAAACTTAAGGCATGGAAGGAGATTAATAGAATTCTAAAAAAAGGCGGTATATTTACAATAAGTGATATTTATTCGATAAATATTATCGAAGATAAATACAAAAACGATCCTGCACTTGTATCCCAATGTTGGGCAGGAGCCGTTACCAAAAAAGAATACATAGACACGCTTAATAATGCGGGCTTTTTTGATATTGCAATATTAAATGAATCTGAACCTTACAACAAAGAGCAATCAACACTTATTAGTTTTACGATAAAAGGTACAAAAAGGGGGTAAACATGGTGTCTCTTATTAAAAAGCCGGCAACTGAAGTTTCTAAAGAGGCTCAGTGCTGTGCAAAACAGTCAACAACAACGGTTGGCTGCCACGATTGATTTTTTCTGCCGGTTCATTTAATAAATTTACCGGCAGAAATATTATTAAAATTAAGGAAGTACGCTATGAAGATTTCAAGGCACAATATTATATCGCCGATAGAAGATTCTGATAAATACATATCTGTAAACCTTCTTCACGGTACAGCAGACATTTTAGATAAGAATGAATATCAGGAACTAATCGATCAAACTGATACTAATTCTGAAAATGAAGAAAAAGCGGTTTTTGAGGAGAAATATAAAAGATTTAAATTCCTACAAAAAAACGATGAGGTTCAACTTTTTTTTGTACCGACTTATAACTGTAATTTTAAATGTTCTTACTGTTTTCAATCAGAATTTGTCAATGATTCTGATTTTTGCACAAATGATGTAATTGACGGTTTTTTCGATTATATCTTGAAATATTTTGCATATAGAAAGAAATATATCACAATTTTTGGAGGCGAACCCCTTTTAAATACCGCGAAAGCAAAAACTACAATATCTTATATTATTGAAAAATCTAATTTACACGAAATTGATCTATCAATTGTAACGAACGGATATAATATAGAAGAATACATTGATCTTATAAAAAAAGCACGCATCAGAGAGGTTCAGGTTACACTTGACGGAACAGCAGACGCACATAATAAAAGAAGGCCGTTAAAAGGGGGACAACCTACATTTGATAAGATTGCCAAAGGAGTTGATCTCTTATTAAAAAATTTCATCCCGGTCAATCTTAGAATGGTTGCAGATAAAGATAATATCGACGCACTTCCTGATCTGGCGCAATTTGCAATAGATAAAAATTGGACAAAAAACAAACGATTGTTTAAGACTCAAGTCGGAAGAAATTACGATCTGCATACATGCTCATATAACGACTCGTTATATTCAAGAATAGAGATTAATAATAAACTATATCAGCTAATTAATGAGTTTCCTCATATATTGGAATTCTATAAGCCGCCATTCGGTGTTATGAAACACTTAAAAGAAAACGGTGTATTACCGGAGGCAGTTTTTGACGGATGTCCGGCGTGTAAGAATGAATGGGCTTTTGATCTCTACGGTACTATTTATTCATGCACGGCAACAGTCGGTAAGAAAGGTGAAGAACTGGGGACTTTTTATCCTGAAACATCACATAACACAGAAATAATAAATGATTGGCAACAAAGAGATATTACAACAATAAATGAATGTAAGAACTGTTCCGTTGCACTTATATGTGGAGGCGGCTGCGGGTCGGTCGCAAAAAATAAAAATAAAACAATCTTCTCTACCGACTGCAGGCCAATTAAAGAATTGACCGGACTTGGTACAAAAGTTTATTTTAATAATGAGATCAAAGGAGAACAATTATGAATAAAAACATTCGGGAGATAGATCATAAGGACTTTGAAAAAGATGTGCTTAATGGTAAAAATGTTATTATAGACTTTTATTCTACAGAATGCCCCCCATGTGACGCTTTAGCAACTAAATTTGAAACACTCTCAGAGATATTTAACGATCAAATAAAGTTTTTTAAAATATTCAGACAACAGAATCGAGAACTAGCGGGAGAACTCGGAGTTTCCGGCAGTCCTACACTTCTATTTTTTAAAGACGGCAAAGAGACCGGCAAGAGATTATCAGGTTCTATTAAACTATCAGATATTACCGTTCAAATGGCTTATCTCATCGACAAATCTGAGATTGAACAAAGATTGAATAGCATTACAAAAGTAGAATCAAAATATTCTGTAACAATCATCGGCGGCGGACCAGCAGGTTTAACTGCTGCTATATATCTCGGACAAGCACATGTCAAAACAGTAGTTATCGATCAGGCACTTTACGGCGGAAATGTCGCAATAACACACTCTGTTTCAAACTACCCGGGATTCTCAGAACCGGTTAACGGATATATGCTGGCTCATCATATTAACGAACAGGCCAAAAAAACCGGCGTTGACTTTAGGTATGCCTCAGATGTAAATGAGATCGACCTCTATTCAAAAACTATAAGGATTAATAATTATGAAACAATAAAGTCAGATTATATAATACTTGCAACAGGCACCTCCCCCAACCTGCTCGGAATACCCGGTGAGATAGAAAATCGCGGAAAGGGCGTTTCATACTGTGCCACATGCGACGGCAAGTACTATCAGGATATGGATATAGCAGTAATAGGAGGAGGAAATTCTGCCGTAGAAGAGGCATTGTTCTTAACAAAATTTGCACGAACCGTAACAATAATTCATCGGCGCAAGGATTTTAGAGCCAATAAAGAAGCATTAGAGTTAATGTATAACAACCCTAAAATCAGACTATTACTTGATCATGAGGTTAAATCGATACATAAAAAAGGAACAAATGATATAAATCTTCAATTATTTAATAAAAATACAAACGAACTCTCTGATTTTAACACAGCAGGCGTTTTTATTTTTATCGGTCTAAAGCCAAACACATATGGAATAAAAGGAAATCTTAAACTTGATAATGATGGATATATTATAACAGATAATGAAATGGCAACCGGTATTTCAGGTGTCTATGCCGCCGGAGACCTTGTATCTAAACCGGTTAGACAGATAACAACTGCAGTTTCAGACGGAACAATTGCCGCCGTATCGATTAGTAAAAAAATTTAAAAAAAGGGGGCCGTAGCCCCCTTAATAATTTAACTATAAATTAGTTAACAAACTTTGCAACTATGTCAGTTATCAATTGAAACAACTTAATATTTAAAGAAATACAAGCACCGACAAATACAATACTTACCATACTCATAAGTTTTAACAATATGTTAATTGATGGTCCTGATGTATCTTTGAACGGGTCGCCTACTGTATCACCTACAACTGCAGCTTTATGAGAAAAACTTCCCTTTCCGCCAAGAGCACCTGCTTCAATGTGTTTCTTTGCATTATCCCATGCACCGCCGGCATTAGCCATCATAACCGCAAGTACAAATCCGCTTACCAATGAACCGGCAAGAAGAGCAAGAACAGCAGCAGGCCCAAGTATAATACCAACAATTACAGGAGAAACAATAGCAAGGATAGAAGGAGCAATCATTTCTTTCTGAGCACCAAGCGTACTTATTTTAACACAGCTTGCATAATCAGGTTTTGTAGTACCTTCCATAATACCTTTAGTTTCCTTAAATTGTCTTCTAACCTCAGCAACCATCGATTGAGCGGCTCTACCAACAGCACCCATTGTCATCGCTGAGAAAACAAACGGTAAAACTGCACCGATTAGTAACCCCACTATAACAACCGGACTTTGAAGATCAAGAAAATTAACTGTCGGGTATACAATTTTTGCTGATGAAGTATAACTTGCAATCAAAGCAAGAGCTGTTAATGCCGCTGAACCTATTGCAAAACCTTTACCTGTAGCAGCTGTTGTGTTACCAAGCGAATCAAGTGCATCAGTTCTCTTTCTTACTTCTGAACCAAGACCTGACATTTCTGCAATACCTCCGGCATTATCTGCAACCGGACCATAAGCATCAGTCGCAAGAGTTATACCGAGTGTTGCAAGCATACCTACTGCCGCAAGACCGATTCCATAAAGCCCCATTATTGGATTTGTCATACCGTCCGCAGAGTAAAATGCCGTAAGTACAGCAATTGAAACTATAATAACAGGAAGTATTGTTGACATCATACCAAGTGAAAGACCGCCGATTATTACCGTAGCTGGTCCTGTTTCAGTTGTTTTTACAAGGTCTTTTGTAGGTTTGTAATGGTCAGATGTGTAGTATTCGGTAAAATAAGCGATAAACACGCCTGCGGCAAGACCTGCAACCATTGCAACCCATATTCCGATATAATTAACACCGTTGATTCCACCAAGCATAAACTTAACAACAAAGAACGATGCGATAATAATTGCTATTGTTGATGACCAAACACCGGTTCTTAACGCATTAAGCAGTGATTTTTGGTTTGCATCTTCTTTAGCTCTTACTGTAAATGTTCCAAGAATAGAAATAATTATACCAACAGTAGCAATTACTACCGGAAGTATAACAAACTTATCCATATATTGTGCTATCGGAGTATTCATAATAGCGGCAGCACCCAAAGCCATAGCTGCGACTATTGAACCAAGATATGATTCGAAAAGATCGGCGCCCATACCGGCAACATCACCAACATTGTCACCAACATTATCGGCAATAACTGCGGGGTTTCTCGGATCATCTTCAGGAATGCCGGCTTCAACCTTACCGACAAGGTCAGCACCGACATCGGCTGCTTTTGTAAATATTCCGCCGCCAACCCTTGCAAAAAGAGCCATTGATGAAGCTCCCATTCCAAATGTTATCATAGTGTTAGATATTACAACTAAATCAAGTCCCATACCTTTCATAATAAAATACCAAACAGAAACGAAAAGTACGCCTAACCCAACAACAGTCATACCCATAACTGTTCCTGAATTAAATGCAACTCTTAAGCCCTTGTTTAAACTTTCGCTTGCGGCTTGAGCTGTTCTACAGTTTGCTTTTGTTGCGATCTTCATACCGATAAAACCTGCAAGTCCTGATATGAATCCGCCGGATAAAAATCCTATAGGAACCAGAAAGCTTCCTTCAGCTTTACTTGGAAAGTATATGATTGCGAGAATAGCAAACATAACGGTGAAAAAACCACCAACAACAAGATATTGCTGCTTTAAATAAGCCATCGCTCCTTCGTGTACATAGCTTGAAATCTCTTTCATTCTGTCATTACCGGGGTTACTTTTAAGAACTCCGATAGCAAGGATTAAAGCAAATCCGAGTGCAATCACAGAACCAATAAGGTTAAAATACATTAAGTCCATTTTTCCTCCGTGTATCGTCTGATTTTTGATTATCTTTTAAATATATTTTGTAAAAAAGTCAAGATATTTCTTTTAATAGTTGCCTTTTCCGGAAAATTGTAGTTTTTATTGAAATATAGTTTACTGTTTAACATCTTTTATTAAAGGTTTTATTATGTTAAGAAACATTAAGTTCTATTCTGAACTTCAAGAAAATCTTGAGATTCTAAAAAAAAACGATCATTATAGAGAGTTTAAAACGCCTGATTCCATTCAAAAAAACACTATTTCTTTTAACGGCTTAGAGCTTATAAATCTATCATCTAATGACTACCTCGGCATCTCCTCGGATATAGATATTCAAACGAAATTCCTAAATTATTTAATCGCTAACCCTGAATACATACAGATGGGGTCAACTTCATCAAGACTTTTGACAGGGAATTCAAAGATCCACGATAAACTTGAGAACAAGCTTGCCGCTTCATTTAATCGAGAATCCGCACTTATATTTAACAGCGGCTACCATATGAATATCGGGCTTATCCCGTCAATAATGCAAAAAAATGACCTTATACTATCCGATAAATTAAATCATGCAACAATTATTGACGGAATTCTTTTATCAAAATCAGAATTTATCCGTTATCCGCACAATGATCTTAACGCATTAGAGGAACTTCTTAAAAAAAACCGGCATAAATACAAGAACACAATAATTATTACCGAATCGATATTCAGTATGGATGGCGACATCACTGATCTGGAAAAACTTGTGGAAATAGCTTCAAGATATGAAGCCGTAACTTATCTTGATGAAGCGCACGGTTTTGGTGTAGAAGGTAAAACAGGGCTAGGATTAGCAGAAGCAACGGGATTGATTGACAGAATTGATATTATCGGTGGAACATTCGGAAAAAGTGCCGCATCTTCAGGAGCTTTTATTGTTTGCGATAAAACCGTAAGAGACACTGCAATAAATAAAGCAAGGTCAGTAATATTCTCTACAAATATACCGCCTTTTCAAACAGCATTTAATAATTTCGTTATAGATATTATTAAGAATAAACAGAATGAAAGACAACATCTTGCAAATATTTCAAAAATTCTCAGGAAGAACATAAAGAACTCAGGATACAAAACAAAAACGGCCTCCCATATTATACCGGTAGTAACCGGTTCAAACAGGTCAGCCGTTGGTCTTTATAAATATCTGCACAATAACGGATTTTATTGCCTTCCGATAAGACATCCCACAGTCCCGATGAACACAGCAAGGATAAGAATATCCCTTACCGCATTAATATCAGAAAATGATATTAACCGCTTATCTGAACTAATATCAAACTTCCAAGCATCTTAAGCATTTTTACAATGCTCAAGTGTAGCATTAAGAGACTCAATATTCTCAACATTCAAAGCTTTTTTTGTTTTATCAATGCTCCTCATGAATCCGCGTAGAGTTTTACCCGGACCGCATTCAATAAATGTATCATAAGAATCTCTGATCATATTATTTATTATTTTGCTCCATAATACAGGTGAATGCATCTGTTTAACAAGAGCCGCTTTACAGTCAGATAAATCGTGTAATTCTGCCGTTACATTAGAATAAACCTTATTTGCCGTTTGATTAAATTTAACGCCGTCAAGAACCTTCTTAAGTTTCTCTGCCCCCGGTACAAGTAACGGAGAATGAAAAGGACCGGACACATTAAGAACAACAGTTCTTTTTGCATCTTCTTGTTCTGCTATATCACAAGCCTTAAGAACAGCTTCTTTCTCTCCGGATATTACAAGTTGTCCCGGGCAATTATAGTTCACGGGTACAACAACACCGCCTGCCCTTCTGCATATATCCTCAACCTTTTCATCATCCAAACCAAGTATAGCGGCCATCGCACCCTTTCCTGCAGGAACGGTACTTTCAATTATCCTGCCTCGCTCTCTAACCAGCTTGAGTGCATCGGCAATGTCGATAACACCTGCAGCAGTTAAAGCAGAGTATTCTCCCAAGCTGAACCCCGCAAATAGATCACTTTCAACTCCGTTTTCTTTGAGAAGTCTATAAGCAATATAGGATATTAATAATACGGCCGGCTGAGTATTCTCTGTCTTTAATAATTCTGTATCAGGACCTTCAAAACATATCTTTGATATTGACTGACCAAGGGTATCATCTGCCAGTTGAAAGAGTTCTTTTGCAGTCTTGTAGTTGTCATATAACTCTTTACCCATACCGACAACCTGAGCTCCTTGACCTGAAAATAATAGCGCTATCTTCATCCGATTAACCCTCCGATGTTATTCCCATCTTTCTGAATTTGTTATATCTTTTGTCAACCAATGAATCTTTGTCATACTGAAACAGTTCTTCCAGTGTTATCAATAATTTCTCTTTAATACTGTTGGCTGTCCCCTCATGATCCTCTTGTGCTCCGCCTTGCGGCTCATCAATAATATCATCAATAATACCCATCTGGAGTAAACTGCTCGGATCAATTTTCAAATGCTCAGCCGCTTCTCCGGCTCTTGAAGAATCCTTCCATAAAATCGAAGCACATCCCTCCGGTGATATAACAGAATAGATCGTATTGGTAAGCATAAACACTTTATCAGCAACCCCTAAAGCAAGTGCACCGCCTGAACCGCCTTCACCGACAACTATAGATATTATAGGCGTTTTAAGTGCGGCCATTTCATACAGATTAAAGGCAATAGCTTCCCCTTGTCCCCGCTCTTCGGCACCAAGCCCCGGATATGCACCCGGCGTATCAATAAAACAAATAATCGGTCTGTTGAATTTTTCTGCCTGCTTCATCAAACGCATAGCTTTACGATAACCTTCCGGATGCGGCATACCAAAATGTCTCTTGATATTATCTTTTGTGTCCCGCCCCTTCTGATGACCGATAACAGTTACCGGAATACCTTCAAAAGTCCCCACCCCGCCGACAATAGCAGAATCATCTAAAAATCTTCTGTCTCCGTGAAACTGGATAAAATCCTTTATCATATATTTAATATAATCCAATGTCGTCGGTCTGCCCGGATGTCTTGCAAGCTGAACCCTCTCTGAAGGTGTGATTTTGGTGTATAATTGTGACTTTAAGGTTAAGGCATTTTCTTCAAGCGCATTAATTAAAGGAACAATATCCGTTGATTCGCCCGGCTTAATCTGCGATTTGAGTAACTCCAATTTTTCCTGCAGATCTTTTAACTGTATCTCAAGTTCTCTTTTTTCCATTATTTTCTCCTATTCAAGACCGTACTGTTCTATCCGGTATTTTTTACCGGTAGTTTTATTAAACGGCTTATGGATCGTAAGAATATTTGCAAGTGTCTCTCTCATCATTGATCTCGGCACAATCTTATCAAGCATACCGTGTTCTAGAAGAAACTCAGACCTTTGGAAACCTTCAGGCAACTTCTGATTGATTGTCTGCTCGATAACCCTCGGTCCTGCAAACCCTATCAATGCTTGAGGTTCTGCAATAATTATGTCACCGAGGTATGCAAATGAAGCCGTAACACCGCCTGTTGTCGGATAAGTCAAAACAGATACATATAATAACCCGGCGTCAGAATGTTTCTTAACTGCCGCTGAAGTTTTTGCCATCTGCATTAATGATAGTATCCCTTCCTGCATTCTTGCACCGCCTGATGCACAAAAAACTATAACGGGGAGTTGCTCAGATATCGCATACTCAAAAGCTCTTGTAATCTTCTCACCTACAACCGACCCCATACTTGCCATTATAAACCTTGTATCCATAACAACCATAACGCATGGATTGGATTCTATTTTGGCACTTCCCCAAACAACTGCATCGTTAAGACCTGTGGTCTTAACAGCCGCTTTGATCTTTTCATCATACTGAGGAAAACTCAACGGGTCTGTACTTTTAATTTTCTTATCAAGTTCTTTAAATGATCCCTTGTCAACGGTATATTTTATTCTTGTTTCAGAATCAATTCTATTATGAAAACCGCAGTCAATACAGACAAATTGTGACTTTGCCAATATATTATGAAAATGGGTTTTGCCGCAATCAGGACACTTAATAAATAGATTGGACATATTTTATCTCCTTACTTACTTTTAACAAGAGTATCTGCAAAGTATTTTTCAATAAACGATGTATTAAAATCTCCGCTTATAAACACCTTATTATCCATTACTCTCTGATGAAAAGGAATAGTGGTATGAACACCTTCAACTATAAATTCACTTAAAGCCCGTTTCATTCTGGCAATAGCCTCAGTACGGTCCTTACCATGAACAATAAGTTTTGCTATCATACTGTCATAATACGGTTTAATAGTATAATCCTGAAAAACCGCAGACTCTATTCTAATGCCGTATCCGCCTGACGGAATATACTTTGTAACTTTTCCCGGGCTGGGTGCGAAGTTATTAGTGGAATCTTCCGCATTTATTCGGCACTCCATAGAATGTCCGTTGAGTTTTAAATCACTCTGTGTAAAAGATAGCTTCTCCCCCGCAGCAACGAGAAACTGTTGCTTCACAAGATCTATGCCGGTAATCATCTCTGTAACAGGGTGCTCTACCTGAATTCTGGTATTCATCTCCATAAAGAAGAATTTGCCGGTCTTATCAAGTAAAAACTCAACTGTTCCTGCTGAATGGTAGTTTACTGCAAGTGCTGCCTTAACAGCCGCCTCCCCCATTGCCTTTCTCATCTCTTCGGTAAGAGCAGGTGACGGAGCTTCCTCTATCAATTTCTGGTGGCGTCTCTGTACCGAGCAATCCCTTTCAAAAAGATGGCAAGCATTACCGTGTTTATCGGCTATGATTTGAACCTCAATGTGTCTCGGGTCCTCTACATAGTGTTCCATATAAACATCGGGGTTTTTAAAAGACGCAAGCGCCTCGTTTGATGCAAGCTGAAAATTGGATAAGAGGTCTTTTTCTTCTTTTACAACCCTCATTCCTTTACCGCCGCCGCCCGCTGAGGCCTTAATGATAACCGGGTATCCGACTTTATTTGCTGTATCAATCGCTTCTTTATCACTTGTTATAATATCTTTACTTCCGGGAATGATCGGCACGCCTGCATTTGTCATTGTTTTTCTTGCAGTTGCCTTATCCCCCATCCCTCTGATCGCCGCTGAACTTGGTCCAATAAACTCTATACCTAACGCAAGGCATGCATCGGCAAAATCAGCGTTCTCGGCAAGAAATCCGTATCCGGGGTGAATTGCATCTGCCTTGGTAGCTTCTGCCGCCCCCAGAATGTTCTGGTAAACAAGATAACTTTTATTACTTGGAGCAGGTCCGATACAGACCGCTTGATCCGCAAGCTTAACATGAAGAGCATCCTTATCCGCCTCAGAGTAAACTGCAACGGTTCTGATGCCGAGATCCTTAGCCGCTCTGATAATCCGGACAGCTATCTCCCCTCTGTTTGCTATTAAAACCTTTTTTATCATATATCCACCTTATTCACATTATTGTGCTTCGATCCTGAATAATACTTTACCGAATTCAACAAGGTCTCCGGTTTTGCAGCATATCTCTTTAACAACACCGTTAACATCTGATTCGATTTCGTTGAAATTCTTCATAGCTTCAACCAAACAAAGAGTTTGCCCCTTAGTAACTTTCGTACCCACCTCAACAAAAGCCGGTGTATCCGGTTTTGAAGTAGCATAATAAGTACCCACAAGCGGAGCTTTAACCTCATGATAGTTAGATTTTGCCGCCTCATTTACATTTCCTGCAGTATTCGACTGCTCTGATACAGAACTGACATGCTGAACTGCACCGGTCGCTTGAACAACAGGAACAGATTGAACCGAAGTAGCGGCTGTCTGTTGAACTGCTTTAAAACCGCCCCTCCTGATTTCGTATTGAATTTTTCCTTCCTTGATGATCACTTCACTGATCTCATTTTTCTTCATTGAATCAAAAATATTTGACAAGTCGATGTTTCTCATTTTTTCTCCTCTTTCGCTGTTGCGTTAGAAAATACATTTTTTATTTCTTTAATACTTAAAGAACTACTCATCAGATAATAACCTTACTGAGCAAACTTTTGCAATAATAAAAGAAATATTGATTAAAATCAAGTTTATTTTTTAGTTTTTGAAAAATGTTTTTGACACTTCATGATTTTACTCTATTATTCTATACCCATATATACCAAATTGTGCAAATTTACTGTTTTAAATTTATTTTTGTCTATAAATTTAAATATAGCTTGAATTTTATTTTAAATATGTTATAAGTATCAAAATTTAATATGATGAGGGATCTATGTCAGAAACAAAAGAAGACAAAAACAAGAAGATCAATAAAATGACAGCCGCAGAACTTGATGCTGCCATGAAAAAAACAATAGAGAATCAAGGCGACCTTAACTCAAGATACGGCAGAGAATTGTCTAAACAAAAAGCATTCCTCGCGGCATCCAAGTAAAATCAGATCAATTAAAGGGCATAGTAGTTCTATGTTCTTTTTTTTTACCTTTTTATCAATGAAACGATCAGTTTTTATATTTTTAATATTTATCATTAATATACTTGTCTATCCCTCTCAAAGACTGCCGTGGTTAATCTCAACAGATGAACAGGTATATTATGTTATTTGCAGACAAATAGCAGAGTTGCTAAGATCAAACACAAAGTTAGGAATAGTACCACTGTATATATTTAATGGAAATACACCGGATTACAGAAATATAAACAATAAATACATGCTTATTATGAAAAACCAGCAGCATCTATACAATTACTCTGTGATCTCGCTTGAACAAGTCGCATTAAACAACGGTATCTCAGATGTAAGCTTTATTGAAACAAGAAACGAAAACGAGATTATTAATTTTTGCAAAATAAATTCAATTGATACGGTTTTGATAGGTTCAATTACTGTTATTGACACACCGCCAAGACAAACTTTTGACACAAACATGGCCAGATGGGTACCAAAAAGGGTTGCTCTATTACAAGGTAACATTTTTAATGTAGAAACAAGACTTATCGCTCACCGATTCAGTTACTATCTGCTGATTGATTAAAATGTTCAATTGACAAGGCTTTTCCGCTTTCTTCATCTATCTCTATCATTACACCTTGATAAACTATGTTTTCCGTAGGTATTTTAGAGTATAGGAATCGTCCGGTTTTTATCTTAGCCAACTCTGTTTCATCTGATAAACCGTATATTGAATCTGCCGCACCACAATAACCGTTACAGGTAACCACTGCCGTCCGGTCATTAATAACCCTGTTATCACTTGTCAACACCCTTAAACTTGTGCCTATAACCGCTGTTACCTTACCGGCAAGATACCACTGCATTGCCTGAATCTCGCTCGTTGTTCCGCCATGAAAATCAACAATAATATACTTTGAATCGCTGAATTTCTCTAAGAGCTTATTGATAGCAAAAAAAGGATCAGATGCAAAAATCTTATTATAATTACTTCTGCCGAGAATTGATATAACCGAAACAACTCGATCCTGATCAAGTTTGTAATTAATGTAACCACGCCCGATATTCAAAGCAGAAAGATTATAAGGTCTTAAGAAAAAACCTGCACTCTCGATCAATTCCCTTGAATCTTTCTTATTTAATATCAGATCACCGCCTGTTATAACATTTATACCGGATGAATGTATCTGAAATGCTGTATTCTTCAGCAACCCGAAACCATCAGAAGCACCATCTGCATTTGCGATAACCATATCTATACCAAATTTTTGTTTTGCCGCCTGCAAAAAACCTTTTAACTTTTTAACTGTCTCAAGCCCGATAATCTCTCCGAGAAATAAAATCTTTAACATTAGAACCCCTATCTGCTGATTAGTGAAGTATAACTTCCTTCAATAAATGACTCAATATCTTTTACTGTTGCAAAACTCTGATCGCCTCTATATGAATGTTTTAATACGAAAGAAGCAAAAGCCTGATCAATTACCATTTGATAATTTGAACCGAATTTATATAGTGATCTAACAATAGTCGCTGCAAACGCATCACCGCTCCCAACACGGTCAACAATACCGTTTACAGTCATCAAACGATATTCACCGGATTCAAACGGTGCGACAAAAAATGAATTGATATCCCGCACATATAATATTGCACCAAGTTTATTGATTTCCGTAGAAACAGCTTCTCTTATAGAAAGCGTTATGGTTTTTAAATGAGGGTAAACCGATGCACATCTTATCATTAGATTCTGATATAAGGAAAGATCAAACTCATTCTTAATATAAAGCTTACCCGGATCGATTCCGAGACCGTTCTGAAGATCACTTTCGTTGCCGATCAAATGATCCGTACTACCAATCAGATTATTAAGAATCGTTTTTATATTAACCGGTTTACCGTCTATCATATAATTCCAAAGTTTAGAGCGATAATTTATATCAAATGAAACGGGTATTCCCTTTTTTTTTACAGCGGCTAATATTTTATTTAGATTATCTAAAGACAAATCAGAAAGAGCCGGAGTTATACCGGTAAAATGAAAGTGATCTATCCGTGATACAAATTTATCTACTAAAGAACCGGTCAGTTTATGACTACTGAAAGCTGACCCTTCCCTATCATAAATAACCCTCGATCCCCTGCCCCCTGCGCCCTCTTCAAGAAAATAGAGACCCATCCTTCCAGACGGCACAACCTTAACAAAGTCCATTGTCAAATCGTTCCGTCTGATACTGTTTTCACACCCCTTTCCTAATGGATTATCAGGCAAAACGGTCATAAACACAGTTTGCTCATCCAAACGGCGCACCCCGGAACAGAAGTTAAACTCCGAACCACCATAGAGCAACTCGGCTCTATCAGGTAATGACTCAAATACTCTTCTTTCTGCAGGTGTCACCCTTAGAAGCACCTCGCCGAAACTCCCGATTTTCACTTATTTATCCTTAAATTTCATTTTATCAGATCATTCGAATTTTCAAAGCAGATCGGGATCTTTCCTTCTAAATAAGCTATTTTTCGGCTTATACTCATTCAACCCTCTATTTTTCTTTCTATCTGAATTTGTCGTCTTTTTTGCACCCTTAAGATTACCGAGGTTTTCAGTATCTGCCGGAACAATAGTCTTAGCAGACTTAACTTTTACCTTTTTCTGTTTCTCTATCTTGGGTAATTTGTATTTCATTGTATCGTAGATAATCTGTTTATTTCTCGGTGAAAGTTTATACGAAAGAACCATATCCCTGGTTTTTGTTACTTCGGTAGTCAGCTGATTTTTAGTCCGCGTCAATATACTTATAATATTAACACTCTTGTTCGCCTCTTCAGAGATATTATTTAAAGTATCCATTAGAACTATACTATCGTTACTTTCCATCTCGGTAACTTTATTTATCTGCTCTATCAATCCGATTATTAGACCAATACTTTGGTCAATTCTTGAGATAGCATCTACAACCTCTCTAACCTTGTTAGCACCGGATTTTATCCTTTTTTCATTCATTTTGATAAGACTACCAATCTCACCGGCGGCTTCATTTGATTGTTGTGCAAGTTTACGGATCTCACCGGCTACAACCGAAAATCCCTTACCGGTCTCACCTGCTCTTGAAGCCTCAATTGCAGCATTCAATGAAAGAAGCCGCGTTTTTTCGGATATACCGTTGATAAGTTCTGTAATCTGATTAATCTGATCTGTTGTGTCTGCAATCAATTTGATCTCATGTCCCATCTCTGTAATTGCTTTTCCGGATTCCTTAGAATGATTCTCTGCTTGTGTAGCAATAGATGTTGTTTCCTTGATATACCTTGAAACCTCTTTGATTGATTTAGACAACATTTCAAATGTTTTTGATCCCTCTTTAATAGATGATGCCTGTTTATTAATTGTTTGATCAAAGTTATTAATAACATTATCAAGTGAAGATTCATAACCGGCAAGCGTATTTGTCGCAAGTTGAACATTTGCAATTACATTATTAACACCGGCAATCAAGCTATTGAAATTTGAATATAACATTCCGATCTCATCTTTTGAATTTGATGCAACATTTAAATCAAGATTACCTTGGCTGATCCTCTTGGAGACATCATTAATAATATAAACAGGCTTAAGTACTGAACCGATCAATATGGATAAAAATACACTAAAAAGGACTAAAACAACGGCCAAGAGAATAATTGTGTTCCTGTAAATATCAATATATTGAAAATAAAATGACAATTCCGGAAGAAGATATACAACTTTCAGTCCGCAGTTCTTCAATTCATTAGATTTATCGGAAAAAACCCGAAAACTAATATCATTATAAACCACACTGTCAATCAGTGTCTTAAATTGACCTGACCTTTCTGCTGTTGAATTTATTATTGCTTCCATTTCGGCCGATTTTAATATATTTTCATCGTTATTGATGAAATTAGCAACCTTTCCAGCGCGATAGTTAGAGTGCCACTTAGGATCAATATACCTTCCACCCCAATTTGAATAAAGTGTGTTATCCTGCAAATCCTTAATATAGATAGTGCCTGTATCTAAAATGTAGTTGTTAATAGATAAGTATTCGGGCATCTTAGAAACTATATCATCAAAAAGACTCCCTTCACCTTCATTCTGTATAACAGTTAAAGCAAACACCTCAATCTCATAATCGCCTGTTTCAATGGGCATAAGTATAACCGAAAAAGCAGAATTATGCTCCAATGTAAATTGAGACGGACGCCCAAGAATCATCCCGTCCCCGCCATCTTTTACAAACCTCATACTTGCAGTAAAAAGATCGTCGAGATTAATAAAACTTTCCATTTTAAAATCGTTATCCAAGGAATCTGATGACCCCCAATATCTGTACGAATAGGTTTGACCTTCAATAGTTGTATTAATTCGCCGATTTACTATATAAGTAATCCCGTTTAAATGATGTTTGTTGACAAAATCAGAAATAAATCTTTCTGTTTGCTCATCATTGTAAATAAACTCCTCAGTTCCATCAATTTTCTCATGGATCTCGGGGTTATTGATTAATTCAAAATAGCCGGCTTTATACTCTGAAAGTGTCTTTGTAAGAGCTATCGTAAAGAATCTGACTGATGTATCGATATATGATATCCTGTCCTCTCTAAGGCGATATAAATAACTGTAGCTTGTAAATATAATTATTAAAATTGCCAATAGTAACACAGGCAGTGTAAACAACACCATACGGGGGGCAATATTCAGTCGCCGTTTCTTAAAAGACATATTTATTCCTTATGAATTTAATTCATGAATTATGCGGCACTCCCGCAAATTAGTTTGAGAAACTAAACAATGCAAGAACCTCGATTAATTATCGTATTTATCAAATATATAATTTATAATTTAGTTCATTTTTTTTTATTAGATATAAAAATAGATTATTTGTCAAGAAGATAATGAATAAAAAATTATACACCGGTATATCAATTAAGACAATAATATAATTGATTAATATTAAAAATAATTATATCCTCTTTTAGAAATTCTTGTTATATTTATACCAGATAATAAGGTTATAAATGTATTGAATCATTTAATAAGTTTTACCGGAGTATATCATGGATCTACGATTAAGAAACAACAATGAGATTTTTTTTAGGGATTTGTATGACAACTTGCCGATAGCGGTACAGATATTTGATAATGACGGCTCTTTCATTGACTGTAATAAAGGATTTGTGGATCTTTTTGGTGTTGTTAATAAAAATGAACTCGTAAGTACACATCTTTTTGATGACCCTAACCTGACAAGTGATATACTGATTGAGCTGAAAGACGGCAAAGAGATTAATTATAACACTTACTTTGATTTTGCTAAAGTCAGAAGAAGCAGGATATTTAACACTACAAAAACAGGAAAAATTCTTATAAGCGTTTCAATAAAACCGGCACAGATATCTTTCGGTAATATTGATAAGATATTTGTCGTATCAATCAATAATATTGCCAGCTTTGTTGAGATCGACCCTGCAGATCAGTCCGATATATGCAAGGGGGTTTATGCTCCGATACCTATATTCCTTTTGAACAAAAACGGTAGAGTAATACATTTGAACGATATTGCCGAGTCGTTTTTTAAATCAACGAACATTGACCCGAGAAAAGCGAGCTCTTTTACGGACATATTATCATGGGATACACAAAACAGATTTAACTTTATACTAAACAACATATCCAATAGTGACATGAAATTTGATACTTGTTTGATAAAACTATCTTTGCTTCAAACGGAGGATAAACATTATCTTGCAAATATTCGCGCAGTGTATGACAACAATGTTTTCTTATTCTATTCATTATCGTTAACAGATATTTCAGATTGCGCTGAATACCGTGAAAAAGTCTCAAAACTTACACCGCTGATTGAAACATTAAGTACTGCAATAAATTCCGCAGTTTTAATCTGCAACCCGAACAGTATAACTGCCTCAAATAAAGACAAGGTTATTTTTACGGACAGGGAAAAAGTCGTACTGAATTTCTTAAAAAAAGGTGTTTCTACGGGAGAGATTGCAGCACTGATGAATCTTTCCGAACCTTCAATAAAGAAATGCCTGACAGGATTATTTAGAAAGACCAACACTTATAACAAAGTTGAACTTCTTGTTTATATCAATTCTCACTATTGATTCAAAGTAAAAAAAGGGGCTGTTTTTTTAAACAGCCCCTTTATTCTAAATGTTTGAATTAATACAATCGCCAATACACACCGGTTTGATCTTCAATAACATTCGATCCGCTGTATGGCGTAATCTTAACTTTAAAAGTTACAATATCATTTTCATATTTATGATGGGGCTCGATAGCTCATGGCGGTTATTTCTCAGTTCAAACAGTCGTTGATTGATTGGACGCCGGCCTCAGGGAAGGAACAAGTGGTCATAGTTTTTATCGACCGGGTAACGAGCCCGAAAATCGAGCCTCTGTAATAACGAAGTACTAAGCGTGCACCGAAAATGCCATAGAAAATAATCGAACTCCCCCGTGCCAGTCCAACCGGGGAAAGCACTTCTGAACTGTGAAAAGGCTCCATGGGTGGGACTTATTTCACAAGCAAACTCAACGATATGAAAAAATTCATGCATTAGTAGACCGACATTCCATTCATTCACCAGCCAATTTACCGGTACCTGCATGACTCCTCTACTATCATCAAAATCATATGGTGATAAAAAACCACCGCCAAAAAAAGTATTAGAAATTTGGTGGCCATTCCAACATAAAATTACAGAATCATACTCCCTAATAATTGTATCCCAGAATTCCCACGGCATTGCACGGTTAACCGGCGTAAAATCAGCATACTGGTTCTGAATGGTTCTAATCGGCTCATTAATTTGTATTTCTGAGAATTCAAGAGTCATTCTCCCCTGAGAAAAGGTTTCTATATAGCGATTCAATGCCCGGTAGTGAAGGCGCATATCCTCCTTCATATCTTCTGTGATTTCATTATTGATTCTTTCGCTAAACTCATTTCTGGCCGAAACTTCAATCGTTTGGTAATAAATTAACATCATCTTATGACGGATAAGAGGTGCTATGGTCCCTAAATTCTTTCGCTGATTAATAATATCAGCATGAAAGTTCCAACCTTCATTGAATTTGTAGTTGCTTCGAATAAATTCATTACGCCCACTAGCCTCTTGTGCCATGTTCAAGAAAAACAGCGCCTTGTCATACTCTCCGCTGCCAAAATACAGCATTGAAAGTAACGAGGCTGCTTTAAATTTAGTAAATAACACATGCCAATTTTGAGTTTCAATATCAGCCTGTATGGCTGCCTCTGCCAAGGCCAAGGCTCTTTTATATTCTCGAGTAGCCAGGAATATATTGGCTATTTTGCCTCTAACATCGGTTAATTGTGACAAAACTAGTAGTTTAGTCTCTACTTGGGCGGCTTCTAATCCGGAAAGTTCAATACTGAGGAGATCAGAAGCATTCGTATAATCATCAAAGGCCTCGGTATAGAGAGAAGAATTCAAAAAGGAATCACCTCGATATCGATAGGCTAAAGCCGTATTCGGGTATTTTAAAATGATATCATTAAAAACCGAAATAGCTCCTTGTAGATTCCCTGCCTGTTCATATAACTTATATAAGTTTTCATATGACGCCGCGTAAGTACCGCGCAATTCGATAGACTTACCATAATTATCGGCTGCAGATTGAAAGCTTAGATTACTCCTATCGGAATTATATAACTCGTAATACTTGTTACCCTCAAGCCAATACAAGAATTCCAGATTATCATAGCTAAGCGAAAGGTTACTTTCGCCATCACTACTTCTCCAGCTACTAATAGCGCCTAGCAAAGCGGCCTCTTTTGCAGAAAAATCTGCTGCCTTATAATAATCAGTCCAATAATCCCAGAAATTATGGGTAGAATTATTGATAGATTGCGAAAAGAGCAAAAAACCTGAAACAATAGATATTTGTATAACTATAAGTATTTTTTTTAAAATCACTTCGGGTACCTCTATAAACCGATCGTTTCGCATCAGACTCCCTTCTTATTGATCGGCAATGAAAATCTACGGAAAATTGACCACAGCCCCGCTTTTTAGGCAATCGAACACCTCACTGCCAACAACTCACCACTTGAGGTTGGCGGTAGCACATGATGTTGTAGATTAAATTTCGGTATTAATGATAAAAAAAAAAAATATTGCTGTCAACAAAATAAAATCATCTAAAACGAAAAAATAACCCGAACAGTATAACTGGCTCAAATAAAGACAAGGTTATTTTTACGGACAGGGAAAAGGTCGTACTGAATTTCTTAAAAAAAGGGGCTGTTTTTTTAAACAGCCCCTTTATTCTAAATGTTTGAATTAATACAATCGCCAATACACACCGGTTTGATCTTCAATAACATTCGATCCGCTGTATGGCGTAATCTTAACTTTAAAAGTTACAATATCATTTTCATATTTAACATGTATAAGTTCGATATAAAGCATGTCTCGGTCAGCTATATCTTTTGTTCGACAATGAAGAGCGTCATTTGTCCTCCATCCATTTGAAGGATGACCTGATATCCCTTTTATCGTATAACCTGGCATAGCTCTGCGATATGCAGAGATTGCATTATTATCTGCTGTTTCAGATGATCCGGTTATAGGTACGAAAATCGTATCATTCAATATCAAACTGTTACAGTAAGGCTGTCCGTTAGGAGATTCAACCCTATAAATCTGATAATTTGTGCCATAACTTGTCTTATGTGTCTCAAAGTAATCAACAGCATCGTTAACTCTCTCTAACTGATCAGCCGATGCAGAGCTCGGCAGTTTTATTATCATAACTTTCTCAACTGATAAGAGTTTTGCCCAACAATCAATATGTTGGATCCCGGGGCCGAAAACATCTTCAATTATTCTGTAATCTCTCAAACCAAGCGCATTGCTGACTGTATCAAGAATCTCCTCATCTGTATATGAATAGTCAATATCAGTTATCGGATCAGTCCAACTGTTATTCTGTGAAAATATTATAGCTGTTGAATATCCAAGCCCCTGCCCGTCAGTCATATAATTACCGCCGGCTTGAAGAATCTGAAGCATATTATATGGTATGGAATACGCATTTGCATAGGTTACCCCAACCAAATCATCATTTGGTCTGTAACTTCCGTAAACAAGCCTCTCATATCTATGTTTAGCAACACTAAAATTTCCTGTGTCATCTGATACAATCCAAGGACCGTAATCTCTGGTCCAATATCCATCTGATCTGGAAGTCAGGTAGGAGATATTGGTATATCCGGGTAATTGCCCGTCAAATGCATTCTGAACAACCGTACGATTGTCTTCTGATACAACAGTTATTACATCAATCGGAGATCCGTCAGACTTTTTAACTGAAGCAAGTTCTTTAATTAACTGATATGAGATACCGAGACTGCCGTAGTCCATACTCCACTCCAACTCTAAGGGTTCAACTGATAAAGGATCCTTTTCGATGTATAATTTCCAGTTATAAGGTGCATTTCCGTCAAATGCCTCGACACACTTGAATGCTATATAAAAACAATCATCTGTTGCTTTAATCGATCTAATCTCATCATCAGTTTGATTAGCTGTATGATCCTGGTTTATTTGATAATTATACAACTCACCGTTTTTATCAAAGACCCACGCATCTACCCTGCCGTAATTGAAATAAGTACCGTTAAGATCCTGATAATCATCATAAAAGTAGTTTTCAGTGTTAATCTCAGAAACCCCATCCATATAGTTAATAGTATAAACCGCTCCGGGAACAGAGTCGACTTTAACCCATTGTATATCCTCAAGAGAAAGCTTACTCAAGCCGACTGTAGTCTCAGCTTCATATTCTACTCCAATCGTTGCAATAAAGTTATCTGAAGTACCGTCAAACTCAAATGGCAGATCATTACTCGATCTAAAATGTGCCGCTGCAATCATAACTGATTCTGATTGTTCAAATTCTGCCGGCTGTCTTAGAGTCCATCCGGCATTTAAGTTCTTCATAAGGTAATAATCGGTGGAGCTGTCAGAAATATCACACCTGAACGGGTCATAAGCCCCAATAAACGGAATATTTGCAACCCGCGATGATGAGTCTTCCGAATGTAGATAGAATTCCAATCTTTTGGTTTTATCTGTTAATGAAACAGAGGCATAATAAAAACCGTCTCCTGAACAATCTAATTCCATATAACTATATGGCTTCGGCTTTTTAACATCATTCCCTTGATTGTCAGGTTGACAAGATATTATTAATACGAACGCCATTACAACATTTAAAAATATTCTTTTTTTCATAGCTCCACCAACCTTATAATTTTATAACTTCGCTTTAAATATAAACCCGTCCTGACCGCCTGCACTGGTTATTGATTCTTTTACCGATAATATTGAGAATTTTCCTGTATTTTGTATATATCCGCATCCGTATAATGTATTATTTATAACATTTAAATCCCATATATTTTGATTCCCTTTACCAATTATAGTATAACCACCTTTAAAAGCTCTATTGTCATCAAGAACTGTAACAAATGCATTGCGGCTGTCTGTTGAACCGTATGACGATATTGAACTGCCTGTAGTAGGATCTAAATCAATAGCCCCTTGATTAATACCGAATATATATAAGTTATTGTTTGCATCAACTGTAGAACCCATAACAGTTGAACTTGCACCGCTGCCTCCAAATACGAATGAAGATACATATGTTAAATCACTTGCAAGAACTACCATAAATCCGCTGAATGTACCTGTAGAGGTTTTATTGTCAATACCGATACCCGGATTAAAGTCAACCGTACCCTCAAAATCCCCGGGGATATAAACATTATCATTAGCGTCTATATCCATGCCGTCCCAGTTTGCATCATAACCGGTTCCACCGAAAGTAACAGTAGATACATATGTACCATCATTATTGAATTTTGAAACATAGATATCCCAACTGCCTTTAGAGGTTTTATTATCAACTGCTCCGGATGGATCGAAGTCTATTGTTCCTTGAAAATTGCCGCATACGATTATATCATCATCAGATGTAACAGATAGTCCGATGAGTCCGGCCCCCTCGCCCTCTCCACCGCCAATGGTTCTGGAAAAAAGGTAGTTACCTTCACTGTCAAGTTTAGTAAAGAACGAATGAAAATCCTTTGCACAAACAAAATTATCAGTACCTGCAGTCGGATCCAGATCGATATTTGCTTCAAAATATCCGCCGTAAAATACATCTCCTGATGAATCAATCCCGATATTTCCTGCTGTATCGATTGCAGAGGTGCCGATAGTTCTTACCCATACGAACTCACCGTCCGCACTAATTTTTATTACATAAATATCTGCTTGACCGGCTGAAGTTCTTATATCTGTCGTTTCACCAAAATCAAAATCAACACTATTTTCAAAAGCACCAATAACATATATATCGTTACTGTTATCAAAATCAATATCATAAACAAATTCGTTGCCGGTTCCACCGAATGTAATTGTCCATGAGTATTTTCCGTCTGCATCCATTTTTGTTACGAATGCATCTCCACCGCCGACTGAACTGATTCGATCACTTCCGCCGGATTTATTAAAATTAACTGTACCTCTAAATCTGCCGACAGCAAAAACACTACCAAGATTGTCTTCAACCACTCTTCCAACACTTACATCCTGTGGGGATGAATACTGCATGATATTTGAAATATCATTTGAAACAGGATCGGGTTCATTATCTACTACCTGACACCCCATAAACAACACTATAAAACCCACAATACTCAAAATAATTTTTTTTGTTTTTTTCAATTTAAAAACCCCTTTAATATAATTTGTCCTTCATCACAAAGAACTAACGGGTTTTTAACATAATTATATTATGAATTAAATAGGGATAACACCTCGATTATAATAGGGAATCTACCTTGATTGATCAGAAATCAGTAAAAATACTTACTAGTTCTATTTTATTGTGTGTATTTGTCTTTTGATATATATTCTGAATATGATTATCAATAGTTTTAACAGAAAGATTAAGTGATTGGGCAATTTCTTTATACTCCTTACCGTCAATCAGTAGTTCAATAATCTCTTTTTGCCTATCAGTTATTTTAAACTCATTACATTTATCATCAAAATAGACCTTCTTTTTGGTTTGTGAATCTACTATATTCTTTTTTCTGTCATATATCGCGTCAACTGCTTCGTTGAAAACAGACTCCCTTTGTTCCTCAGAGATATTAATAATTGAATCAATCTTTGCCTCAAGCTCCCTGATTAAAAATGGTTTTGTAATATAATCAACTGCCCCTCCGGACAATCCGGATATTTTATCCTCAACCGAGCTCTTTGCTGTAAGAAATATAAATGGCACTACTCTAAACTGATCATTCAGAATAAGTCTGCGGCGAAACTCTATCCCATCCATAATATCCATCATTATATCGGAGATAATTAGATCGGGTTTTACTGAATTCTTAAGTTTACTAAGCGCCGCAGATCCATTTAAAGCCGTTAACAAGTTATATCTCGGTGAAAGTGTTTCAATTATAAAATTCTGTAAATCTATGTTGTCTTCAACGATCAAGAGCGTTTTCTTTGACTGATCATATTGTTTGTTTTCAATTAGAATATTTGATGACACATTTAGATTTTCTTGAATTTTTACACCGTCAAAATCAGATACCATATCGCCCTCCGCAAGATCGTATTTATTTAAATAAACTCTTACGGTTGTACCGATATCAGGAGTACTTTCAATTTCTATACTTCCATTCATATCATCAAGGATCTTTTTGACTATACTTAAACCCATTCCTACACCTTGAATGTTCCGTTTTTTTGTAGATATCTGATAATACGGTTTAAATACTCTCTCAAGATTATCTTTTTCTATACCTATACCAGTATCATTTACAATAATACATATTTTTGCACCTACAACAGCTAATTCAAGTTGAATATTTCCATTTTCAGGGGTGTATTTGATGGCATTATCAACAAGGTTATTAATTATTCTATCTACGGCAAGAGGATCTGCTTTTACATATAAATCCGCTTCTGTCTTTTGCGAGTAGTTTATCTTTTTCATCGAAGCAGAGTTTTTCAAGAACACTTCACGCTCATTAAGATATGCAGATACATTTGTTATTAAATTATGATTAAAGAAAATCTGACCCCGTTGCAGCTTTTCATAGTCAAGATAATTAACCATGTCACGAATAAGTTTATTAATGCTTCTTCGTATAACATCAATATTCTTGTTTTGTCCGTTTTCTTTGATAAATCTGTCGAGATAGTTTGCAATAATAGTTAAAGGGGTTCTGGTTTCATGAGCAAGATTTACAAATATATTGGTTTTTTCAATTGTCAGTTCCTCAAGCTCCCTTGTCCGTTCTTTAACTTTCTTATCCAATAATAAGTTATTTAAAATCAAATAAAATATAAAACCGGCCAATATAATAGTGTAAATAATAAGTGCCCATATACTCATATAAAATGGCGGTTTCACAATCAGTTTATAAAGTATATTTGTATCACTTCCTGATTGCGAATCAGTTAAAACCAGATTGTATGTCCCATAAGCAAGGTTTGTGAATGTGATTTTACCATTTTCTATAGGCCGCCATTCCCTTCTGTTTCTATTTAAAGTATAAAAATATTGATTATTGTTTTCTCCGGCAGGATTGATTGCCCCGATAATGAGAGTAAAATAATTGTCCCTATTTGGAATTACAATTCTATTGCCGGATTTGATATATTCATTTATCGGTCTATCCTCATCAAATACTTTGATTCCAAAAACCGAAACCATTCTCCCTGATGTATTCGGGAATGTATTATCCGGATCAAACAAAAAATACCCCTTGTTTGAACCGAAATAGATCCTGCCTGTTGAAGAAGTATATACAGATCCGTTAAAAAAATCCAGCTCCGGAATTCCTGATTCTATTCCATAATTAATTATTCTATTTGATGTTTTATCCATTACACAAAAACCGTTATCCGTTGTAAAAAACACCTTCTTATCAGTTACAGCTATGGCTTTTACATGATTAGAGGGAAGTCCGTTATTAGTCGTAAAATATTTAAATTTCTTTGTTCTGCTGTCATAAAAAGCCAAACCATGAAGAATTGATCCTATCCAAAGATTATTTCCGTCTCTCACGATACTTTTTACAAAATTATCAGCATAAGGTTCATTATCTGCATTAAAATAACTAAATTCTTCGTTGGCTTTATCATATTTGATTATACCTGAATAACCTGTGCCGATAAGCAGGTAATCCCCGCAATCAAGTACATCATAAACTGTATCCGAAAATCTTTCTCCGGTTTCATTTATAATTATTGGAATCTCTTCAATAGTTTTGTTGTTCAGATCATAGATATACAAATCACCTTCAAAATTTCCTCCATATATCTTATCCTTTTCTATACTTAACGAAATAACCGAAAGATCCCGAACCTCGGCCTCCATTATCGGAACAGAAATATTATCAATATCACAAATTTCAATTGAGTTATAATAACCGATTGCTATACGATTGTTTGAGATATCAACTAACGAAGAAACCCATTTACTATTAATTTTGCTGTGGGTTGTTTCATGATTTTTTTTAAAGTATAGCCCGTGCAAAGTCCCGATTAATAGATCTCCGTTATCGTAACTGTAAAAAGTTCTAATTTGAAGGGGAGTTTGCTGATCGATGATAATTGGTTCAAATAATTGCCTGCTTTTATATAATACAAGTCCGGCCCTTGTGCCTATCCAAAGATTGTTGCCCGAATCACAAAATACAGTTCTAATGTTAGCTGTTTCCGTAATATCCGGCGGTAAAACCCTTTCAATTGTATCTGTGTTAAAATTAATAGCAGAAAGCCAGTTGCTCGTACCGGCAATAATTTTACCTGTTTTATCCTGAACAATAGAGTTTACCCTTCCTGAAGATAATGTTTGCTGATCTAGAACAGAGTAGTAATATGACTTGAATTCTTGAGTATTTTTGTTATAAATAATAATACCTGATTTTGTTGAAAACCACAGATTATTCTCGGTATCACAGAAAGCATCAATAATATAATCAGTGGCAACTTTATAGTCGGCTTTATTAAAATAAGTAAATTGCATTGTATCCGGATCAAATAAGTTGATCCCTTTATCGATTGTAGATATCCATAAATCACCGTCATTATCTGTCGCTATACCGTAAAGTTCAGAAGAGTTTGTTCCGGTTCCATCTCCGATAGTGTTAAACCTTTCAAACCTTCCGTTTCTCGGATTTAAAATATTTAAGCCGCCCTTTCCTGTGGCTACCGCTATCCTGCCGTCATTGAGTCTTGCAAGACCATATACTGAATCATGCGATAACGATGTCTCTGTGTCGTTTTTTTTATATTCTGTAATCTGTTCCGTATCGATATTAAGGGCAATCAAACCGCCCAGCTCCGTACCTATCCATAAAGTATTATTATCTGATAAAAGCACATTTATCTTATGTTCCGGCAAGAAAACCTTAATATTATTACCGTCATACTTGTTTAGTCCTTTTCTTGTGCCAATCCAGATATAACCTCTATAATCTTCTGCTATTGTATTTATATCATTGTTTGAAAGTCCGTCAGATGTAGAGACTAAAGAATATTTTGAAGAATCTGTACTTGATAAATTCCTTTGCAGTAAAGAAAAAGACGGCTGATTCCTTGAACGGATCAAAGACTCACCTGCATTATTAACAAATTGAACTCCAACTGTTCCTGTAAGACTATCATACAAAGGTGTTATCATTATAACAACCTTGTTGTCTATTGCCTTAAATAGTGCAGAAGGGATCTTTGTTTCCGGTGTCACACCACCTGAGTAAAGATGACTCCCGTATATTTCTTGATTGTACGGGGTTATCCCGTCACTTCTTAAAACTTGAAACCACACACTGTTTAAAGAATAAGAACTATCAAACACCTCATTATTATATGTATCAACAAGATAAAATGAGTAATCCGTATCGGGAACAACGGCAATATCAATTCTAATGATATCATTTTTTTCAAGATTCAATTCAATAAAATTTAATCTTCGGCTTTGTTCTGGCAATATTGCCGGCGATGGAAAAGGATCTGTACTTATGCATAATAATGGATCTGAAGAATTATTATTACCCCTGCAGCAAATTATCAATATCATAGATAAAACCACTATAAATGATCTGAATGAATAATTCCATAGTTCTAAAAAACTCATAATTGTAATCCTCAACAAATATTTGTTTATTATACAATTACTTATTATAAAATCAAGATATTTCTCAATAGTCTTACTATAAGGGGAGCGAATTTAGATTTTGGCAATTTAGTTAATGATAGTATTAATTCTGTTTTTTATATGGTACAATCCTGAAAACCGGTATTCTCCGTTTGCTATACATAATTTAAGTTTAACCGGCAATTCATTTATAATTTTAATAAACTTTTCAACATTTTCTTTGACTTTGAGTAGAATGCTTTTGAATCTACTGC
>CAZSQU010000016.1:0-46913 GCA_964608985.1 uncultured Spirochaetales bacterium
AATCAACAATCTACTTCGCTTCGCTACGATTATCGTGCATAACGCGGGTTAAACAGAAGTTTTCGATTAGATTTAATAAGAGATTTAACCGAAGTAGTACAGTCTGGCACAGTAGATGGGTGCAATTTTAAATTTGTGGTAAACTGGAAAAACACTTATTCAGGTTTTAAAAAAACGATAAAAAAAAGTGCCGCAGGCATTTTTACAGCTTTCTTTAGCTTATAAGCGAAATTTATTGGGTAATTTTATTCAGTTAATAGTTAATAAAGTATAAAAGAAACGAGCGGAAACGCCTTAGGAGTCTCCGAATACAGCGTTTTCGAGCGTTTGCTTTTATGCTTTAATACATAAACTAATGATTTCTTAAATTGCCCAAAAAATAAATTTGCAACCCATTCATTGAGAATATCTATTATAAAACTTGACATACAAAAATTATAGTTTTATTATCAACTTTATATAGGAGGGATAAGATGGCCGGATCAGTCCAAAAAAATATTTTTTTAATTCTTATAGGTAATAGAAAGAGTGCAGCTATTGAGGTTCAAAAGGTATTAACAGAGTATGGTTGTTTAATTAAAACCAGATTAGGGGTTCACGATAATAGCGAAAAAAGCTGTTCCGAATCCGGCTTAATAATTCTTGAACTTGTGGGTAAAGACAACGATATCGAGGAATTTGCAGAGAAACTTGAAATAATCGAGAATGTTAATGTTAAATTTGTTACTATGTCTTTAAATGATTAGTTTAAGTCAATGATGAATAGTTTAATATCAGCAACATGATCAGTTTGTTTGGGGAAATAGCATAGTGAAATTAGTAGATATACTTTTGAAAAAAATTGATGAAAACAATCATGAGCGGCAACCTTACAAACTGGGACGGGATTTTTAACTTTAGCCCGCATTATGCACGAAAATTCTACTGGATCTCGTATCTTGCTGATTATCCACGAGTTACTCGATTTTCGATTCTCACATAGTGTTACTATGCTGCGAGTCTCAAATCTTCCTAACTCTAAGCTAATCAACAATCTACTTCGCTTCGCTACGATTATCGTGCATAACGCGGGTTAGTGAAATGTCGATGTAAATAGATTAGTTTTACGCCGACTGATACAAGTGTGTATAGTTGGCATAAATCGTAAAATAATAATTATTTCTAACCACAAATTTCTTTTAATTTTTTAAAATTAGTATTATATTTATTGCGTGCTATCATACTTGGAGTAATCTATGAAAAAGTCAGACAATAAAAAAGATAATAGTGCTAATGAAAAAAAATCATTTTTCTATGTTGCAATAGGTGCTTCAGCGGGCGGGCTTGAGGCAATTGAGACATTCTTTACAAATATGCCCGAGAATAGCGGTTTGGGGTTTATTGTTATTCAGCACCTTTCGCCGGATTATAAAAGCCTTATGGTAGAACTTCTATCAAAAAAAACCAAGATGCCGGTTCACCGTGCCGAAGACGGGATGCTTGTTTTACCTGACAATGTATATTTGATACCACCGAAAAAGAATATAACAATATTTCACGGAAAGATACTTTTAACCGATCAGGATTATTCTAAAGGGATAAATCTTCCGATAGATATTTTCTTGAGGTCGCTTGCTGAGGATCAGGGCGAAAAAGCTATTGCGGTTATACTGTCTGGTACAGGCAGTGACGGCACCCGCGGGGTGAGGACCATCAAGGAGTTCGGCGGGATGGTTATTGTTCAGAATGAAGAATCAGCAAAATTTGACGGCATGCCCCGTGCAGCAATATCAACAGGGCTTGCAGATTTTATACTTGCCCCAGAGGATATGCCTGCACAGATACTTTCTTTTGTAAAATACCCGTTATTGTCGCAGTCCTTAAAAACCGATGCGGTTTTTGCCGCCGGTGATGAGATGTCGCATATATTTGCAATATTGCGAGACAGATGCAAAGTGGACTTTACATTTTACAAACCGAGCACTGTAAACAGAAGGATAGAGCGTCGAATAACCGTAACTAAATCAGAGAATTTAAAAGATTATTTACTGCTTTTAAAAGATAATCCGAATGAGGTTAATACTCTTTTTAGAGAGCTTTTGATCGGGGTTACAAGTTTTTTTCGAGATCAGAGCGCATTTGATTACCTTGAGAGCGTTGCTATAAAAGATATTATCAAGCGAGCTAATAATAAAGAGATCCGTTTGTGGGTTACCGGCTGTTCTACGGGTGAAGAGGCGTACAGTCTTGCTATACTGTTTAGAGAGGCAATGGAAGAGTTGGGGGTAAATGTTGATATAAAAATATTTGCAACAGATATCGATAAGGAAGCCCTGCAGTTTGCATCAGCCGGTTCATATCCCGATAGTGTTGCGGCAGATCTCCCGCCGAGGATTCTTGCAAAATATTTCTATAAAAAAGATGAACATTTCCAAATAATTCGAAATATTAGGGAAATGGTTGTTTTTGCACAACATAATTTAATTAAAGATCCTCCTTTTACCAATATTGATATGATTAGCTGCCGGAATCTTTTAATATATCTTCAGCCGGTTTTACAAAAGAAGATTCTTGAATTCTTTAATTTTTCCCTTAAAACCGATGGGGTGTTGTTCCTTGGAACAAGTGAAACAATAGGTGATGCAATTGAATATTTTGAGCCTTTGGATCAGAAATTAAAGATATACAGGTCAAAAGGCAAAAACAAGTTATTTACAAATTCGTCCGTAAATCTTCTGGTAACAGATACAAGGAGCAGAACACTAAAAGAGAGTTACTCAAATGCAAGGTTTGCCTCAAGAATAGCATCTGAGGACAAGCTCCTCGAAAGGTTTATAGAAACGATAAGCGGTGATATTCTACCTTTGACAATCGTTGTCAATGAGCATCTTGAGGTTCAGCATATAATCGGTGATACTGAAGGGTATTTTAAATTGCCTGCGGGTAAGATATCAAATGATATTACAAAAATGGCATCTAAAGACCTTGCAATACCGATATCAACGGGGATTCAAAAGGTTTTAAAAGAAAAAAAAGAGGTGCGTTTCTCAAATATCAGACTGCAGAAAGATGATAAGAAACAAACGCTGGAACTTAGAATCAAGCCGCTTGTTCAAAAGAAAGGACAGAGTACAATGGCAGCGATACTACTTTACCCCGTTAAAGAAGAGGAGCAAAGAGAGTCTCAGCTCGGTACAGATTCCTACGATCTCTCATTGGAAGCAGAACAGCGGATCAAAGACCTCGAATCTGAGCTGCAATTCTCCCGGGAAAATCTTCAGGCAACAATTGAGGAGCTTGAGACCTCAAATGAGGAGCTTCAGGCAACAAATGAAGAACTATTGGCAAGCAATGAGGAGTTACAGTCAACAAACGAGGAGTTACAATCAACAAATGAGGAGTTATTCACCGTTAATGCAGAGTATCACAGTAAAATAATTGAGTTATCCGAGCTTCATAATGATGTTGATAATCTTTTAACATCCTCACATATCGGTACGCTTCTCCTTGATGAAAATCTTGACATCAGAAAATTTTCACCGCAAGCCGCATCGATTTTTAAGCTGTTATCATCTGATATCGGCCGTCCTATAACCCATATTTCACATAATATATCAAGTGTTGACCCTATACTGTTAATTAAAAGGGTTCAATTTAACAATGTACCGGAGTCACAGGAGATCATTCTTGATAACGGCCTTATTTTTTTAATGAGGATTATTCCATATAAGATTGGACCGAAGGTTTTTTCCGGGGTTGTTGTTTCATTTATTGATATAAATGATATTAAGAAAGTTGATATTGCTTTAAAAGAGAGCGATAAAAAGTACCTTAAACTTTTTGAAACTATGGCTCAAGGAGTTGTCTATCAAGCTTCAGACGGTAGAATAATCTCTGCAAATCAAGCTGCAGAACGGATGCTGGGGCTTACTCTGGATCAAATGATGGGACGGACATCCTTTGATCCTCGTTGGAGAGCCGTTAATGAGGATATGAGTGAACTTCCCGGCGAAGAACATCCTTCTATGGTTGCTTTAAGGACTTCTAAGGAGGTGAATAACTTTATTATGGGGGTATTTAACCCTAAGATTAATCAGTTAACATGGATTAAAATCAGTGCCGTACCGTTATTTAAGGACGGTGAATCTAAGCCATATCAGGTTTATGCAACATTTGATGATATAACTGACATTAAAGTTTCAGAAGCGGCATTGATAGATGCAAAATCTCAATATGAAACACTCATTGATCAGTTGCCTTATGGTTTTGCTCTGCATGAAATGTTGTTTGATGAGGGGGGCGGGCCTTTTGATTACAGATTTATCAGGGTAAACAAGGTGTTTGAAGAGATAACCGGGTTAAAATCTGACAGAATAAAAGGCAAAACGGTATTACAGGTTATTCCTGACATTGAAACAAAGTGGATTGAGATGTACGGGGAGGTCGTTACTTCAGGCAAATCAATAACTTTTAAAGATTATAACAGATCGCTGAATAAACATTTTGAGGTTAAAGCTTTTAATACAGAAAAAAATAAGTTTATTACTATTTTTACAGAGAAAAAAGCTGATTTATAAGTACGGCAGATTGCTTTAATATGAGTTTTGGAGATATTATGGAAGAGTATAAATTTTTACTTAGACAAAAAGCAGAGGATATTATTTCTGGAAATTTATCAGAGGATCAAACCTTAACTCAGGAAGAAATAACTAAAATTATTCATGAATTGCGTGTCCATCAAATAGAATTGGAGATACAGAATGAAGAGTTGCGGAATACTCAGGAAAAACTTCAGAAGACAAAAGAGGAGTTTGCTTTTTTATATGATAATGCACCTTTCGGATACATAACAATTGACAAATCCGCTATGATATTGAGGAGCAACAAGACATTCAGGCAGATGATTGAATATCAGGATGATCTTTTAAATAAATCATTGATAGATTTTATTTATGATGAGGACCGAATAATTTTTACGGGAAGATACAATGTGTTTTATAAGAATCCGGAAGGTAAGTTTATCGATATCCGTCTAAAAAGAACAAAAAACAATTACTTTTACGCAAGGATCAGCGGCAGAGTAGAAAAGCCGAATCAAGCCAAAGATACAAAATTACTTGTAAATATAATTGATGTTTCCGAACAGAAAGTTGTTGAGCAGCAACTTTTGGATGCAAAGTTCCATGCAGAAGAATCCAATAAAGCTAAGAGTATTTTTCTTTCAAATATGAGTCACGAAATTAGAACTCCTATGAATGCCGTTTTGGGCTATGCGGACCTATTAAGTGATACAGCTCTTGACGAAAGTCAGAAGGAGTATATTGATATTATTAAACAATCAGGGGAATCTTTGCTTGTAATTATTAATGATATATTGGATATTTCAAGAATTGAATCAGGAAAAATGAGCATTATCAAGAAACCATTTAATCTTGAAAATGTAATTAAATCTACTGTTGAAAGAATGGTGATCCTGGCAGAGAGGAAGAATCTTAAACTGAGTTATCATATTTCTGATATTAAAACCGGCGTAATCGGTGATCCCTATAAGATTGAACAGGTCATGTTAAATCTTATAGGGAATGCCGTCAAATTCACAGACAAAGGAAATATTAAAGTATTTGTTAATATACTTGATGAGGACAATGAAACTATCAAACTCAATTTAATTGTTGAAGACACCGGCATCGGGATACCGGAAAACATGTTAGACCGTATCTTTGAACACTTCAAACAGATTGATGAGGGATATTCAAAGCAAACGGAGGGGAGCGGGCTTGGGTTGACAATCGCAAGAAGTCTTGTAGAACTGATGGGCGGGTCGATTGTTGTCAGCAGTACCATTGATAAAGGGAGCCGTTTTACTGTTACAATACCTTTCGCTAAAGCTGAAATGACGAAGGATGTTGTTCCGGAGTCTTTAATCTACAATAATAAACAACTATCAAAAAGAATTCTCATTGTTGAGGATATCCTTATAAACCAGAAACTAATCCTTCATATTTTGAACAATCGAGGGTTTAATGCTGATATTGTTGATAACGGCGAAGAGGCATTAAAAACACTAGAGACAGGAGTTTTTGATATAATACTTATGGATCTGCATATGCCGGGTATTGATGGTTTTGAAACGGTAAAAAAAATAAGAGAGCGAGAAACGGTTTTTGGTACAAAAAAAACAATCATCGCTTTAACGGCAAACGCATTAAAAGAGTCTTTTGACAGATGTAAAGAGTCCGGGTTTAATGATTATATTACAAAACCTATCAATATAGACAGCTTCTATAAAGTACTTGAGAAATATTTATAGGATTTTTAAAAAACAATGATACTTTTTCGAACACATATAACTTCGTTAAACTTATGAAATTTTCAACTTGTGACTCGTGATAAATACAGCATTTTCGAGCGTTTGATTTTATGCTTACATTCATAATAATGAGATTTGATTTTTATTGATAATTCTGTTGTCTTTTTTGGCGGGTTGTGTTAGATTTATTCTGAAATTCAGATTAATAAAAACAGATAATTATGATTTATATACAGGCGGTGGATAATTGCAGAATAAAGAGGTTTATTCGGTTAAGATTTTTTTCCTTAACCCCATACAGATATTGCAGGTTGTTATTGATACCTTGATAAACCTTGAATACGAGTCATATTCCATTGTTGATACTGACAGGGATTATCTATTAGAACTTCTGCCTAAGTATGATAAATCAATAATATTTTTCACGATTTTAAACAAGACTGAGGTTGATCTGTGGTTTAAATATGCAGAGTCACTTCTCAAGATAGATTCATCGCAGGTGTTGATAGGTGCTTTTGCCTATGACAGTATTGATAACAAAACAGCAGAGAAATTTCTCGAAAATAACATTTCGATAATACGATTTAGTGATGTTCAAAAGAATCCGCTTCAGGTAATGAGACAGATAATGATGATATTTGAGGCAAAAGGTAAGCGGGCATTTATCAGAACAAAGACATACGGTCAGTCAGATGTTTATTTTTATATCAAAAACAGGGACAATCCGCTGATTTGCAGGGTTGTTGACCTTTCGGCTTATGCATTGTCGGTTGAGATAGATGTACAGCATAAGTATTTTTTTACTGTCGGTGAGGTTTTTCAGGAGGCCGTGCTTATTCTAAAAGGGGTGAGGATACGGACATCGTTAAAGGTGTTGGGTTTTAGCTCGGCAAATAATAATCTCTATTTACTTAAAGTCTGCCACACCGAGATAGTTAACAATAAGGTTGTTTTTACTGATAATATACCTAAAGAGGTCAATCGTAAGCTCCATGACTATGTCAGGAAGTGTCTTAAGGATGAGATGGCCGAGAGTTTACGGGAGATTCAGATAGAGAAAGACCCTGTTTTAAAGAAAAAAATTGAAGCTGAGAAAGAAAAAGCTTTAAAAACCCAGGCAAAGAGTAGTCCGGTTAAAACAGACAACGCAAATGCCGATAAAACTGATATTAGTGAAGAAAAAGGAGAAGCGTCATGAGTATATGTAAAGATGTAATGGAATTTCATAAACTGTTAAACCACTCTATGGATCTGCTTGAAATGTACCTTAGCACAAGATTGGCTGAGTATAGAAAGCACGAAGAAGAGATGGATCAACGAAACAAGAGCATCGTTTTTCATGAGAATATTGCATTTCTTGAAACCGAGCTGGATCACATCGATAAAACAATCAAATTTATTAAAGATATGGAGATGTCCGGTTATTCTACGGTGGATGGATTCAGAGATGACCTTCTAAAAAAGATCAGCGAGTACTATCACAAAAACGGTATTCCAAATGCCTGTACAGTTATTATGACCGAGAAAATAAATAAAAGTTATGATTTCTACAAGCAGATAAGCAGTGATTGATCTTTACGAAATCTAATGAAGATGTAGTAAAATTTAATTTTATTGAGGTATAATCCGACCATTAAAAAAAACAACCGGATAACTGGATGAAAAAGGCACTGATAACTCTAATCTGTTTAATTTCTTTTGTAAAACTAATCTCATCTGAAGAGCTTATTACGAATTATAGATTTGTTCCTGATCAGCCGGGCAGTATCTCGTGGACACCGGCTCCCGGGGTTTATAATAACACAATCAGACTAAATCTCTCCTCAGAAGAAGGAACGATTTTTTATATAATTAATTCAACAATGAACAATAGCGAGCCGGTTCTCTTTACAAGACCGGTAGTTCTGGCAACAGAAAACGGCACAATAAACCAGTATAATATAACTGTATTTTTGGAGCGGTCCAATGGAAGGATAGAGGTTTATACCGGCAGATATATTATTGACCGGTCTGCTACATATTCACCTGTTTCTCAAATCAGAGAGGATATTGAGAGGACTCAAGCTACGGATGAACAGGGACGCATTGTTTTTGATTATAAATTCGGTAGTGTTGAATATGCCGTTGCTTCCAAAAAAAGAGAATTTGTTTTCCCCTCGGCACGAAACTTTGTGCCGGATAGGACAGAAAGGGTTGTTATCGGGGGAGTGAACGCTGAAACTGCCGTTTATTGCGTTGCCGCTACTTACAGGAAGGGTAACGATGTAATTAGCCGATTTGATCCCGGAATTATTGATAATAGAAAACCGTTACCGCCCTCCTTCGGCTCTCTCTATTGGGGGCAGGTGTATAATCAGAATTACCGATTAAACATAATGACTAATCCTAATAATGATCCGGTTTATTATTGGTTAAAAGAGTGGGCAAAGACTGAGGTTATAACAGGTCCGCCGCAGGTAGATCAGCTTGATAAATGGACAGAGTACACCGGCCCGATACTTTTAAATCCTCAACATGGTAATGAAGGAACATTTGGTATTGCCGGTTTCAGCCGTAACTCAAACGGGGCAGTATCCGATATAACCGGTCCGTTTTATTTCAAAACGACTGATGGTGTGCAAGGATATAATCAAATATTTGAAGAGCGGCAGGCAATAGTCCGTACTCCCGAAATACTTGTAAACGGGACAAGACTTAATTCACAGAGTATACGGGTTAAGGATCGTCTGAGGATAACCTTTTCGGATCATAGCGTAAACAGTACATTCTATTTTAAGTATAAAGGCGAGTCTGTTTCCGGTGAATCGGGATTATTTCCTTGTGACGGGGATTATGATTTCAGATTGTCAGATATCTACCCTGTTGAGATAGAGTTTTTTTATTCATCAGGCAACAAGATAACTACGGTTGAATTATTCTCAGGTGAAATGATTTTGCCGATTCCTGTCGGATATCAGGGCAATACAATTATAACAAACAGTGACAGGTTGATTAAATTTTATATGCCGGAGGGTATTGTCAGGTATGAAACTACCGTGGATCTTTACAGATATCTTTCTGTAACATCAGAGTCCGGTGTTTTCGGTGGATCAATTCTTGCAAACGGTGAAGAGGGGCAGGAGGTTGTTTATAAAGTAAAATTCGCTGTTTTTAATAATAGCGGGATCAAAATACATGAAAGTCCCGATTATGAGATCAGAATAAACAAGAGAGGGCCGACAGAGGATATTGTCGCATCAGGTACTGATTTTAGTCTTATTCATAATGAGAAGCAGATTGTTACATTGAGCCATACCGACGAATCGCTGACGATCTATTACAGGATGGATGAAACAGATCAATGGACAAGGTATCTTACCCCGCTTGTTATATATCCGCAGAGTTCTATAAAACATTCTATCAGAATCTTTGTAAAAGGGGTTGATTATGCCGGTAATGAACGGGTTAATGAATCACCTTTTGTTGTAGAATTTGACAGGCGGGCATTGTTTGTCGATACGGCTTTAAGTTTCAGCGGTAACGGTACGGAAGACAACCCGTACAATTCTATAGAGCGGGCTATATATTTCGCAGAACAGAAAGGTATAAGGTCTATACTTATTAAGTCGGCAGAAAACAGAATTGCCCATCCATTGAGAATAAATTCTGATATAATAGTGCAACCCTTCGGAGATGATCCGGTTAAAATTACACTCTCAACGGAAACGATTTCAGGCAGGGATCATGTGTGGTTTTCGTTTGGAGATAAAGGTTATCTTGAGTTCAGAGATATATCTTTTCAGATTAATTCCGGCAACACATTTGCATCTTTAAATAACAACAAAATCAAAATTTATTCTTGTGATTTTGACATACAGGGGCGGACAGGGTTCGGTTTTATTAAAGCTGTCGGTTCTCTTGTTGCAATGAATGATGTCAAATTGCGGGTAAGAGGAACAGAGCTTGCTTATAGTTTTATTGATATCACAGGCGGAAGGATGATCCTTAGAGGTGTTGAGACCGATATTGACTCTAAAAGCATCGCACTTTTTGCAATAAACGGTTCATCATTTGTTAAAATGTCAGAGCTTAAGATTGATATGGTTAGCGGTTCTGACGGCAAATTCGCAAGAATTTCAAACAGTAATGTTGAGATAGCTGATATGATATGCAATCTTTCCGGGCGATTTACCGAGGCCTCGTTTGCCGTTTTGGAAAGTTCGAGATTATCAATGAAAGATGCGGATATGATTATTACCGGAACTAATGCTTTTTCGATCAGCATTATAGATGACACCCAATCGAAGGTGGATATAGAAACAACCCTTTTTAGAATAGAAAATTCATTTGGTATAACAGGGTTTAATTCGAGGAACGGAGAATATCGATTTGACAGAAGTATGCTTGATATCAGCGGTGTAAGGGATCATATTGTCGGTTTCAGGTTAAATTCTACTGATATTGATATAAATTCTTCGATTTTAAGAACAACCGATTCGTATAATTCAATAGGGTTTTCGATGAACAACAGCAGGTTTAGCGGCACGAACAACTCGGTTTTTAGTGTTAATAACAGAGGAAACGGCTATGTTTTCTGGATAAATGAGGCGGGAACATTAAATACGGTAAATTCTTTATACTATTTTGACAGCATAGATATGAATAAAAGTTCTTTGATCTTCTATAACAACCCGGATTATGACAGATTGCGGCCGGTTTGGATATCAAACATTGTTTCTGTCGGCGCCGGTTTACTTCAAAACCTTTATAGAAGGGATGCCGAGCAAACATTGAGGGATTTTAACGAAAACAATCTTTACCTTGATCTTGATAATAATTTTGATATGTCAACAAGGGATTTCTTTATGCCTTTAATTGACAGCCAGATTTTTCAAGGGGGGGTTAGTCAGCACAATTCACCTTTACCTCTTTGTGAAAGGGACTTCCTTGGTAATAACAGACTTATCGAAGGTATCGGGGTTGATATCGGAGCTTTTCAAAAATCAGGTAATTATTCCGTAAGAAACAGATAGCCTCGTTTTATTGCCGTAATCCTGCGGTAAGATTCTCGAATCCTCTCTTCAGATATTATTCCCGATCTAAATAGGTTTAAGATAGTATTATAAGTAATATGCGCGATGTTTCTCTCATAAACAAGATTATTTCCTACGAGGATAATGTCGGCGCCGGCGTTAATTGCAAGAGCTATCGCTTCCTCAAAACCGTAGTGATCAGTAATTGCCCTCATATTCATGTCGTCGGTTATAATTACTCCGTCAAAATTTAATTGTTCCCGAAGAATCCCCGCAAGTATCTTTCTTGAAAGTGTTGCCGGAAAATCGGGGTCAAGATTGCGGTTGAATATATGAGCAGTCATTATAATATCTGTAATGCCGCTTGAAATAAGCTCATTGTATGGGATTAATTCGCTGTCTGTCCATGTTTCGGTAACATCGGTTATTTGGAGATGGGTGTCTGTTACCGAACTGCCGTGCCCCGGGAAATGCTTGATTACGCCGATTATGTTTTGCCTGCGAAATTCATCAAGAGCAAATCCCGCATTTCTTACTACTATCTGCGGGTCTGCAGAGAAACTTCTCCTGTATCTTGCGATAACAGGGTTATCAGGGTTTATGTTAAGATCCACAACCGGAGCAAAATTAAGATTAATTCCCAATCTTGAAAGCTGTTCGGCAGAAAAAGAGTATTCTCTGCGTGTTAAAGCTTCATTGTTTGATGTACCAAGGGCTTGTTGACTTGCCGAAGCTCTGAATCCCAATTGCTCTTTAAGTCTTGAAACGATACCGCCCTCCTGATCAATCCCGATAAATAAAGGCATATCTTGTGATAATAGTTTTATTTGCGAGATTAGCCGCGTTAATTGAGCAGGACTTATAATATTCCGCCTGTTTGATCGAAGTACAATATCGTAATCAAAAAGTATTACTCCGCCGACCTCTCCTGACTTAATACTTTGGGCTATCGGCATATCTTCTGTAATTTCGGGCTCTCTAAAGCCGGCAATAATCATCTGACCGATCATAGATTCAACAGGCGGATAAATTATCTCTTCGCTATAAACAGTAGTTATCGTAATCATTAAGAATATTGTTGTTAGTATCAGTCTCATTTTATCTCCGGTTTTATGATTACAAATTATAGGTGTATTTGAATCCGCTTTTATCGGAGATTGTTACCTTGTTGATCTCTGAATACTCGATTCTTCCTATTATTGCCGCTTCTATATTGTATCGTGCGGCTACCTTAATCACCTTATCGGCACTTGTTTCATCGGTATAGACCTCCATCCTGTGCCCCATGTTAAAAACCCTATATGCTTCTTCAAGGGGGGTTCCGGTTTTTTCGATTATCAATCTAAACAGAGGTGCCATACTCATTAAGTTGTCTTTAATATAATGGAGATTGTTACCGAATTTGATGCACTTGACCTGTCCACCGCCTGAGCAGTGAACAATGCCGCCGATTCTATCTCTGATCTCACCGAGAAGATCCTTAATAACAAAAGCGTATGTTCTTGTCGGAGAGAGTACGGCTTTACCTACATTAATGGGGATGCCGTCAACTTTGTCTGTTACAAGCAGCCCTCCTGAATAAGCGAGTTCTTCGGGGATTCCCAAGTCGTATGTTTCCGGATACTTTGATTTGTAAATACTCGAAAATATATCGTGCCTTGCTGAAGTCAGACCGTTTGAACCTATCCCGCTGTTGTATTCTTTTTCGAAGGTTGCCTGTCCATAGGATGATAACCCAACGATAACCATTCCGGGTTTTACCTTGCTAAAATCGATAACATCCGACTTGTTTAGGCGGGCAGTTACGGTTGTATCAACAATTACCGTTCTGACAAGGTCTCCCACATCAGCTGTTTCACCGCCGGTCATTATTACTTCAACACCGTTATCGGTAAACATTTTTGCTATCTTCTCGTTAGCATTGATAAGTGCACTGATTATTTCACCGCCGATAAGTCTTGCGTTTCGTCCTATTGTGCTTGATAATAAGAATGGACCTGTTGCTCCGGCACATATCATATCATCAATATTCATTACTATTGAGTCCATTGCTATCCCTTCAAAAACAGAGATGTCGCCTGTCTCCTTGTAGTAAAGGTATGCGAGCGATGATTTGGTTCCTGCACCATCTGCATGCATAATATTGCAATAATCCGGATTGTCGCCGAGCAGATCCGGGATTATTTTGCAGAATGCACCCGGAAAAAGCCCTTTGTCAATGCCGCTTAATGCTTTATGAACATCCTCTTTTTTTGCACTGACTCCTCGTTGACTGTATCTTGACATTGCTATCTCCGGTTGATAATATGAAATATTATATTTGATAAAGTATTCTAACAAAATAATACAAATAAATAAAGATTTTACTTGATATTTTTTTGCGTTGAGGTATAATTGTCCTATGCAGATTATCTAAAGGAGGTTGTGGATGAAAAAGACAATTTCAGTTGTAATGATTTTGTTTTGTATATCATTTGTTTCCATTTATGCAAGAAGTAATAATACTGAAAATAGATTTCAGATCGGGATCGGCGGTATAGTAAGCACTAATAACCTGCTTGGTCTTATAGAAAGTGTAAAAATGTACAGATCCTTTGAGATGGGTGAAGATTATGATTTTATAGGTATGACTGATGTTGATCAGGAAGCCCTTAAGAGTTTGGATCCCAATATTCAAAGAGCTTTGATGATTGCTAATATGTTCGGGGCAATGGAGTATGGTATTCAGGTAAGGATTCTGTTTAATGCTTTTATGTTTGAGACAGACTTGATGTTATTACCGTTTGACGGAACTTATAACGGAAGACTCGATCTTCTGTTAACAATGAATGCTGGTGTGAGAGCCCCTTTTTGGATTATGCCGTATATTTTGGGCGGAGTGAATTTTACATTTAGTTTTTATCCCGGCAAACTGGGCGAAGCAGAGAACTGGAAGTCTAAATGGGCTGCAACAGATAGTTTTGTGTGGCGACCGGGTGTTAATCTTAGAGCCGGTTTGGATTTTAAATTCAGAGGTTTCTCGGTTGGAGCGTATTATCAATATACGATCAAAGATTTTGAGGAATTTGTAGGTTTGTATGAGTCAATATCTTCTTCTATTCAAAATGAGGATGCTGAGACGATAAAAGCTATGGCACTCGGTATGGTGTTGGGTAGCCAGTCAAGATTCGGTATCTCAATGTGCTGGTATCTGTTTTAGTAATTATTTGTTGAATCACAAAAAGACTGCACTAAGTTTGCAGTCTTTTTATTTTAAGATTGATTTTTTAAATAATTAATGATAGGGATTTATATATATATTAATATTGGGGTTAAAAATGAAAAGATTTTTGTTTATAGTTTTAGCGGTGATACTGTTCGCGGGGTGTGCTTCTGTAGAAAAAAATGAGCCTGCGTTAATAAAACGGGTTATCTCCCGCCCCAGATCAAACGACATAGGTTCGGCAGTCGGGCTTGTTGAGGTTAATCTTGATAAAGATTTTAGAATATTTCCAAAAGGCAGAATTATTGATAACATTATTATTCTCATTCAGAATATTGAAACCGGCCGTACATACACAGGTTTTGCAAAAAGGGGTTTGTATTATGTTTTGAATGCAGAGCCCGGGTTTTATTATATTAAAACCATTACACTTGCACAGAATCACCTGACCAGCAACTATGTAATAAGACATACACTGCAGCAGAGAGAGGTTTTCCATATTGAACAGGGCAGGATGAATGTTGTTCAAAATATAAAACTTAATATAACTAATCTTTCAGGTTATTTTGTAGATGAATTTGCATTTGAGTTAATTATGGAGCCGGCCAACAGGGACCTTTTAAGGGGCGCTTTTACATTTCTTGATGAAAATGGTTATTGGAGTGATTTTGAATGGTAGGATTATTAAAAGGTGTTTATCATTTCTTTGAGGTTGTTTTTAATGTTATTTTAACTGTTTTAGCGGCTGTCTTTGTATGTTCATTATCTTTTTTGTGTATCTTTATTTTTTGGTGGTTGCTTCTACTCCCGCAGTACAGACGAATCCCGAGTTCCTATTGGATATTTATCAGACCTTGGGTTTTTTTTGTTAACAAAGTGGCTTTGTTAATGAGATTAAGGATAATCGGTAAGGAAAACATCGATCGGAATCGTGTTGCTTTATATATATCTAATCATCAATCATGGATTGATATCCCCGTGTTGATCGGTTATACGGGAACTCCGGGAATTTCAAAACAAGAGGTTATGTTAATCCCTTTCATCGGTATTCTGACCGCTTATGGCGGGGCAGTTTTCTTTGACCGTAGAAGTACTTCAGCAAGAATTCAGATTATTAAAAAGGTGCTTGATGTACTAAAAAAAGGATACCCCCTCTGTCTTTTTCCCGAGGGAACGAGAAGTACCGACGGTTCAATTCTCGACCCGAATCTTGCTTTGGTAAAAATGTGTTTCAAGAACAATATTGATGTTGTGCCATGCGTTATTGAAGGAACAAGGGAAATTCTCCCGCCAAAAAGACTATATTTGCGTTTTTTTAGGAAGGTTATTTTTGAATGCTGTAAACCTATACATCCTTCTGCTTTTACAAATGCCGATGATTTTGCCGATGCATGTTGGAATAAGGTGAAGGATACCCACACTGAGGTTGTCAATAAATATTTTTAACATTAGGGCACTTCTAAAAAACCTCATTCGGCGTTGTTGCTCGTTCTTTTTTACATATATATCGTTGTTTAATTCCTAATATAGCTTGGTTATATTGCGGACTCAACTCCTCGTCTTTGTAAAAAATTACTTCGCCATAATTCCCAAGCAGGTATTTAGAAGTGTCCATTATTAATGTGTACTTAAGAGATGTCACAAATCCTGATTTCTAAAGAGGCTATTGCAAAAATAATCTTTTTGTCAATTACTGTGTCATTCTTCGCCTCACCGGTCGCTTAAGACCTCCTGTCCGCGACCGGTATTAGCACATCCTGTGCGTCACAAGTACTCACATAACCAAAAGTATACAAGCCTCCGTGCTTTTTGAGAACATGATGTTCGAAATGCAGATTTTCACAGGATGTGAAAAAATCTGCCGGCTCATCATTCCTTGAACTTGTCAAAAATCTTGATTTTTGCAAGAGCCTCTATATATATCAAATTTATTAAAAAAAAATTTGATATATCTGTTTCATTTTAAAATTCTTTTTGATATAATCAGTTTAACCAAAAGAAACCGGAGGGATTATGCCAGCTGCAAAAAAAACAATCAATCGTGAGTTAGTAGAAGAGATTAAAAGGTCTTTTTATAACTGCCGTAAATATACACTCGCAAAGGACAGTTATACTGCTACCCCTTATGATGATTATCTATCAATATCTTTAACGGTAAAAGACACCCTGATAGATAAGTGGATCAAAACCCAGCAAACATATTATAATGAGGATGTCAAAAGGATCTACTATCTTTCTATGGAATTTCTAATTGGCAGAACTCTCGGAAACGCAATGTTGAATCTCGGTATTTATGATGAATGTGAGCAGGCAATAAAAGAGCTTGGACTGAATATTGAGGATGTTCGAGAGATAGAGGTTGATGCGGGGCTTGGAAACGGTGGTCTCGGCAGACTTGCCGCTTGTTTTCTTGATTCAATGGCAACTATGAACTATCCGGCTTATGGTTACGGTATTAGGTATGAGTACGGCATGTTCTTTCAGAAAATTAAAGAAGGGTTTCAGGTTGAAGAGCCCGATAATTGGCTGAGGTTCGGTAATCCATGGGAGATTGAAAGACCTGAGTTTGAGCTTCGGGTACGGTTTTATGGGGATGTTCAATCGTTTGTAGATAAGAAGGGGTTAACCTGTTACAGATGGCAGAATACTCAGGATGTTCTTGCACTTCCTTATGATATGCCGGTTCCCGGCTTTGATACAAACAATGTAAATACTCTGAGATTGTGGACGGCCAAATCAACAAATGAATTTGATTTTACAGATTTTAATTCCGGTAATTATGTACAGGCAGTTGAGGACAAAGATAAATCAGAGGTTATATCTAAGGTGCTCTATCCTAATGATGTTACTGAATTTGGTAAAATATTAAGACTAAAACAACAGTATTTCTTTGTTGCGGCATCATTGTGGGATATTATGAGAAGATTCTTAAAATTCCACAGTGAGTTCACCGAATTGCCGAATAAGGTCGCCATTCAGTTGAATGATACGCACCCGGCAATTGCCATAGCTGAATTTATGAGATTGCTCGTTGACGAGTACCATTGCGATTGGAAGAAAGCATGGGAGACAACGGTTAAGGTTTTTGGATATACTAATCATACTTTATTACCCGAAGCCCTTGAGAAGTGGCCTGTATCGATGATGGAAACACTTCTTCCGCGTCATATGCAGATTATTTACAGGATTAACTATGAGTTTTTAAATCAGGTTTCTATGAAGTATCCGGGAGATATCGAAAGACTCAGAAAAATGTCAATAATAGATGAATCAGGTGAAAGATATGTAAGAATGTCGCATCTTGCCATCATCGGAAGTCATTCGGTAAACGGGGTGGCCGCATTACATTCTGAATTGTTAAAAAGTGATCTGTTCCGCGACTTCTACGAAATGTTCCCCAACAGATTTAATAATAAAACAAACGGTATTACACCGAGAAGATGGCTTTATAAGTCAAATCCGGATCTTTCTGCTTTAATTTCATCCAAGATCGGAACAGGTTGGATTAAGGACCTCAGTAAGGTCAAGAAGATTGAAAAGTTTATTGATGATGATCAATTTCTCAATGAATGGTTTAAAATAAAGATTGCAAACAAAGAAAAGCTTTCAGACCTGATAAGAATGGAGACAGATGTAAGTGTATCGGTAACATCGATGTTTGATATTCAGGTAAAGAGAATACACGAGTATAAAAGGCAGTTGTTGAATGTGCTCCATATTATTGGTATCTATATTAAACAAAAAGAAGATAAAGATCCGAACTTTGTGCCGCGGACATTTATATTCTCCGGCAAAGCTGCCCCCGGTTATTATATGGCCAAACTTATCATTAAGCTTATAAACAGTGTAGGACAGATAATTAATAATGATCCGGATATAAATGACATGATAAAGGTTGTGTTTTTGCCTAATTACAGGGTTTCGCTGGCAGAGAAGATATTTCCTGCCGCTGATCTTTCTGAACAGATATCTACTGCCGGTAAAGAAGCGAGCGGTACGGGAAATATGAAATTTGCTATAAATGGAGCCTTGACAATAGGAACTCTTGATGGAGCAAATGTAGAGATAAAAGAAGAGGTCGGCGATGACAACATTTTTATATTCGGGTTGACAGTTGATGATATTAAGAAGCTTCAATCAGACGGGTATAGGCCTTATGATTACTATAACAAAAGTCCGATCCTGAAAAGGGTTATTGATCTTATAGCATGCGGGTTCTTCTCTCCGGGCAAGCCGTCTTTATTTCAGCCGATTGTTGATGGTCTGCTTGGACACGATCCGTATTTTATAATGGCAGATTTTGATTCATATTGTGAGGCACAGAACAGGGTTTCAGAGCTTTACAGAGACCAGCGGGAGTGGACAAGAAAAGCAGTAATCAACCTCGCAAGAACATCAAAATTCTCAAGTGACAGGACAATTAAAGAATATGCAGATGAGGTTTGGGGCGCAAAGCCCTTGGCAATACCGGATTAGAATAATTCAGGGGGGTTTATGAAAAAGATAAGTTGTGTTTTATTGTTTTTATTTTTGTTTTCTTTTTTGCTTAATGCAGAAGGCAGCGGATATGACCAGTTTTTAGCAAGATATTTGGATACAGAGGTTGCGGTCTATATATTGAATGAGTCTGTTATTCACGGAAAACTTGTAAGAATATATGATGATGGTATAGTTGTAAAACCGTTATTAAGACAGATGACTTTTATTGCTAAAGATCATATCGTAATGATTGAAACGAAAGTCGTAATGTAAATCGGGGAAATTATTGATGAAAAGACTAAGAGTACTGCTAAATGATATTAATAAAACCGTAGAAGTAGATTACGGAACTTCTTGTGATCTTATTGCAAAGGATAACGGTATTAAAGGGGATTTTATTGGTGCTATAATCAACAATGAGGTCAACAGTATCAATACTCCTTTAGAGGTAAATTCATCGGTCTCTTTTATTACAGCAAGGGACAGCCGCGGGATGGAGATTTATAGAAGATCTCTAAGTTTTTTGTTGTTAAAGGTTGTAAGTGATAATTTCCCCGGGCGTAAAATCGTTATCGGGCACTCTCTCGGCAACAGCTATTATTTTGATATATCAGGCGGAATTTTAACCGAAGCCGATGTCGAGTTTATCAAAAAAAAGATGAAGGATGATGTTGATGCCGATCTGCCGATTGAAAGGGACAAGGTAAGTTATGAGGAGGCAATAAAGAATTTCAAGGATGCGGAAAGGGACGATAAACTCAAACTTCTTGAAAGCTTTAATATGCCTGCTTTGAATATTTATAAATGTGATGATTTCTGGAAGATCAATGACGGACCGATTGTATCGAGTACCGGTGTTCTAAAAACTTATGATATCAAATTATATCCTCCCGGATTCTTGCTGGTTATGCCCGATAAAGATGACCCGTATAAAGTTGCCCCCCCTAAAGACAACAACAAGATATTTCAGGTTTATCGCGAGTATAAAGAATGGGGGAATGCTCTAAAGGTAAACAATGTCGGTTCACTTAATACAATTATCAAAAACGGTGAAATATACAATTTCATTCAGGTAAATGAAGCTCTCCATACAAAAAAAATTATAAATATTAGTAATGATATATATAATAGGAAGGATACCATAAGGTTAATTTCAATAGCAGGACCTTCATCTTCAGGGAAAACAACCTTTGGTAAAAGACTTTCGATTGATCTTCAGGCACACGGATTCAAGCCGTTAATGATCTCACTTGATAACTATTTTGTTAACAGGGTTAGTACTCCGCTTGATAGCGAAGGGAAACCGGATTATGAAAACATAGAGGCATTGAACATTGAATTGTTAAATGAGCAGCTTGAAGCACTTCTCAAGGGCAAGAAAGTGAAACTTCCGTCATATAATTTTTTTACGGGCGTATCATCGTTCAGTGATAAAGAAACAGAACTAAAAGACGATGAGGTAATACTTATTGAGGGGATTCACGGGTTAAATGACAGATTGACTTACATAATACCGCATGAAAATAAATTTAAGATATACATTTCCGCGCTTACTCAGATGAATATTGATGATAACACAAGGATTCCTACTACTGACAACAGGATAATCAGGAGAATGGTAAGAGATTACAAATACCGCGGTCATTCTGCCCAAAAAACACTTCAAATGTGGACATCTGTAAGAAGGGGCGAAGAAAAGTGGATTTTTCCTTATCAAAACAATGCCGATGCTTATTTTAATTCGGCACTTGATTATGAATTGGGTATATTGAAATTATTTGCAGAACCGATACTTCAACAGATCAAACCTGATGAGCCGGAGTACGGAGAATCAATAAGATTGTTAAGGTTTCTCAGGTATTTCTTGAATATACAACCCGGTAAAGTACCGCCAAATTCAATATTAAGGGAATTTATCGGGGATTCCTCATTTCATTACTAATCAAAAAAAAATCAATATTCTAAATATATTGCAAAAAAAATTATTTGTTGTATAATTGTAATACGAGTTTATTTTGCCATTAATCTATTTTTAGAAGGGTGATTTTGTGAAAAAGCTTATATTTATTACATTATATACATTTTTACTTGCATTTAATATATATTCGGTACCGGTAACATGGGATGATGAGAGTGGTGACGGGTTATGGAATAATCCAATGAATTGGGACACAGATACTGTACCTGCTGGCGGTGATGATGTCACAATCGGGGGTTATACAGTCAGTCTTGATGTTGATACGGCAAACCTAAGCTCTTTGACAATTGCTCTTGGAGGAGTTCTAAATACAAATAACTTTGGATTGACAATAAATAATGCCGCAACCGGATTAAATTGCAGCGGAACATTTAACGGGGGATCGGGTAATCATACTATAAGCGGAGGGTTGACCGCTACGGGGACTTTTGATGCCGGTTCAGGCGCAGTGAGTATAGCCGGAGATTTTAATGTAACGGGAACATTTGTTCCGGGTACTGCGGTTATGGATTTTACCAATAACGGGACGATCTACGGAAGCCCGTCTTTTAATAAAATGACAATCTCAGGGGGAACTGTTGCGGTTGATTCGGGAACCGTTACAGTCAGCCAGACTTTAACACTTGGGGGTGGAACTCTCAATCTCGGGTCGAATACCCTTGATATTAATGCGCCGCCCGTATTTACCTCAGGCACAATAAACATTTCTGACGGCACTCTCGATCTTCAAGGCGCAGGCGCCATATCATTGGGTGGCGGGGTTTCAATAAATATTACCGGTACAGGTGCTATTAACAACAGCGGCAATTCATTTACTGTAAACGGCGGAAGTGTTTCGACAGGCTCCGGTTCATTGAGTTGCAACGGGTTTACCGTGTCATCGGGAAGTTTTGACGCGGGGAGCTCAAATATAACCTCCAATGGTAATATTTCAATAACAGCGGGTTATACTCAAGGGACATCGACTCTCAATATGACAGGCGGTACTGCTCTCCAATCAACAACACTCAATAGTTTTAGCTTAAATTCGGGTACTACGGTTACTGTAACGGGCGGATTGACCGCAAGTATTCTAACTATTACAAACGGGGTTTTGACCTCGGGGGGCACTATTACAGTTGATGATCTTACTGTAGCCGGTACTTTAAATAACGGAAACAATAATCTTTTTGTCGCAAATGGCATAACGGTTAACGGTACAATTAATTGCGGTGCCGGTACTGTTTCTGTAGGTGCTTCAATTACAGGTACGGGCGGATTGATCTTAGGAACCGGTGCGGCAGATATTGACGGAGATATTAATATAAGTGGAGATTTTACTGCATCTTCAACTACAACAAATCTCGGAGGCAGTATTACTGTCGGGGGCACTTTCACGCATAGTAGCGGTGACTTTATATTTGACGGTACGGGTACTATAAATCAAAACATGACATTCTACGATATTACTGTCAGCGGTAATCTTAATGATAACGGCCGCACATTGACGGTGAATCGCAAGTGGACCAAAACTGCCGGTACAGAAACATTTACCGGTACTGTTGAGTTTATTAACAACGCTTTAATCTCAGAAATATCGGGTGACACTGTATTTAATATTTTGAAGTGTGTAGCTTCCGGTAAAACGCTGGAGTTCGCTTCAGGTTCGACGCAAACGGTAGGCGGGACATTGACGATAAACGGTACATCAGGGAATCTTATAGTTCTAAAAGGGATTGCCGCGGCTGTATGGAATATTATAAATCCTGTAACTACAGTGAGTTATGTTGCTGTCGAATATTCTAACGCAACAAATACAATAACTGCCGATATCAGTAGAAATAACGGTAATAATACAAACTGGTCATTCTCAAGGAATACATTTGCATGGACTGGAGCAGGCGGAGCAGGCGATTGGAATGACAATGTTAACTGGGATCTTGATTTTGTGCCGAACTCAAATGATAATATAACTATACCTGATACTGCTAATGATCCGGTTCTTCCCGCTGGCGGATATACTGCATATAATCTGACAATAGATGCTAACGGTATTTTATCAACAGCCGCTCAGAATCTGACAGTAAACAATAGTTATATCAACAACGGTATTCTCAGGGTTGACGGAAGTGAAACAATAACCGGTGTTGATTTTGCACAGGGGACAGTGGATTATTACAGAAACAGTATTGCTGACCTGCATGCAACTACTTATAACAATCTGATTATATCGGGCGGCGGCACTCTTTCTGTTACAGCAGTAATCCTTGCCGCAAATCTGAGTATAACCTCAGGAACACTAAACCTTGCAGCATTAGGAATGACAGTTACAGGGGATTTAACACTGTCGAGCGGCACATTAAACGGTACAAATGCAACCATTGAAGTCGGCGGCAACTGGAATAATACCGGAGCAACATTTACCTCAACCGGTTCATCTGTCTCTTTTAATAATACAGGTACGATTCAGAGTGTAAACGGACAGGCATTTAATGATGTTGATATATCTTCCGGAACGCGGACACTTGGTGTTGCTATTGTGGTAAACGGTAATATGTCAATTTCAGGCGGATCGCTTGATGTTTCAGCTTCAAATTATCAGATAACAGTGAGGGGCAACTGGAATAGAAGTGCCGGTGCATTTGTTCCAAGAACAGGTACTGTTGTTTTTAATAACACCGGTATTATTCAGAATAATGAGATATTCTATACTATAAACATCTCAGGAGGAACGAGGACGCTTGGTTCGGGTATAACTGTAACCCGCGATTTGTTGATAAGTAACGCCGCGGCGACTTTTCAGCCGGGTGCGAACACGGTAACCGTAACGAGGAATTGGAATAGAAGTGCAGGTACATTTAACTCTGTCGGTTCAACCGTGGTTTTTAACGGTAACGGTTCTATATTAAACAGTGAAACATTTAACAATGTTCAGGTTACCGTAAATACAAGAACGATCGGAGGTGCAACAGTTACTATTGCGGGGGTTTTGACTCAAAGCGCAAATATAACTGTCAATGCAAATACGCTGATTCTACAATCTCCGCCGGTATTGACAAACGGCACAATAACGATAACAACCGGGACTTTAAATACAACCGCTGCCGGCAACATCACTTTGAGCAGTTCAACAATATCTTTGACAGGTGCAGGAAGCGTAAACAGTACAGGAAACAGCTTTACGGTAAACGGAGGAACTTTAACAATGAACTCCGGCTCATTAAGCTGTTCAGACTTCAATTGCACACTCGGAACAGTAAATGCGGCAAACGGAACATTCAACATATCGGGTAATGCGTTAATTAACGGCGGCACTTTTAATGTGGGCGGCGGTATTTCTACTCTTATTATGACGGGTGACGACACTTCAATAAATTCGAGTCAAAACATTGACAACCTTACGATTCAGGGCAATACTGTGTCGATAAGCGTCAGTAATCTCACAGTTAATAATAATATAATTGTTCAAACCGGCGGCTTTAATCAGAACGGCAGAAATCTTACTGTTGCAGGCGATTTTACAATAAATAACGGCGCATCCTTCACGAAAGGCGGTACGCTGACATTCAACGGCACAACTCAATTTAGAGATAATAATGCTGTTAAAGAGGATATTGGAGTAGTTGTAATTAATGGGACAGGTGTAACACTTTTTACCGCTATGACCCTGACAAATTTGAGTATAACAGCCGGATCAATAACTCTTGCTACCTTTGAGTTGAGGGTTCTCGGCAATCTGATAATTATGGGTACGGGAACATTCTCAAATGCCGGCGGTACATTGAGGTTTTACGGCGGTATTCCGCAGACTCTAACACCGAGGACACAAGATTTTGGAACAGTTGTGGTTGATAACGGATCTTCGGTTACTATGAGCGGTACGGCGACTGTTTCTTCATTCACGATAAATCCGGGTGCTGGATTATGGCTTGACGGAACAGCAGGTATCTGTACTCTACAAATAGCATCGGGGCAAACCCTGGCAAACAACGGTAGTTTTACAGTTCACAACAGTGCAAATGCGGTAACTCTTAGGAGTGTTTCGGGGATAGCCAATTTTACCGGTAATGACATTGATTATAATTCAAAAAAAATCTATTTAAACGGAATAAACTATTCTCCGGTTGTAAATCTTGGTAACAGTGAAACTATTGAATTATCCGGGGCAAACTGTTCTTTCTCCGGTATAACTATCGGAGCGGGGGGGACATTTATTGACGGCGGTCAGATTTTTACTGTAAGCGGAGATTGGGACAATACAAACGGAACATATACGGCTACCGGTACGGCAGTTTTTAACGGTGCCGGTGCTCAGAACCTTACAGCCGGCGGTACTGCCGCAGGTAAAAGATTCAACAACATAACTCTATCCGGTGCCGGATCGGTAACTCTTCAAACTCAAATGCAGATTAATGCATTGTTTACTATTTCAAACGGCACATTTAACGGAAACAGTAACTCAATTATTGCCGGTGGTGGATGGAACCATACGGCCGGCACATTTACACCGGGAGCCGGTCAGATAGTCCGATTTATCGGAACAGGGACTATTACCGGTGAAACAGGGTTTATTAACCTTATTATCAGATCATCAGGTACCGTAACAATAGCAGGGACCGTAAATGCAAACTATATAGCTCTTTATAACGGGACGATCGGGTTTAACGCCGGAGCGACACTTCAAAGCAGCGGGGACTTCTTGGCACTTGGAGCTAATAATATTGATACATTGACGATAGACGGATGGTCACTACTTGACGGTGTTGACGATCCATATCCGGCAGCCGTTTTCCCCCGTGCATATAGTGGGGTATTTAACGCAGGAGCAAGCGGAATGACACTTGCAGTTGGCGGTAACTTTTATGTAAACGGATGCAGCATGACCGGAACTGCAAACTGGACACTCAATAATCAAGCAGATGACAATCAAACTATAAGGTCACGCGCTTACGGGGCGATAACAGTAAGCCGTTCACAGGCGGCGAATTTTGTTTCTGCTGTCGAAGGAACTCCTGTAAACGGTGGAGGTAACAATACAAATTGGGATTTTACCCGCCCTTCGATCAATACAGCGGTGAGTCTTCTCGGAAGTCAGGCAAATCCCTATGTTATCAGGGTGAGGTTTTCTGAAAATGTAAATGCTCAGAACATCGGAACACCGGAGATAACTGTTGGCGGTGTCACCTATACTCTAAGTGATATGTATAGAGATCAGGAGGCAACAGTCTTGTTAAACTCTTCAACCGCAAATTTTCTTGACCTATACCTATACAGAGCCGATACTCAATGGAATACAAATGCAACGGGAACTACAAACGGCGGGGCCGCAGGCGGTACAGACAGAACGGGCGTACAAAGGGCTCTAACGCTTTCGATGAGTTTTGGGAAGGGGACATTTAGGGATACAGCAAAGAACAACATAGCAGCGGCGGCAGGATATTCCGGTGTTACAGATCAAATGCCTCCGGTATTGTTATATGCGGTTAAACAAACAACGACAGTTGCTTCAAACATCTTTAATGAGCTGGTATTAACATTTTCAGAGCCGATCCTATCAGCATCTTACGGTGCGGCATCAACTTTTTATAATTCGGCGGATAACGATTTGACTGCGGGTATTGGCGCGGCAATAGTTTCCGGCGGTGTTATCTCGGGGTTTGGGTCTGCCGAAACGGGTAATATAGTAACGGCCTTTAACGCAGCAAATACTGCATCAAGAAATGCAAACAGAACTGTTTTTACTTTAAGAATGGGCGGGAATACGGCAGTGGGCGGTGCTATCAGAGGGGATATTGATCTGAGCGGGCTATTTACCTCAGATCCCGATATAGATGATCTTGCCGGTAACGGTATAGATACTGTTATAGCTCGAGCTATAAGCGGTCCGGCGTGGTATATTACACCGCCTGAGTTTGTTGAGATTAGAACAAACGAGGTTGCCGGAAGTGTGAACGGCTGGATCGATATGTTGTCAATCGATTTTGATAGAACGGTTCAGGTTTATGACAATGAACCTGATTTCGGTAACGGAACAATAGTCTGGAATACAGTTAATTATGAAGCCAGATTGTATGACCATTCAACTAATGTCATTCAAAACGGGTTTCTTTTGTATCTTGATGAGAATACGATTGATTCACCGCAAGGGGATACAGATTCTACACCAACCGTAACTTACAGTAATACTGACAGCTTTAGATTTATTTCTAATCTCGGCAGAATGGAAATGGTAAATTCTCATAATTTGTTAGCACTCGACAAGACTAGTCCCGTAATAACCTTTGTTGAGGTTGACAGAGATGATCCTCCGGGTTTTGATGAATCACCATATTATGATCCTATAACAAACACTTATTTAACAGATGTTGCTTATAATTTTAATCCATACAATCCTTCGACAACGCCATATCTTGTTACAGACACACCGCCTTATACCTATCACAATGTATTGAGACTTGTGTTTTCTGAGGATATAGATATTGCTTCCTTATTGATTAATTTAAATGATAAGAGTACACAATATGATTTTACGGGCGGTGCAAGAAGTACAGCCTCTCTGGGCAATACAACACTCAGCGGTGGGGCAATTGATGTTATGGGGTTAGGTCGGATTGATAATTGTAATGTTGTTGTTGATGCGGATAATAATTTTCTTCAGTTTGCCGATGAACGGACACTTAATATACATATTGTCGGCTGGCACGACGGGTCAAAATACCCGGGTACGATTAGGAGTGGAACGGTTGTTCCTACCGGTGTTTTCAGTACTTCCGTGGCGCACTTGAATCCGCTATTTGTAAGTAAAACTTTGTCGGAGCCGTTGAGAGAAAGGAATGACGGGGCAGGTGATAATATTACAATCAATGTTGTCAGACAATGGGATATTTATCCGCCAAGATTCAGAATGCACCCTAAAGACCCTGCAGATCCGTCTGACCCGACAGCATCTCTAAATCATGGCTTGACAGTCGGTAAGCCGTTGATATACAGACTTGAGTTTGTTATGACTGAGCCGGTCAGAGACCCTGTTTCAGATGATATGAGCGGAATTTTTACTTTGCGTTTTGATAGTTCCACTGGTTCTTTTGCATCAAATTTGGTTTATGATACCGGTGTATTGAGACTTGGCGACTTTGCTAATCTTCACACTCTGACCCCGCCTTTTACCGATAGTGATATCGATGATCAGGCTTTTACTGTTCAGTTCGATACATTCGCCGGTAAGAACGAAAATACGCGTGTTTGGTGGACTTTTGCTAACAGTGAAGCAAATCCGATCACGGATCTCAGAGGTAACCGGCTATCAGATATTACGGATGGCAGGTTGTCCCTTGAAAATGCGCCGCCTTACATATCAGACACAAGAGCTGTAGTTGGTTCAGACCTGGTGTATGTTGAGTTCAATGAGAATGTTTATAACAGTTCAGGCGATTTGGCACCTATAAATCAAAACAATTTTGTTTTAAGTAATGCCGGTTACTCAATAGTAAGTGTTAATTCGTACGGCAACACAAATTCAAGGAAGAGATTTCTGATCCGTTTGAGCGCGCCTCTTGAAATAGATGATTTTTTTGGTGATCTGATCGGAATTAACCCTTCAGACATACTGCTTGATAATCTTGCAACCGAGTTTCAGACCGCTAAGCAATACCCGATCAGTTTCTATGGTATTAATGTATTTAACGGTGTATATCTTGAGGACTTTGTTCACCAAGGTAGAAACTGGCGTATTAACGATCTTCTCGGTAGCGGGGCTGTAACTCCTGAAAGTATGAGATTGTTCGCTTCATTAGATGTGCCCTCAATGACAAGCTCTACTCCATTTGTTTATTACGATATTCTACCCCAAAGCTCTGCGTTTAATTGGAATCCTCAAAACAACAGAGATGCCCGTGTTTCAAGGGGTATAGGGCTCGGCTCAGGTAAATGGCAGTTCTATATATCCGGTGAAAACATGGAACGGAGTGAGGGGAAGTATATCTCAATGATCCCTTCAGTAGGTGGACTATTCTGCTATCAATCGGTATATCCTATAGATCATCCATCATTTGATCCATATCTGATGAGGCCATATCTTGCAAAACTCAGAAATATCGAGGAACAAACAGGCGGCGTAACTATTCTTAACAATGTGATTAATCCGTTAAGAGGTGAGATAACAAAGCTTATCTATGATCTTGAGAGCCATGGACCGGTAAGTATTGTTGTCTATGACCTTGCGGGTAATGTTGTAAAACCGCTTGTTTTAGAGGCGCAAAGTGTAGGCAGACATATAATCCAATGGGACGGAAGAAATAATAATGGTAGAATTGTCGCAAGGGGTGTATATTTTATCAGAGTGAGGGCTCCGGGAATTCCGCATCAGATAAGAAAGGTTTTGGTGGTAAAATGAAACAGTTTATAATAATTATCGTATTGTCGATTGCACTTGTTATATCATGCGAGTATATTTCCGAATATGATCGTCTGACAAAGATAGATTTCTTGTCAGGTACTGACCTGTCAGGCGATTGGTTTATAGATCGCGGTATTGTCCTTACGCCGAAGGCAGCCGATCTGCCCGGGAATAAACAATCTTATCAAGTTGAGCTGACAAATATGATTGATAACGGTGATTTTGAAGCATCATTATTATCGGCAGACAGGGGGAGCTGGCAGTTTCTTATAAATCCTCCGGAGCTGTTTCAGACCGAATTTGACGGCAAAATGGAAGGGAATAACTACCTTAATCTGAGCTTAAAAAGGGATACGGAGATACAGTTGATCTATGATGAGTTTGAGGTGGTTGCCGGAAGGGATTATATTTTCAGGTTTATTTATAAGTATATTACCGGATGGAATAATATCCAGATAAGTTATGGAAACGGTGCGGAAGAGGTGCGCAGAGAGATGACCCCGATATCGGATAGTATCTGTACGGCTGTTATTGAGGTGTCACCGACAGCCGATTTGACGGACTATACTGTTAGGATAGGTTATCCTGAGAATACTACCGATACTTATAGTTTCAATTATTATCTTGATGACATGGCTTTTTATGAGAATAATAACGGCTTGTTGTATAAATATGTTATTATTAATAATGCACAAACCAATACTTATGATCTTACCGATGACGGGATAAGTTATATAATCAGGCCGGGTAAATACAGATTTGCTGTTTATGCCAAGCAGGATTATCGTGGAGTTCTTGTTCTAAATGCAGGCGGTAAAGTTAAGAGTTTTAATGTTACTTCAGAATATAAACAGTATTTTGTAGATTTTTACATATACGAGAGTCAGAGCGCAATAATCATCGGTATTTCTCCTGTATCACAGGATTTGAACAACAAATACCCCGGTTCTATAATAATCGGAAGACCGACGCTACGGATGTTTGAGTGATCTTTGGATAGTTTTGATGATCTTCCATTCTGTTTTGTGTATCAGATGAAAAACCCCTGTTATGTCGAGAAAAGGCAGGTCGGTGAGACTGTCCGAGAATGAAACAGAATTATTTATGTCGATCTCATCAAAATTCATAATTTCACTCAATCGTGATAATTTTTCTTGACCTTTGCAGTTATTGCCTTCGTATTGCCCTTTTTTGGTAATATTGTCGATCTTAAACCTTGTGCCGACGAAAACATCTGCTTTGAGATAATCGGCGAGGTGTTTAAGGTAAAACTCAAAAGAAGCTGTTGCAAGTATTATTGAATAACCTTGACTTCTCTGTTTTCTGAGTAACTCAGGGATCTCCTGTTTAATTTTTGGGATAACGGCTTTAATGATAAAATCTTTTGAAAGTTCATTGATGTTTGTGTTCTTATCAGCAATAAATCTGTTATAGCAGAAAGTCTTGAACTTTTTGGTGCTGATTATCTTAACACACCATAATAATAATAAAAATGCAAAAACCGGCAGGTAGAAAAATTTGATTTTATTTTTATTTATTGCATAAAATACAAATAATACGAATGAATCTATAGAGATGATAGTGTTGTCTATGTCATAAAGCGCAATCTTTTTCATTTGTTTTTTATATTCTATTTGAGGTTTAATTACAAGTTTTTTTTTAGAAATAATAAATGCCTGGCACTCTTGAATAAATTCAATTTATTGTGTAATATGGGGTTGTGTGCAATATCGTTTTTAATAAAGGACAGATATGAAGAATGTTTATTTAATAATTGTTTTTTCAATACCTGTATTAATTGGATTTTTAGTATATTATTTAATCTCAAATGAGATTAAGAAAAGAACAAAAATTAGAATTAATGAATTGGAACAATCAGAGTATAATGTAGAAATTAAAAATAAGCTTGAAAAAGAATCAATTAAATATACAAAAATACAAAATAGATTTAATTCTTTTTTTAAAGTATTTAATCCGATTTTTAGTTTGTTTTTAATTGGCATGGGGATTTTGGGTATGTTTTTTTTATATGAATATATTTTCATAAAACATAATTTTAGTTTTTCGAATAGAAATCATACATCGACTTTAGTATCTCCATTAGTATTTATTTGGGGTATAATTAGCTTAATAGAATTATTTAAAAAAATAAGGCAAAACAAATAAGGTATATGTTGGCAGAACGAGTTGTTTCTTTGAGAGGAGTAAAAAATGGCTTTTTACAATAAAAAGGCAATTATCTTTTGTTTTATGTTAATATTATCAGTTACAAACCTATTTTCTGAAATAATAGTAATAAATGATGATATTTTTCATAACAACGGTTTTATTGCTTATGTATATGAAGAAAGGATAAATCTGAGAGCAGACCCCTCTCGTACCGGTTCAGTTTTAAGTTTATTACGGCGCGGTGAGGCGGTAGCGGTTGTCGAAAATACAGGTATTTGTGAGAATATTTACGGTGTTTTCAGTAATTGGTACAAAGTACGATACAACGGACAGATTGGATATATTTGGGGAGGATTACTTGCATCGGAATCAATGCCGTTTAGATATAACGGCAGGGCATATATCTTTTTAACTCAAAGAAAGAAGACAGTCAGTTCTTTTATGCCCCATTATATAGATGCCGAATTGTTTGACACTCAAATCCTTTGTAATGCAGAAAGTCATGATAGGGAGATTTTACTCAAATTGTTTACTTATGCAGAACCGGATATTAATAGTTCTAACGGATTTACAAAGCCATACTTTTATTTTAATAGGGGGCATGGTCTTCTAACCGATGATACTTACACTTTGTATCTCGAGGTTCATATGTATGACACTTTTCCGAGTCAGGTACTACTCGAGATGTTCACGGGCATCGCAGAATTATCGGGTTTATCCTTTTCGGATTTTAGACAACCTATGATGTCTGATCTTAGCAAAAGCGAGAAAAACACACAAATCGTAGCGCTTGATGATAGATCTGTCTATTCGTTTCAGTTTGTTTCAAGCGATTTTAACGGAACAAATGTTTTGCCGACGGAGTTGTGGTTTGATGGGATAGTTGAGCCGACGGCAATTAGGGAGATTCCTCAAATAATTTGCTTTAGGAGTTGGACGGATGCAGAGATATCGAGTCATAGCAAAACTTATCTGTTTTCTATAAGACAGCAGAATAACAGGTCGTTTGTGATCAGAGAGGTCTTGAGATACGATTCTTCATCAAGTGCAGACGGCGGGCATGGTTATTCGACAGCCATTATGACCCCCATAGATGATAACTCATTGGATAATGCTATTAGAATTGTTTATACCGACGAAGATAGTCAGACTGAGTATATGCATCAGATGTTTCAGTGGAATAATGATAGATTTATATTAAAACAAGAGATCAGGTTTGTAAATGAATCACCTTATCGATAAAAAAAAATGGGCTGATCCTGAATGGCATTTAAAAAACAGGGTATATATTCAAGAATTTATTCGATTGTCAGGTAAAACGGTTAATAATATTAATAAATCATCTGAAAGTTCGCAATACCTATCAATAACGCCCCATTTTGCATCGTTAATTGACCCGAATAATACCGATGATCCTGTATTACGACAGATCGTTCCGGTTATCAATAATGAGGGTACGGGAGACTGTTTTTCCGAAAAAATTGAAAAAAGTGTTCTTCCCGGTGTTATTAGAAGGTATCACGATAGAATTATTGTAACACCGACAAATCGGTGTGCCTGCTATTGTGCCTACTGCACGAGGAAGTGGAATTGGGATACCGGTCAGGTGTTTGATGAAAGTTATTCGAGTCAGCTTAAGGATTACCTCAATAAAAACAGAGAGATAAGAGAGGTAATAATCACCGGAGGTGAGCCGCTTTTACTTTCAGTTTCAAAGATAGAAAAGCTTTTGTTTTTTTTTAAAGGGATTAAAACTATTGAGTCGATAAGAATAGGCACAAGGGCATTGACATTCTTGCCGCAGTTATTCACTGCCGATATGATAAAGGTTTTAAAAAAATACAGACCGTTGAGTATTATGACACATTTCAACCATCCTAGCGAGATTGTTAAAGAAACACTCAATGCCATTGATCTAATCAGATTGTCAGGCAATCAGCTTTACAATCAGTCGGTTTTATTAAAAGGTGTAAATGATGATGCCGGTGTTTTAAAAAAACTGTTCTATCGGTTACAATCGGCCGGTATTAAGCCGTATTACTTATTTAACTGTGATCTGGTTCCGAATGCGGATGAATATCGAGTTGATATAAGAGATGCACTTAATATTATGAATTCATTAAGAAGTGAACTCGGCGGTTTGTCGTTACCGGAGCTTATTGTCGATCATCCGGAAGCCGGTAAGACGATAATTACAGACGGTTCAATTGTTGAGGAAGGATCAAAACTTTTTGTTAAAAAAAACGGTAAACTATATGAATACGCTTCATAAGTTATTGCTTGACTATAAGTTATTAGTATGATATTTTTTTTAACAAAGGTGGTACTAATATGGGTAGTAGTGACATTGAAGGGAAGTTTCAGGAAGCAAATAATTACTTCTTTAATAATGACTATGATACTGCGAAAGAACTTTATGAAAATATAATAAAAAAAGACAGCAAACATGCAGGAAGTTACGAAAAACTTGGAAGAATAGAATTAAAATCGAATAATTCAAGTAAAGCACTCGATCATTTTGAACTGTCGCTCAAATACTGCAATAACAATGCTAATCTCTGGAATGAATGCGGTAATATATATCTCGGGCTAAAAAAACGGCAGGATGCACTAAGGTGCTATAAAGAAGCTATTGCTGTTGACAATAAATTTTATTGGGCAATGTATAACATGGGGCTGACTTACACAGAGATAGCCGCAGGAGACAGCCTTAAACGAGCGGATGCGCTTGATTCATATTTGAAAGCCATCGAGGTAAAACCGGATTATTATCCGGCATTAAATGAGATAGGTGTATATTACCTTGATACCGGCAATTATAACCAAGCAGAAGACTTTTTTAACAGGACGATTAAAGCAAACTCTAAGTATAAATATCCCTATTTTAATATGGCAAAGATACTTAAAGAGAAAGGTGATAATGCACAGGCGATAACTTTTTTGCAAAGGGCAATTGACTGCGATCCTTCCTACACCGGAGCATTAAACAATCTCGGCATTATCTATTATGATCAGAAGGACTACGATAAATCCTTATATTATTACTCAAAGGCACTTGAAGCCGACCCTAAATACAAGTATGCGCTTTTTAATGCCGGTATTGTCTTTGAGTGTAAAGAGCAATACAAAAAGGCAATGGATATCTATCAAAAGACCCTCGAGGTTGACCCGCAATACGATTCGGCAACTAAGGCGATGAACGATCTTAAGGAAAAATATGGTGATGTTGTAAATCAAGGTGATCCATTAAAACCGGAGGATATCAACCCTGCAACATATTCAAACTCGATCAAATCAATAGATACAACACCATTAACGACAATTACAACAGATGGCGGCACGAACAGCCTTTTTTGTGAGAAATTTGGCAGAAATATAACCAAAATGGCAAGAGACGGCAAATTGTTTGAGGTAAAGGGGCGAGATAGCGAGATACGGGCTGTTCTTGAGGTATTGTATCAGATCAAGAAAAACAATCCGATAATAATCGGTAAAGCCGGTGTAGGTAAAACAGCAATAGTTGAAGGGCTTGCTCAGAAGATTGTAAAAGGCGAAGTCCCCGATTATTTTAAGAAGATGGAAATAATTGAGATAAATATGGGTATGCTTGTAGCAGGTACCAACTATCGCGGGGATTTTGAGAAGAGACTTAAGACAATTATTGATGAGGTTTCTGCAAGAGACGATATTATACTGTTTATTGACGAGATTCATACGGTAATAGGGGCTGGGGAGGTTGAGGGCGGATCGCTGAATGCCTCTAATATGCTTAAACCTGCTCTTGCGAGGGGAGAATTGAGGTGTATAGGAGCAACAACTATTGATGAGTTCAATGCAAATTTCAGCAAGGATGCTGCATTTGAACGAAGATTCTACAAAATAATGGTTGATGAGCTTAATAAGGATGTTACGCTCGATATTCTTAAATTATTGACCGTTAAGATGAAGAATCACTACAATGTCGGTGTAAATGATAGTACGCTGCAGCTTATTGTTGATCTTGCGGATTCTGAGATAAAGACCCGTTCATTTCCTGATAAGGCGATCGATATACTCGAGAAATCTTTCTCAAGGTGTGCCCTCGACGGATTACCAAAAGTTACTGACCATGCGGTTAAAGCGATTGTCGGTGAGTTTGTCGGTGTGAAATTTGCTTCAAGTGATGTTCAGAGCGATAACCCGCTCAAGGATATGGAGAAATTTCTCAAGGAACGGTTATACGGGCAGGATAATGCAATCGATAAGATATGCAGAGTAATTAAGCTTACCAAACAAAAGCTCGATCTTAACCCCGATCAACCGGACGGAGTTTTTCTTTTTGCGGGTTCTACGGGGATAGGCAAAACCTATCTTGCCAAACTTCTCTCGAAATTTCTTTTTGGAAATGAAAATAAGCTTATCACAATAAATATGGCGGAGTTTACGGAATCGCACTCGATCTCAAAACTTATTGGTGCACCTCCGGGGTATGTCGGGTATAGTGAGGCACCACTTCTGACTTCTAAAATAATGGAAAACCCCTCAGCAGTGCTTTTACTTGATGAGCTTGAGAAAGCGCATCCGGAGATATTAAAGATATTCCTGCAGGTGTTTGATGAGGGGCATATTGAGGATGCGCGGGGGAATTACATTAATTTTTCTAATGTAACGATCATAATGACAACAAATATCATTCAAAAAAGCACCTCAAGGATCGGTTTTGATAAGCAAAGTGAGGCAGGGGATCTAAAGCTTGCAGATTATTTTCCACCGGAGTTTGTAAACAGGATAGATGAAGTTATAGTGTTTGATCCGATTACAAAAGATGTTGCATCAAGAATACTGAAAGATATAATTATTAAGAAAGCAAAGCATCTATTTGAGAAGCGGGGTATTGTGTTAAATTTTGATTCGATTTTTGTTGATTATATCATTGAGTTGGGGTTTAGTCCGACTTTCGGAGTTCGATATTTAGAAAGAACATTTGAAAAAGAAGTAATGTCAGTTCTTGCCAATTATCTGTTTGATTATCCGGATGCATCTAAGATAGATATAAGCGCAGAAAACGGTTCTATCAAGGTTATTGTGTAGAGCTATAATATATGTTAATTCAATCTTGATCTTACAACACGAAGCCCTCTGCTGATTGTTTTAAAATATGAATGACCTCCATCTCTTCCCGGGAAGCGAAAACTATAATCTATAAAAAACAAAGAACCACCTCTCATGACATGATTATTGCCTATGCTGACTCCTCTTGGATCTACTCCAAAGATAACTTCATCATTATAAATGTCCCAACACCATTCCCAGACATTCGAATTCATCTCATATAATCCCAATTCATTTGGTCTCCTAGAGCCAACTTCATATGTGCTTGAGGTTTTATTCTCTTCATAAAAGCTTGTATCCATCCGCCTGCCACAACCATGAAATATTTGATTATTTGTTAACATTCCGCCACTCGCCGCATATTCCCACTCTGCCTCAGTAGGCAACCGATAGCCATTTGCATTCCAGTTAGCTGTTACTGACCATTCGGAATTATTATTAACAATAGCATTATTTAGAATTTGTGGTTTTTCTATTAGATAAACTGGTGTTAATCCTTCTTGAAGGCTTCTGGCATTGCAATAATCAATGGCATCATACCAACTGATATTATCAACAGGGAGATTATCGTCCTTAAAATTACTTGGATTATTCTGCATAACATTAATCCACTCTCTTTGGGTTATTTCATATCTTCCAATCCAGAAATCAGAGACAATTGTTCGGCTATTATAATACAGGGAATTTTTATTTAAAAAAACGCCGCCTTTTATAAATATTAAACCTCCATCAATATCGGTAGAGGCACAAATGTTGAAAGATGACATTATTTCAAAAAAAATAATTATTAAAAAACACTTGTTCTTCATTAAAAAAATCTCCGTACTTTATAAAGAGTATATAAAAATTATAAATTGAAATCAAGATTTATAAAAAATATTATTCCTATTGCATTAAATAATAATCAAAAAGCCGGAATTTTGATTTATTAAATGGTTGTTTTTGTGGAACACTCTACTCATTTTAGCTTAATGTCGAATATATATTAATAATTTTGCGTATATTTTCCCATCTCCGGCTCCCCGCTCCCTGTCCACATTCCGCACTTACTCCCCTCAGTCAACTAGCATATCAAAATTCATTTAAAAATTCATTTTACGAAACTTCAAATTAATTATATTGTCTTAGCAATATAAGTTGGTTATGATGCTTAAACAGATATGTGTTTTATTGGTTACGGTATTGATGTTGTGTGCGGTGGTAAGTATAAATGCGGAGGAGAATTCCGGTATGGTATTCGTTCAAGGCGGGACTTTTCGTAATACCCGATCAAACTATTACAACAAAGGTGTTACGGTGTCAGACTATTGGATCGGCAAGTATGAAGTAACACAAGCAGAATGGGAAGCGGTTATGGGTAATAACCCGAGTTACTTCAGAGGTGCCAACCTACCTGTTGAGAGTGTAAGCTGGTATGACTGTATTGAGTACTGCAACCGCCTATCACAACGGGAGGGATTAACCCCTGCCTATACAATAGACAAAACCCGACAAGATCCTAATAATACAAATCAATATGATAATGTCAAATGGACAGTAACGGTTAACTGGAGTGCTAACGGTTACAGACTACCCACAGAAGCAGAGTGGGAATACGCTGCAGGCGGCGGTCAGTTATCGAAAAGCTTTACTTACTCTGGAAGCGGGACAATAAACGATGTAGCATGGTTTAGTAATAACAGTGATTATACAACTCATCCGGTTGGTACAAAACAGGCAAATGAGCTTGGGTTATACGATATGTCGGGCAATGTATGGGAGTGGTGCTGGGACTGGTATAATGAAAATATTAGTACGGGAGCAAATCCAAGAGGTCCAAATGGCGGTGTTCTCCGTGTTTTACGAGGCGGGTCATGGAATGACGATGGCGTCAATTGCAGGTCAGTAGGTCGCGATGGTGATAGTGCCGGCGGTAGGGGTAGAGACTTCGGATTCCGTCTTCTCATGTCCACACAATAAAACTGCTCTATATTCCGTAATCACTTGTCGGAACATTTTTTAATGATAATTTGTCAGTTAAAACATTTGTCCATAGACGGCTTCTTAAGCGCATTATTCCGATTATTGCCTTTATAATCTCTTCCGAGTTTGAGATAAGAAAGACTGCATATACCGGAAGTTTCAAAACCCATCCGCAGAAGAATGCCAATGGGATACCGATCAGCCAAATACTCCCAATATCGAGCATAAGTGAGAATCTCGTGTCCCCTCCGCTTCTAAAAATACCCACAATAAGGTGAAGATTTAGTCCTTTTATAGGAATAATTATGGCAAGTGCTATCATCAGGTCTCTAATCATCATTTGGGTTGTATCTGATACCATAAATAGACTTGGAAGGACTCCTGACATCAGGTAGTATCCGATTCCGATAAAAACGCCCATAATCGGGGCAAGGATTACAAATCTATATGCTGTAATTACTGCAGAGCGGATAGAACCGTATCCGAGCCGGTTACCTATCATTACACTTGATGCATTCGCCGTTCCCATGTAGAAAATAAATGCAACCTGTACAAGGGAGTTCGCTATTTCATAAGAAGCAACCGCTTCTGTACTGATTCTTCCGTAGATAATGCTGTAACTGGTCATACCCAATACCCATACTGATTCATTTAGTATTACAGGCGTTGCAGTTTTAAAGAATTTAAGTAGAAATTTACGGTGAAAGTGAAACATCTCTTTGAATGTGCCGGCATTGGGGTATTTGCCGTAGTAAACGGAAATAACGATCACAAGGAATTCAACAATACGGGCTATCAATGTTCCTATTGCAGCACCTCTTACACCGAGACATGGGAAACCGAGATTGCCGAATATCAATAACCAATTTATTGATATATTAATAAACATTGAGACAGCAGAGCCGATAAGCGGAACAAATGGTCTTTTGACAGTCCGCATGATCAGTGACATTGATATAGAGCCGCCGGTGAACAGATAACAGAAGCCGGTTATTCTCATGTATGAAGCGCCGGTTATTATAACCTGTGAGTCTTTTGTGTATAATGACAAGAGGATTTCAGGTATTAATAGTGTCATTGTTCCAAAAATTATCGAGGCAACTCCTGAAAGTATAAGCGATAATCCTTGAACCTTTTTTATCATAAAAACATCTTTTGATCCCCAATATTGTGCCGTAAATATTGCGGAGGCGGTAGATATTCCAAAAACAATCAGTACAAATACAAAAAATATCTGATTTGAAAGACCTACAGCGGCAATCGGGACATCGCCAAGTTGACCGATCATAATGTTATCAGCCATATTTATCATAGATAGAAATAAATTCTGAAGTGAAACAGGTAATGCAATCATAATGAGACTTTTAAAGAAACTTGCAGTAAATAAACGATTAATAGTATGTAATTTTCTCAAAGCCCTACCTCAAAAGATTAGTATAGTCGATTTGTAATGTATTAAAAAGTTTAATAAGGTCATCGGGCAAAGGTGCAGATATATTGATCTCGTGCCCCGAATATGGATGAGTAAAGCCGATTTTTAAAGAATGGAGAGCTGTCCGTTTAAATTTGACAAGCATATTTTTGCGGTTTTCAAATTTGGCATCTCCAATAAGCGGGTGTCCAAGCATTTTAAAATGTATTCTGATCTGGTTAGTCCTTCCCGTTAACAGGTTTATCCTTACAAGCGAACATTTGTCAGATCTCCAGAGAGTGTTGTAAATGGTCAGAGCTTCCTTCCCGTCTATTTGAAATCTAATCTCGCCGGAGTCCTTTTTGAGATTGCCGTTTATTAAAGCAATGTATTCTTTATGAACAGAATGTTCTTGGAACATATCCATCATTTTTTTTTGAGCCGCTTTACCGAGTGAATATATTATACAGCCGCTTGTTTCAGCATCAAGTCTATGACAAGGATGCGCTTTTGATTGAGAGTTGCTTTTAGATAGAAAAGTATTGATCTCATCAGTCAAATTAACAGGCTTGCCCGGAGCAGGAATTACAAGAATTCCTGCCGGTTTATTTAGCGCAATATAGTGATCATCTTTATAAATAATTTCGGGCATATTTTTCCGTTTTTTTTAGCCGGCTCTATTCAACCGGAGTATCTTTTGAAGGGTTCTCTTGGGTCTCGTTTTCTCCGGATTGCTTTTTGTTTTTAATCTCATTGAATTCTCTGATTAGATCATCTTTTTTGGATAGAATGAAGTCCTTAAGTTTAAAAAACTCTTCTTTACCTTCTTTGTAGGATTCTTCCCATATTCTTGAGATTGTTTCTTCGGATAGTTCACCTTCGGCTTCCGCATATTTTCTCGCGAGTATTCCCATAGCATAAGTACCGGAAAATGCAATAGATCCGTTTATAGCCCAACCAATAAACGGAATGAAAGAGTTTAAAATTTTACTGGTGAATTTTAGTATTACTCCGGCACCGATTGTTCCTGTCATAAGTTTAATAAACTCGATTGCGTCGAGTTTGTATTTGAACATAGAAGAAAGCTTTGTAACCATTCCGATCTGAATTGGTGTTAATATAAAAATGTCGGGTATCGGAGTGGGAATAAGACCAATCACACCGGCAATCATTGAGAAGTTTATTAGTGTTTTTTTATATTCTTTTTCGAGAATCTCAGTGGAATCATAGATGTTAAAGTCAAGTCCTGTATCTTCCGGTTTTATTTTAAGGATAGTCGCAACCTCCGAAAGCGCAATCAACTGATTGTATGATATCGATTCGCTGTCTATTATTTTTAGTGCGGCAGTGTAAATGCTCAATTTGTCTTTGTATGATGTGTTCTGTGGAAAATCAATTGTATTTATGTCAATGTTATCTTTAACAATCGTATCGATTAGTTGGTCATCTATTCCAAAATGCTCCTTAAGGTAATCAAAGGCAAATTTCCTCTGTTTGGATGTCATTCCGTCTTGTTTCGCAGGATAGACGGTAAAATACAGCAGTTTATTATTCATAAGTTCTCCTTTATTGATAAAATCCCGGCAACCGGCAGTTGTCAGAATGTGAATCTTCATTTTTTCATTGTATATATATACCCATCAAAGTAAGCCTTAATAAACCCTGCGATTTTTATCAAAATAATCTTCGTTTAAAAAGAATGTTATATATAAATCCAACAATAAATGGAATGATAATACCCGAACATAGAATGAAAAAGTTCTTGTATGAAATATCAAAAATAACTATTACATGAAATATTATTATAATTATTAAATCTGATAATCCTAAAATTAAACTCAATGTTCTACTTAATTGAAATGAATTATCAGGTTTAACAATAATAAAAAATGTTAGTAATGCTAAAATTGATATGATTATAAATGATATAAGTCTTACATCTTCAGGAATAAAAATTTGATCAATTAAAACATATCCAAAACATAAAGCCATTAAAACAATTAAAATAATAATTTGTGAAATTCTTAATTTATAAAAAATCACTTTAATCTCCAATTATTGTCGAGGTAATTAGAACAATTATCTGTTTTTGTCGATTTTATTTCTATCGAATCGCATTATATTACAATCTAAGTATATGTCAATGGTTTTCTTTTATTAATTGGGAGGTGGTTTGTAGTCTAATTAAAAAAAAATATTGACAAGTGTGTCCTTAATATAATATAATGAGATAAAGGAACACAGAATTTTAAACACCGGAGTTATTATGAAAAAATTATATATTACATTGATTATTATGATTGTTATTTTTAGTTTTGCTTGTCGCACTTCTTCTCTTAATCAGACTGCTCGTATTATCGATCAGAATAGCAGTGAAATATCGGGGACTTATGGATTTTATAACGGATTGGTATATGGAAATATGCCGATGTTTGGTACAAGCGGCGGTTTTTTACTTAGATATGGTGCTACAGACCTATTTGAATACCAGTTTTACACAGAACTTCAGTGCTTATTTACTCCTTACGGCATAGTAAATTCTAATCCTTATACCTCATTTTCTTCAACTTTTTATGCCGATAATCAGTTCAAGATTAATCTATATAAATCTGATAAAGTCTTCCTTTCTTTACTGCCGACTTTAGGTTTTCAGTTAAATTACAGACCACATACACTTCTTGGTGTCGGCTATACATTGGGTTTGAAACTAATCGGAGATTATTCTTTAAATCAATCGGTAGTTTTCTATTATGGACCAAATTTAAGTATAATTGGAAACGGATACGCTTTTAGAAATAATTATGGACATGAATACATTCCTGAAATAAATGTTGGTTTTGCATGGGGGTGGGAGATCCCCAAACCATCATTCATGGTTTTGAGGCATGAATTTGGTATTAGCACAACATTCACGCCGGGGCCATATTGTGTACCGACAGTGAACATGACTTATTCAGCTACTATAGGCAAAACTTATGAGAGTATAAAATGAGTTAATTTTTAATTTTAAACTATCTTGACAAGGATTATTATTATTATTATTAATTGCTACAAGGAGTATATATGTCAACTAAAATGGTATTAAGATTAAATTTGCAATTACAACGGCAATAGTAACAAGTCTACAACTACATCAACGGTTAGTTCTACTGATTGGACATTTAAATTAGGACGAAGAATCAATTAAATAGATTCAAAAAAAATTACTGCAAACAATAGCGTCGAGCTAGGGTGCTATTGTTTGTTTATATTTCAATATATAAAGTTCAAAGAATGTATGTAAGGTAAGTATCCATATTAATAATAGAAGTTTTCTATAATTTCATTTCTATTTCAAAAACGGTTACTGCATTGCCGCTAATTAATACTCTATTATCGCCTAACAATTCGCAGTTAATAATACCGGTCCTTTTTGATAATTGAAAACCGGTTAATTTTTTTTTATTTAACTTTTTTCCCCAGTAAGGAGCTAAGTATGAATGCGCTGAACCGGTTACAGGGTCCTCATTTATTCCAACTGAAGGCGCAAAAAACCTTGAATAAAAGTCGTAAAGATTATCATTTGACTTACATGTTATCATAAATGATGTTCTGCCAATGTCTTTAAGTAAATTGAAGTCGGGACTAATATTATTTAATTCCTCTACGCTATTTACCTCAAGTAAATATCTTTTACCGTCATATCCCGTAAAAAGTGGTTTTACATTTAATAACTTATTGATTATTTCCACATCATCGATCTTGGATATTTTAATTTGAGGAAGATTTAATTCTATCATTTCCTGCTTTTTTTTAGAAATCAATTTACCCGACAATGTATTAAAAATAATTTCGGCGTCATACATTTCAACTCTGGTTTCATATAAAATGTGAGCAGCAGATAAGGTTGCATGTCCACAGAAATCAACTTCTGTTTCCGGTGTAAACCATCTGAGTATGTATTCGTCATTTTCTTTTTTTAGAAAGGCTGTTTCTGATAAATTCATTTCCAAGGCAATTTTTTGCATTAAGTCGGTATTTTCAATTTTATCGTCATCAAAAATACAAACTCCGGCAGGGTTACCTTTAAACTTTTCTGCGGTAAAAGCATCTACTTGATATATTTTCATATAAAACCTCTTACTGTCATTGTCGTTATGTCAAAAGTTGTAGCTTTGCTATCACTTTCATAAGCTTCAACCTGTCGGCTACTGACTATTATGTGTTTATTCTGCAGTATTTTCTCTATAAACATCAACCATTTTAACAAAATCATTTGAATTATTTGGTGCCGGAGTTTCATAAGCAATACACCCGCAATCACTTTTTAAGAATTGTTTCATATTTAATAAATAATATTGTTCTAATTTCTCATCCTCTATTGATAAACCTAAAATCATCTTTCCATCAATTGTATAAAAAACCATTGCATACTTAGGTACAATATTTTCTTTGTTTCTCCAATAAATAGTATGATTAATATTATTGTTATTTTCGCAGTAATCCATTAACTCACAATCTTTTTTAAAAATAAAATCCGGGTTTTCTGAATATTGCGGTATTTCATATTCATCTGCGGATTCTTCGCGATTTGGAATAAAATTGTTTAAAAAACTTTCAATTATTTTTTTAGATCGAGAATTTACTAAAACATACAAATCGGCATAAATACCATCTGACATAATTACCTCATAATTTGCAGTACAAATTCAGCCGAGATTTTCAAAAAAATCTTTTATACTGACTTTTTTTTAAAAATTTCTGAACATTGCTTTTTCTCTAATTTTTCTTGTTAATTTTAATGCATTAATATCAAATATCTTCTGCAACCTTCGTAGGTTAATAGATTTCTATAGTTTTTATATCCTATTCCTAAATTTATAGCCCTAAACTATCTTATTTTATTAAAATGTACAATATGTTTAAAGTTCCAACTATCTAATAAATCAATTTGATTTATTGTAGCAGAAGAAATATGTAATCCATCATCGAAATATTTTTGTTTAACACCTTCCGGAGCATATTCAATTTCAGACTCTGTTACTTATGACAAAACTGGAATAAATTTTCTTCTCTAATATTATTGACAAGAATATTGGACCACTTGCTAAATTCTTTATCATAACAACCGCCAATAACAGACGCATCTATAAATATTTTTGTGTCTTTATAAAGCTATTATATAAAATCAAATTAAATTTTCAACAATTTTATATCAAAGTTGTTTCAATGCCGGTAATTTGACACTTCGCTTGCAGGAAAATGACAGCAGGTTCTCAGTCTGTCCCCAAAGGGCGAAAAGACTGACAGCGAGTGGAGACATTGTAGTTTTGGTCGGCTGATGTAAAAAATTATTCTGTAACAAAAAATAGCACAGTTTTTTTATCAGGTTCTAATTTATAATTATTAAATGGAATATATTTTAAATTAAATAAATTATGTATTTCGTATCCGACATTATACCCCATTATTTCTGTATTATCTTCGTTTTTTGAAATACTAAAATGCCAATAAATTACCTGATATCCAAATCCAAAATATATTACTGTTCCTCCATCTTTAACATAAATAATTGGAATCGATAAAAGTGGCGGTTTGTTTTTTTGAATTCGATTTAAATCTATTAAATATGTTATTAAATGAATAAAAACAATAAAACTGATAATAATTATTGGAAGATATATTATTTTTATCTTTTTCAAAATATTCTCCTGAATTTTCGAACTTACAGCTAACGTTCCGAGCGTATGTGATGTTTTTCTTCTTGCCGAAAAAGCGAGCGAAGCGAAAGCAGGCAAGAAGAAAAATATCCACGAAGAGTGAGGCAACTCTATCGAGTTGCGGAAACACACGCTCTGTTATGCTGAGTTTTCCCGTGCCTTTTTATAATTATTCAATCCAATTCTCAATTTTAATGTTGTCAATTCTATTCAAATGATTTATATTTCTTGTAACTAAAATCAAGTTATTAGCAACCGCTGTACTTCCTATTAACAAGTCAAAATCATCAATGATTTTTCCTTGTTTTCTTAATTTTACTTTTTCTTTCGCATATACTTCAAATGAACTTATTATCGGTAATATTTGAATTGATTCAATAAAATCCTGGATAATTTCCATGTTTTCTTCTTTATTCTCGCTATTTTCAATACCATATTTTAATTCTGCAATTGTTATTTCTGATATAAAACAGTTTTCTAATCCAACTTCTTTAATTTTACTTTCTAAATTATACAACCCTTTTAAATAATAAATGCAAATATTTGTATCTAATAAAAATTTATTCATAAAACAATTTCTTTGTTTGAAAAATGTCTTGATTTATAAATATTATCAATTAATTCATCAGCTGATTGCTGGGTATTCAATTTTCCACAACATTTATAAAATTTGTTATCTTCCTTATTTAAATCATCTTTTATTGAAATAGAAATTTTATTTATAAGCTCTAATTTTTCTTTGATAGGCAAGTTTTTTAATAAAATGTAATAATTATCGTTGTTTAAAACATTTGTTAGCATAAGATCCTCTAAATAAAATCTAACATTAAATTAGAAATATTTCAAATAGTATTTATTGAAAATTAGGCACGGGAAAATTCAGTTCAATGTCCGAGCATAAGCGACGGACTGCTTGCAATCTGTCACCAAAGGGCGAAACGAGGCGTCAGCCGAATGCAGTCATGCCGGCTGTTAGTCTAAGTTGACCGCCTGAAAAACCAATCCACCCTGACACGATGTCGGGATTTAATAAGCATCTTTTCTATGTCTTATTCTATAAATTTCAATGGTTTTTTCTTTTTCATAGATTTTATAAATAATTCTATACAAACCCGATCTTAGTCTGTAATCATTTAAACTACCTTTAATTTTCTTGACATTAATATTTCGAGGGTCAGTCTCCAATATTTTTATATCTGAAAATATAGTTTGAAGCACATTTTTTGGAATATTTTCAACATCCTTGT
>CAZSQU010000017.1:0-43228 GCA_964608985.1 uncultured Spirochaetales bacterium
TATGTTTCAAACTCAACATTTTAGAGGTAGTGTAAAGTTCGGTTCAAACTGGTATCAGTACTGTAGTGGCAATCCTGTGAACATGGTTGATCCTACGGGGTTGTTTGGAAGGGACGATGATGGCAGAAATGGGTTTGATAGCAGCGGCTTATCATCCGGTGGTAGCGGAATTACCGGAACTACATTCATTTCTAGTAGCAGTGGAGCACCTTCCACAGGGAAAAATGTAGGTTCAAATGGTGGAATTAAAAATACAAGTTCTAACAATGTTAATAATGATACACCGGTGAGTAACCAATCGCCTCAACTACAGATTGTAGATAAGTTAAAGAGTGAAGGCTATAATGTTACTAGCATTAATCTACATGGATGTAATTCAATAATTTTATCTAAAGAAGGAGAAAGAGACCTTCGAGTCTTTAGGGGTGGAAGTATAAAAGAGAATGTCGGAGTTTATTGTAATGATTGGCAGGATATAACCATTGCGTTTACTAATAACGACGCCCATTCCGATGCGCCAGGATCAAAAGACGGTATGATAGTTGATGACTCCGGTAAGAATAACTCAAGTTTTACACCTGCTGCGGATAGGGATGGTAATGGGAAGAACGGGGGAGAGCGAAGTGATGTTAATGACAGGGGAGGGGATGAATATATAAATTCATCTGAAAGTTATACATTCAGTCATCATATAGTTGAACAGGTGAGGATTTATAGGAAAGCTGTTGATCCTTTAGCAAGTGACCCTTTTGGGCATTGGTGGATAGAAATTGATGTTAATAATGACGGTATAATTGATAATGAGAATGATGAAAGTTATGGCTGGTATATTAACATGCCTTTTTCAAGAAAGAATATTTCAAGAATTTTAGCTGGAGTGCCAGGAATTATGAACTATGAAGGGCAGAAGCATAGAACTGATGATAACAACCCATTAACAGACCCACATCACGGAGATAGAGAGGGCGTTGATGTTTATTTTTTATTTTCTAAAACTTCTGCTGAAAATACAATTACTGCAATAAGAGATTTTTCAATTTTATATGAAGGAGAGTGGAGTATTAGTCGTTCTTGTCGAACTTTTCAAAAGGACATGCTCGAGGAGTTTGATTTCTTGATAATGGAGATTAAATGAGAAATATTTTCATAATACTTATACTACTCTCTATACTTATATCTTGTGGTAAAAGTGAAAATGTATCGTGTGTAAAATATTATAAATCATGTAATGTATATAATTTTCCAGGACTACTTGGCGAGTTTACAAAAGAAGAAGCAACTAGCCCTGAATGGCCATATTTATACATAATAGCTTATTATAATGCTAGTGGCGAACTATATAGAACTGAAAGTTATTTAAATCAATCACAAACAAATAAAATTGAATATTATTATCATGATAATGGTGAATTGTATAAAGAAATTGTTACTTATAAATCTGGTAAAAGAAAAACTTATATACATGATCAGAGTGGTCAATTTATTAACCAAATAGAAGAAGAATTGACCTCTGATGCTTTCTAACTCCCCAACCTTCACTCCTCATCCCTCGTGTATTTTTGAGGCATTTCTAACATTTTTCCCTTGAAATCCCCTCATCAATATGCTATTGTTCATTTATGGAAAGAGAGGCAATGTTTCAAACTCAACATTTTAGAGGTAGTGTAAAGTTCGGTTCAAACTGGTATCAGTACTGTAGTGGCAATCCTGTGAACATGGTTGATCCTACGGGGTTGTTTGGAAGGGACGATGATGGCAGAAATGGGTTTGATAGCAGCGGCTTATCATCCGGTGGTAGCGGAATTACCGGAACTACATTCATTTCTAGTAGCAGTGGAGCACCTTCCACAGGGAAAAATGATAGAGAGCATAAAGCGTTGAGTGAGGGACCGAGGGATATAAGAAAAGAAGTATCACAAACCGAATACCAACAATTTTTTGATGCTGACCCAAGCACGAGAAGCAGCAGAGGAGTGAATATTGGCGGTTTTCTTGCAACCGGAGCACATCTTTCAGGAGGTCAATTTTTTCTCTACGGACCGGCAGATATAAATTCTGCGATTTCAAACGATGCCCACTCCGATGCGCCTGCTGATTCCGGAGCAGAGGGGAGCATATCAGAATCAGATGGAACAGATGTTCAGACATCAAGCGGATATGTGTGTATGGGCAATCGGTCCGGCTCAAGGGGACTAAAGGAGCTGAATGGGGATAGGGGTGGTGGGGGTAATAATGAAAGTGCAGGTTATTATTACGAATCAGATGGCGTGTTTTTATCACGAAAACAGTTTGGAAAAGTGAATAACCCAATACCGGGTAATAATTTTAAAGAAGAAGAGTTTGATTACCATGATCAAAGAACAGATATCGATGCTCCTACAAATGACTATTGTGTCTATGTTGATTTATGGAATGCGTTTCGTTTGGCTTACTACAGACGATATGGTGAGAAACTGACGAGACAAGCGGCGAGAATAGCAAGGATTAATGCAACTGGGAACGGGATGGATAAATTTGGACATGTTGATAACTATGAAGCTATTGTAGAGACTTTTAATCAAACATTTGGAACCGACTTTAAATATCATCATGAAGAAGAAAATTACACTACATCTATTCCAAATTTTATGCCTTTTCTAACTGGTCCAGGATTTTTATCAGTTCCGCATGCAAGATATGAGCATAACGGTTTTGCACATACTACCACTTATCTTGGAAATGGGGGTGTTTATGATTCTTGGGATGATAAGTTAGAAACTGTTGGAGGTATGGTAACGCCTATGACAATGGGTTATACATTAAGCTATGGATTAGGAGCTTACAGAGTAGGATATCATAGTTTTAGCTGGAGTGATTATGGATTTTAAATACATAGGTGTAATATTCGTTGTTTTACTACTTTTCAATACTCCTATTTATCCTCTCAATTCATATGAAAATCAAGAAGTAAAGTTTTATTTAAGATTTGCTGATGAATTTGAGCTTTGGATTAAATCGGGGTTACATTCAATATATCGAAGTAATAAAGAAAAAGATTATTATCTTAGAATCTTTATTTATAATCCTGTTGATTTTCCTCTAGGAGGCATAGAATTATATAATGAGTATAAGAACCAATATGACAACAGGGTTGAACCTCTAAATATGGTATTTCCTGGATATTTTATTAAATATTTTCAAAGAAATAACGAGATTATTGCAGAGTTTTTTTGTGATAATTTTGAAGGCGGACAGATAGGTAAAACTATTGTGTTTTTTAGAGATAGAAAATTTATAATGATAGAACTAGTTTGTAGCGTTGATCAACCGCCGAAAAGCTTATATGATTATAATAATAGATTTATAACCTACTACAATATCATGAAAGAATATTTGCTGAAATACGATACTGGTATTGTTGATGATTTCTCGTATTTCACGCCAGCAATCAACACCTTTGAGCGGGATGTCCGTGCAGGTGTTATACCCGATATGCCGGAGGAAGTGTTGGATCTCATCCTCAAGTTCGATGAGATAGTAAACTCACTTGAGTTCTTTGACCCTTAAGTCATATGTCACTCATCCAATCTCGTGCATATCTGAGGCAAATGTAACATTTTTCCCTTGAAATCCCCTCATCATTATGCTATTGTTCATTTATGGAAAGAGAGACTATGTTTCAAACTCAACATTTTAGAGGTAGTGTAAAGTTCGGTTCAAACTGGTATGGGTATTGTAGTGGGAACCCAGTGAATATGGTAGATCCTACTGGGTTGTTTGACTTCTTTGGTTTCTTTGATGCTATTTCAAATTTCTTCACCGGTTCTTCTTCTATAGACTTAAATAATACTAATAACAATAGTTATCAGATGGAATATGATTATCAGACATCAGAATATGAACCATATGGCTCTTTTGATTTTGGCTATTCAAAACCTTATGCAATACCTCAAGATGAAGGTGTAGCAATTCAAGATTTAAATTTTGAGAATATGCCTAGAACGATAGATCCGAGAGACCCTGGTAATTATCAAAATCAAAGAGGGGATATAGATGCGCCAACGGAGACCTATTGCAACTACACACAATTGTGGAATGTATATAGAATGGCATATTATAAATTTAATGAAAGATGGCTTTCTAAAAGTGAAGCGAAAGATGCAAGGATAGAAGCTCAGGCTGCCGGTGCTATTGATGATGAAGGTTTTGGGGAAGTTTGGAAGGGGTATGAAGAATTATTTAGGGTTTTTAACCAAATTTTTGAAACATCATATAATTATAGCTACAGTGAAGTAAATAAAGACAGAATGGGAACAACCCCGCCTGATGGATACGGCTTTTCCCAAACGCCCGATTCTTTAAGTGTTTCGTATATTTGGTATACTGATGTTTTAAGAGATGGAAGAAGAATAGCTCACTGTACTACATATTTAGGCTTTAATCAGGCAAACGGAAAATATGAAGTTATGAATGTATATTTTCCGAGAGTACAAGAGTTGGGACCTGTTGTTGATGAAAACTCAGAAGGCTTTAGTGATTGGTATCCTGCCGGTGGCGGGTATAGGGTTGGAACTCACACAGTAACCAGGAATTAAAGGTGGATATTTTGAAGAAGATATTATTTATTTTACTAATTATATTTAATCTGATATCTGTTGTTTCTTGTACTGAAAGATATTTAAACAGAGAGTTTGGTTTTTCATTAAGAGTTCCGGATGAAGTGATTGTTGATAATGAATCTTTAAGTGTTAATGAAAAGAATGGAAAATATGTATTAAGAGTAGTCATATCTTCTCCTGAAGATGGAAGAGGAGGGCTTGAGGAATTCTTAAGAATTAAGCACAGTATCGATATACAAGATGGGCGCTATATTGAAATGGCGCAACCTGTAAAATATATTAAATTAAATCAAACTAGTATAGCTTTAACAAGTACAAATTGGGATGTTATAGGTGGTGATGGTTTTGATCGTTCTTTAATTTTTATTAAACTGAATAAATTAATTTTTATTGAGCTTGTTTATAATAGTAGATTGCTTCAGAATGAAAACATTAATATTTATAGGCAAACTAGAAATATTTTGGGTACATATTATAGAAGACTTAGGTCGGAAGGGCGGGATGAAGTGCAAGCACATATGCTTTCGCAACAAGCAATGGAGGAAGATATTCGTAACGGCAACCCAATGAATGTACCTCAAGAGTATGTTGAACTCATTCTCAAGTTCGATGAGATAGTTAACTCACTTGAGTTTTTTGACCCTTAAGTCATATGTCACTCCTCCAATCTCGTGCATTTCTGAGGCAAATGTAACATTTTTTTCTTGAAATACCCTCATCATTATGCTATTGTTCATTTAGTGGTCATCTCACGAGAAGGATAAAAACATACGCTAAGATAAAAACCTTAGCGTATGTTTTGCACGGAAAACTGTTGTTAACCCTAAATATGCTGATGGTTTATAAAATATTTATATTGGCCTTGCTTAATCTTAGATTTATTTGTATTCTAATACAGATTATTACTAAAGGAGTATGTTTTGACAAACAGAGTTACAATTGATCCAAGTATTTGCAATGGAAAACCGGTAATTACAGGCACAAGAGTTTTAGTCTCAAATGTTTTAGCTGATTTAGCAAATAATGAGAAATTTGATTCAATTATTCAAAATTATCCAAATATTAAATATGAGGATATATCGGCATGTTTGATGTTCTCAAGTGAATTAACCCAGTTTGAAACAATACAATTTCACCAGGCTGCAGTATGACTTTTTTCCTGGATGAAAATTTTCCTAAGAAAGCAATCGAACTATTAGAAAGCACCGGTTATAGTGTAATTGACATTAGAGGAACTGACAAAGAAGGATTGTCGGACAATGATATATTTAATATGTGTAAAGAAAAGAACGCTGTTTTTTAAATACTGACAGAGATTTTTATCACACTATTCATTTAACTCACAAACCTCACAAACCTCACAAACCTCATAAAGGTATAGTAGTGATTGCAATAAAAAACCCTAATACAACACGTATGATATGTCCGATAATCAATCTTATGTCTACTAACTTATAACCCCATCAAAACATTAATGAATTTGTAATCTTTTGGGGCTACTTTGCAGTACAGTTCCGAGATGCTGGTTCTAGGTCTTATTAGATAAATTATATTTTAAAAAAAAGCATAGAAAACAGTTTTAATTATATTTAGTTTGTGGTATTATATCAAAAATAGTTATTTCACACAATCAATAATTGTGCATTACAAAAGAATATTGAATAGTTTGGGCTTGAAAACTGATCAATCTTGACGGTATAATTTTTTTTAAAGAAAAAAAGTTGTTTTTATTTGATTTATTTATTAAAATCTTATATAAGATGAGAATTTATGATATTATTTGGTACTCATGGAACAATCAAAAGCTACGCTGAAAATATAGTTAAATCAGGTTTTAATATTAGAACAGGAAGAGGGGGAACCGGTGCCTATTTCTGGAGGAAAAATGATTATTCGATAATATTAGCTAAAGGTTGGTATGAATTTTATTTAAAGAAAAATAAGTACGATAATGAGAACGATAAATCCTTTGCTTATATTGAAGTAAAAATTGATGTGAACGAGCAAAACTTTTTAGATCTTGAAATGCCGGAGCTTAAAGATAGGATTGCAAATATAACATTCACTAGAAAATTAGATAGAAAAACAAGTGATAGTGATATTGCAGCGTTATTTGATTATTTTATAAAAAGACTTGAAGAGGAGATGAGCTCAAAATTTTATGTTTGGCAACTTCGAGTTAATGCACCGAGTGAAAATTATGATAATAAATATCCTATAAATATATTAGGGAATCCAATTTGTTATGTGGTAAATAATAATGATTTAATTACAATATTAAATTGTTAATTGAGGAGGACACAATGGAAGAAAAATTTCTAACTGCTTTAAATAAAATAGCAGATGAGTTACTGGAAATGGATAAAGAGACATTTGAAACTATTATCGAAACTCATAAAAATGGTGAATATGCACAAACTTTAAGAGATATAAACTTTTTCTTTGAAAATGAACTTTATGATTTTTCTAAAACATATATATCGGTTAGTTTTGAAACAACAAAAATTGATTCAAAAATTAATGATGATGAATACTCAATGGTACAAACTAAAATGGTAAAGATAGAAGAAATAAGGACAATAAATATTGGAGAGAATGAATGGCTGATTCAAGCGGCATAGTATCAAATTTTAAATTTATTTCATATAAAGTTGATGATTTCAAATTTGAAATGTCTAAGCATTTATCTCTACTTGGCTATGTTGGAAATGCACAACAAGATGATTGGGAAATAAATTTAAGTATTAAACAACCGACCCTTTTTAAAAAAAACAATTCGTATATTGGTGGAATTAATTGTAAAATTTCTCTTTTATCAGATAAAAAACCAATATTAAATTTAGAAACGAGTATTTCTGGATTGTTTCAATCAGATAATCAATTAGATGCAGATGTTCAAGAAAATTTAGTTAAATATCAGATCCCCACTATTTTGTTTCCTTATCTTAGAAGTACTATAACAACATTTATTGCAAATGCCGGTTTTGGAACTTTCATTTTCCCTTTAATCAATGTAGTTGAATTATCAAAAAAAACCTTAAAAGATATTCAAATTAATCTAGTAGAATAAAACATCCCCTATAAGTTACAGCCAGATTTTCGACCAAAACATACGCTTAGACGCTTTCTTTACAATTAGCTCGTCTTTTTTATACGGCCTTGTAGGGGTCAGCTCACGAAACGGATGAAATTCTACGCTAAGCTTTTTTTTGTATAAATCCAATAAAAAAACAAAATCAGTACGAAATATCTCGGTATAATATGTCAATATAGGGTATACTCAAATATGACGTCAGAATTATCAAAAAATGTGTCAATTTAAAGTTGAATAAAATAATACTTGACATATTTCTGAAAAGGTAATAGACTCTAACTTGACACAAATGGAGCGTGGCTCATGGGCATTCAAAAGGTAGGTTATATTCGTGTAAGTTCGACCGATCAAAAAACAGATCGTCAGTTAGAGGGAATCGAGTTAGATAAAATATTTATCGATAAGGCATCCGGTAAAGATATAAAGAGACCTGAGCTTGAAAAACTAATCGAGTTTGTCCGAACCGGTGATATAGTCATTGTTCATAGTATGGATAGGCTTGCGAGAAATCTTGATAATTTAAGACAAACTGTTCAATCTTTAACATCCCGTGGCATTGTTGTGAACTTTGTTAAAGAGGGACTGACATTTACAGGAGACGACTCTCCGATGTCGAATCTATTGCTTTCTGTAATGGGTGCATTTGCTGAGTTTGAACGGTCAATAATTCGAGAACGCCAACGGGAAGGTATTGCTATAGCTAAGCAGCAGGGTGCATATAAGGGGCGAAAGAAATCTCTGGACAAAGAACAGATTCTAATTCTAAAAAAGAGAGTTGAGGCGGGAGAGATGAAAACTAAAATAGCCAAAGATTTTTCAATAAGCAGAGAAACTCTTTATCAATATCTAAAAAAGAATAACATTTAAAATGCCTCGTAAAAAAATATTATCTCAATCAGATAGAGATTATTTATTTGCTTTACCGACAGATGAGTCTGATTTTCTACGGTATTACACCTTCACTGAACAGGAACTATCAATAATCAAGCAACACAGATATCCTCAAAAATAAGCTGGGATTTGCAGTTCAAATGTGTTATTTAAAATACCCTGGAGTATCATTACCTCCAAATACACAGCCGAACTCAAAACTTTTAGATATTGTTGCACTACAGTTGAAAATTGATAAATCTTTGTGGTCATTATACGGTGAAAGAGATGCGACAAGACGGGAACATTTATTAGAACTTGAAAAATTATTTAAGTACAAATCATTCTCAGGAGAGGAAGTTAACTACTATTCCGGTAAATTACTTGATTTAGCTCTTCAAACAGATAAAGGGATAGTTTTAGCCGAATTTCTGATTAATGACTTAAGATTACGACATATAATTATTCCTAATATTGATATCGTCGAGAAATTATGTTCAAATGCTTTATCCAAGGGTAAGTCAAAAATATTGGAGTCACTAACAAAAGGATTAAATAAAAATCAAAAAACAAATCTGGATAAATTGTTAGATATTAAGCCTGATACTTCTATAAGCCATCTTATTTGGTTAAAACAGTCCGTGCGCGCACCAAATCCCAAAAATATTTTATCTCATATCACTCGCTTAAAATTTATTAACTCCTTACAACCGGATTTTGAAGTTGAAAAAGAAATCCATCAAAATCGACTTTTAAAAATAGCCCGAGAAGGTAATCAAATGACCGCTCAGCATTTAAAAGATTTGGAGGCGAAGCGTCGTTATGCTACAATAGTTGCGATTTTATTAGATGTCAAGTCAACTCTTATCGATGAAATAATCGATATGCATGGTAAAATTATTGGAGCAATGTTTAATAAGGCTAAGAAACGCCATACTGAAAAGTTTCAAGAATCCGGAAAAGCGATTAATGAAAAAGTTCGTTTGTATTACCGGATTGGACAAGCCTTATTGGATGCAAAAACAAATGGCAACGACCCGTATATTGCTTTAGAGTCAATTATTTCTTGGGATAAGTTCATTCAGAGCATTTCTGAAGCTAAAAACTTATCTGAGCCGGAAGATTTTGATCATCTTTACTTAATTGGCAATAGATATTCACAAATAAGACGATATTCTGCATCTTTTCTCGAGATATTAGATTTTAAAGCGACCCCATCAACGAAGGATCTAATAAAAGCTATTGAGATTTTAAGAACTTTAAATGCTCAAGATAAGAAAAAAATACCTGACACTGCACCAAAAGAATGTATTCCAAGGAGGTGGAGAAGTCTTGTCTATACTGAATCAGGAATAAGCCGAAAATTCTATGAACTATGCATTCTGTCAGAATTAAAAGGTGCTTTACTATCAGGTGATATTTGGATAAAAGGTTCAAGACAATTTAAAAACTTTGATGAGTATTTAATCCCTCAAATTAAATATGAGGGGCTTCTTCTCAATAAAGAGATGCCTTTATTTGTTGAAACAAATTTCGACACCTTCATCAATGCCAAATTAACATTACTTGAAGAAAAATTAAAAACTATAAATGATTTGGCATCTCAAGATAAGCTGGAAGATGTTTGCATAAATGAAGATGGTCTAAAAATAACACCATTAAATAACAGTGTTCCAAACGAAGCTCTTGGCTTTATCCAAAAAATATATGGTATGATGCCGCATCTTAAAATTACAGAGCTTTTACTGGAGGTAGATAACTGGACAGGTTTTTCTCGATTCTTTACTCACTTGAAAACGGGTGAACCCCCAAGCGATAGACATCTGTTACTTACAACCATATTGGCTGACGGTATTAATCTGGGGCTAAGAAAAATGGCAGAGGCATGTGAAAGTACAACATTTGCTAAATTATCATGGCTTCAAGCATGGTATATTAGAGATGAAACTTACTCTACCGCATTATCCAGTTTAACAAATACTCAAATGAAACACCCATTAGCATCTTATTGGGGGGATGGTACCACTTCATCATCTGATGGACAACGATTTAAAACCGGTGGACACGCATGGAAAAATGGAAATATTAACCCGAAATATGGGAGTGAGCCCGGTGTTCAGTTTTATACTCATATTTCAGATCAATACTTTCCGTTTCATACAAAGGTTATCTCTGTGGGTGTTAGGGATGCCACGCATGTTCTTGATGGGCTTCTATATCACGAGTCTGATCTGAAGATCGAAGAACACTATACTGATACTGCCGGATTTACCGACCATGTATTTGCCTTGATGTTCTTACTTGGTTTTAAATTTGCACCACGCATAAGAGATTTATCAGAAAAGAAACTTTTTATCCCCGAAAAACATAATACTTATCCGCAGTTATCTTCTCTGATAGGTGAAAGTATTAATAAAAAAATTATTAGAGATAATTGGAATGAACTATTACGCTTAGCTGTTTCTATTAAACAAGGAACCGTATCTGCTTCTCTTATGTTAAGAAAGCTTGCGAATTATCCTCGACAGAACGGATTAGCTGTGGCTTTAAGAGAACTTGGGCGGATAGAACGTACAATATTTACACTTGACTGGATTCAAGATGTAAATTTACGAAGGAAAGTCCAAGTAGGGTTAAATAAAGGTGAGGCAAAAAATGCTCTTTCCCGCGCAGTATTTTTTAATAGACTTGGCGAGGTTAGGGACAGAAGATACGAAAATCAACAGTATAAAGCCAGTGGGCTTAATATAGTTGTAGCATCAATTATCTTATGGAATACAGTTTACTTATCTCAAATAATTCAAAATTTAAAGAAAAAAGGTTCGAAAGTAGACGAAGCCCTAATCAAATATTTATCACCACTTGGATGGGAACACATTAACCTAACAGGAAATTATAACTGGCACCAAAATAAAGTGCCTGAACCCGGACAGTTTAGGGATCTAAACTCGCCTGAGATCTTAGCGTAGGTTTATATCCGTTTCGTTACTTTGAGGTATTATTACTATCTATCTGACTGCATATCAATCTGTTAGATAATGTTTTTTATTGCGGATTTTTGATAATTTTAGGTTTATGATGGGTTTTTTGTAGAAAATGTGGGTGAAATTGCATTTATTATTCAGGGCGAATATTAATAATCATTCTTATTGGTTCCTTTTTTGAGGATTTGATCAGTATTAATGTAGTATTTTCTATTTTTAGCGTATGTTTTACACGGAAAAAGGTTAGATTTCATGAATATTTTATAAGTTTTAGGTCTAAAATGTCTTAGCGTAGAATTTCATCCGTTTCGTGAGCTGACCCCTACTAGGCCAGATAGACCTGTTTTCTGCCGCGGATTTTCCCTAAATGTTTAAATATACCCCAAGTACCAATAAATCTTTCATCTGGAACATATGCAAGGTAATCACATGAAACACATAAAACCAAAAACAAAAAAACTAAACAAAACAAAACCTTTTTCATACTGACCTGCCTTAATTAAACTTCAATACAATCGTATCATTATCAAAAAAATAATAATAAACTTCAAGTCTAATTTATATACAATTGATACTATATATTTAATACAACTTAAATCTATACCCTATTTCAACTGCCATAGTTTGATCTACATTATCAGAGCAAATTGCACTCTGCATATAAATCTCATAATGCTTAATTGCAAACCCTATAAATATTATACCTATGATAAGTGCTGGTAATCCATATACAGCTGTAGTAATTATGGATGGAATAAGTAACAAGATATCCAAAGTCAAGCCCGATAGCATCAGAAAACCAGGAACCAATCCCATTGCAACTATAATTGTTGCTCCTCCACTAATAGTAAAACCAAGACCAGGATTAAGAAAGTGCTTAAACTTGCTGTACTGTGGATCTGAGTTTATTTGATTGTTAACCCTGCTAAACTGACTAACAAAGCCATTGCCAAGACCAAAGTTTATAGTTGTATCATGTAATGAATAATCATAATCAATAGTTTGTGTAAAGCCAGACTGTATATCAAAACTGTGTGCTGTAAACAGAGATGCTAATAGTAATACTATAATTATTGTTTGTTTTTTCATACGAAATTAACCCCTTTTACTTCATCTCAAATCAATATAGTCGAAACGCAAAACTTAGTTCATAAGCGATATTATCACTTTGACTAGAGTACTCTGAACTCTGTTTGTATAGAATATAATGTTTACGAGCAAAAAAAAGAAGTATCGATCCAATAATTATTGCAGGAATTGCATAGGCACCGCACACTGACCCAATAGCAATCCAACCAACCCATAGTGGTATCTGTGCCCAGTACTGCAATATCCCTAGAGTAATAAGGATTGCAAAAGAAATCCCAACCACACCACCACTAATAACCAATCCTATCCCAGGCTTAAAAAATTCCATAAATATTCTATAGTGCGGATCTGAGCGTTTGAGGTTACGAGACTCCCTTAACTGCTGAACAAAGCCGTTATTAAAACCAAAGTTAATAGTCGTATCATAGAATGAATAGTCACTATCAACTGACTGTGTAGAACCTAAGTCAATATCCATACTGTGTACGGTAAACAGAGATGTTAGTAGAAAAATAGTGATAAATATTTGTTTCTTCATATTAAATTAACTCCTGTTTTTTTGGATAAAAATCTACTCCCTGTTCAACTTTATCGTCCCAAAATCATAATTTCTTACATGTATAGACATATATCCATCAATGGTATCGTCACTAGAAACATATTCTTCACTAAAAGTATAATTATCGGTATTTTTAGAAATATACCCATCACTTGTAACATCAATGTTCACCGATTCATAGTACTCTGGGTAATAAAAATCAAGCTCAAAGTTACCATTTACATCTGTTGTTAAATCAATTGACTTAGATAAACCTATATACCCATCTGACTCCTCAGGAACAAAATTTATCCTAAGTTTACTTGTTATTCCAACATCAGTTGAACTATCAACCACTTGACCATTAACTATATACCGCTCTGAAGGTGTTAAATAGCAAACTTCATCTAATGAATCATATATAATAAATAAACTAGTAAAACTATAACCATCTTTAGTAATGCTAAAAGTACGCCCAGTAGAATGGTCATCAGCTGGAACCTCTAATTTGATAATAAAATACCCCTTGTCATCTGTAAGAACATCATCACCACTTCTTATATCATTCACCTCAGCTCCAACTATTGGCTCTTTTGTTAAATCGTCGTAGACAAATCCTCCAAACTTCTTATCAACTCCACCCCAAACACAAGAAAAATGAAGTGCCGCTAAAACAACTATTGCAATTAAATATTTTATTTTCATTTATTACCACCTTAATAATTATCTATAAATGTTTGAATGCTTAATGGCGCCAATTGTTCTTCATGCATTTCATGAGCATTTATCTCCCACTGAGAATGCGAGTGGAAATCATTAGGATACTGATCATGTACATATAAGTAGTCACCATAAAAATATGCTCCAAATGTTCTAATCTAACGAATTATCTCTAACAAGATAAAAGTTTTGTTTTTGAGGGACAGTTCCTTCTCGAAAATGCCCCCTTGCATCTTGATAACCTATATTCGATACCCAAACAGATATTTCAAGTGGAGGTGCCCATAAATCACTCTTTTCATACTAACCTCCGATTTAAAACTCACTTTTACTAGAATTAAAACTAAAACAAACTACTTTCTATCTAGTTCAATGACTCCCAAATCATACTCACCTCTATGAATATAGATATCTTTGTCTATGCTTTTTGTATTGTAAAGATCATGTGAAAATGAAATCCTCTGAATATACGCTGCATATTCAATATATCGACCAGGATAAACCACTGATGAAGAGACTTTTGTATAGATGAAGTCGCCACTCACATCAGAGGATGTTGAATCAAAACACTCGTCATATCCACAAAAATCAACTACCACATCAGCAATCGGGTTGCCTGTACCGGCATCAACTATAGTTCCTTTAACAGTTGAAACTAAAACTTCATTATAAGGGCAAGAAGTGAATAATGAAAAGAAAAACGTTAAAACCAATGATACATAAATAAATTGTGTTCTCATAATAAATCTCCTAAAATGTTTTCTAGTACAAACTTAAACCATAGCTCATCTCAACAGATGGAGCTACCTCTGATTGACTTGAGTCTGCAACGCTTTGTTTATAGAGTAAGTAGTGTTGACGAGCATGATAAAAAAGCACTGCTCCTGCTATTGTTGCTGGAATGCCATAAGCACCAGTTATTACAGAAATAATTATAACTGGAATGAGAATTCCTATAGCCGGGGTAAAAGAAATAATAGCTAACCCAAGAGCAAAAGGCACTCCTGCTCCTGTAGCCATAAATACTATCGCAGGTTGCAAAAAATTCTTAAATATTCTATATTCAGGATGCGATCTTTTTAAGTCTCGTGACTTTCTATATAGATCAATCGATTCATTATTAACTACAAAGTTAATAGTCGTATCATAGAATGAATAGTCACTATCAACTGACTGTGTAGAACCTAAGTCAATATCCATACTGTGTACGGTAAACAGAGATGTTAATAGAAAAATAGTGATAAATATTTGTTTCTTCATATTAAATTAACTCCTATTTTTGTGGATAAAAATCTACTCATTGTTCAACTTTATCATCCCAAAATCATATTCACTGATATGAATGGCATTTTCCCATTCATCACTAAATGTATAATCATTGGTGTATTTAGAAATATATCCATCACTAGTGACATCAATGTTTACAGAGTCATAATACTCTGGGTAATAAAAATCAAGCTCAAAGTTCCCATTTACATCTGTTGTTAAATCAATTGACTTAGATAATCCAATATACCCATCTGACACCTCAGGAACAAAATTTATCCTAAGTTTACTTGGTATACCAACATCAGTTGAACTATCAACCACTTGACCATTAACTATATATCGCTGCGAAGGTGTTAAATAGCACACAGCATCTAATGAATCATATTGTATATACACAGAATTAGTTCTATATGTTAACTTAGAAAATGATAAAGAACAGCCATCTTCATCATCGATGACAATAACATCTGTTTCAAGTCTAAAGTAACCGCTTGCATTTGTATAAACAATATCGTCTGGAAAACCTTGATAACACTTAACTTCTACACCTTCGATTGGCGCATTTGTGTTCACATCGTACACATAACCACCAAAAGACCTTCTTACTCTTTGTTCCACCGGCGGGTGCATACAAGACATTTGTAATAATATAATAGGAATTAAAACTATGTATAAAATTGTTTTCATTTGATTATCCTCCACTAATAAGTATCAATTAAAGTTTCAATATGAGTTGGGAGTTTCTGTTCCCCCATTCCATGAGCATTTATCTCCCACTGAGAATGCGAGTGGAAATCATTAGGATACTGATCATGTACATATAAGTAGTCACCATAAAAATATGCTCCAAATGTTCTAATCTGTCGAACATGTCCATTCATATGTCCGCCAAAAGATTCACTTTGACCTTATGAATCAAAGTGAATTGTGTTTGTAAAAACCGAATTTTGCGTATCCATTGGATAAATTTGCAATAACTGTGTCATTTGTAGTATCAATTTGAAACGAACCTGAGAAATTAAACTCTTCATAGATATAATATACATTAGCATCTCCTAATGCCGTTGAACTCCTATAATGTTCAACATTAGCTTTAACATTTATATTGTTATAGTTAAATCTTTGATCGAAATAATCATCAACACTACCATTTACAATAATTCTTTCTAAAATCAATTCATCTGAATTTTCTAATACTTTAGAAAATACTAAGAACAGTTTATTATCATCATCAATTTTTAATAAAAATATATCATTTAAAGACTCATCATCTGTTTCATCTTTCCAAATATTCTTAAGATCATTATAATGAGCATTATTATAAACTATATATTCAAACTCTTTTTCAACATACTTCTTATCATTTATAGTAAAGTTAATTTCATGAAAATATGTGCTGTTCCATGATCCACAACTAGTAAAAAAAATTATTAAAATTGTTGTTATTATACATAAAATACATTTCATTGAAGCCATAATTCTTATCCTTGTTTTTTAAAATAATCGCTATCTTATGCTTGTGCTTTGCCAATAATGTTTTCTCTCAACTCATCGGATATATGTCTAATGCCCACCATTCCCATCAGCTATAATCATGAACTGGTGCTTTTTCACCAGTTATTGCACCGTTAGCTTTATTCCAATATAAATCCCAATTGATAATTCTTTAAATATTCCTGATTCTCATCTAAAATGTTCTAATTGCACGAACCCATGCATAATAACTCTTATCATACTCATAATTAAAGAAGACACTTAATGAGTACGCAGTTTCACCATCAGACTCAGTGGATGACCAATACACACCACGCGAAAGATTTAGAAGATATGACCAATCCCAAACAAGTTCCAACTCATCTTTCGATGGTAAGTACCAATCATCGTAAACACCCGTACCACTATCTTCATTTATATAATCATCACATATTTTAGCTGCATAAACACCAGCACCTTGCTTATCAACAATTGCTGTGGTGTTTGATAGTCCAGAGCCAAAAGAAGTATCTGTTGTTACAATATTTATATAATCAGTGTTATACCATTTTGCACCACTGCTTTGATCCTTAGTTGCTGCTATTAGCCCATGATATTCACCTTCGACATACCCTTCATCCTCTGGTTGAAAGAAATAAAAGACAATGCCTCCTTGATGAGACATCCCTACATGTGGACCTCGATAAATCATCACTTCTTTTTCATTTTCTGTGATTGTATATCCACTTGGATTTGATATAGTAATGGATATGTTATCTTCATTTTGTGTCGAATACCAAAAGTCTATTAACAGACTTCGAGTAGTTCCGCTTCCTGTTAACTTCCGAGGAATAGCTCCTACAAGTTCAATATTGTCTAAGGTTAAAGTTGTAGGATCTTCATTAAATGTCAATATTAGCTCCGAAGAATCTTTAACCCCTGAATCACCACCTGATTGCACTGCACTTATTAAAAAAACCTCAACTCTCGTTTTATTATCTACATTATTATCATCTGTTATTTCACATCCAGATATTAACAATATAGTTAAAGTCAAAATAACACTTATATGCTTATATAAAGCTCTCATCATCTACTCCGCAGCTTATTCTACAACTTTCCAAACATCACTTGAAATATCTCTTTCCATATATACATCTAAAACATCAGGCACTTCATAGTCATAATATGATTCAAAACCAGCCTTGTAGCCTGCTTTGGTGAAATCAAACCAATAATCAATGTGGGCACCTAAACTTTTAGTAAACTCATATGTAATACTATAAGCTCCACTTTCATCACTTATTGTACCAGAATATGCCTTGCCCGCTTCAACAATGACTCCAGCGATAGGTTCTTTATTATCCGCATCATAAATATGCCCTTTAAGTGTCCGATCATATTTTGCAGGCGAACAAGACATAAGAATAATTGTAAATAATAATAACATAGACATTTTGTACTTCATAATTGTCCCCTTCAATTGAGTTCTAACTCAATACTTAAAATGTATCTAAAAATATGCGATTTTCCAATCCCAATAATCATTACTCCAAGAAGTAATGTAACGATCAGGCACATTACCCGAATCCATATTCATAAAATCAGACTCTTCCCACGATACATTACTATGTCCAACCCTGCTAGTCTGCCATACATAGTTCATTCCAAAAAATGCATTCCATGTTCTTGCTTGTCGAACATGTCCATTCATATGTCCGCCAAAAGATTCACTTTGACCTTATGAATCAAAGTGAATTGTGTTTGTAAAAACCGAATTTTGCGTATCCATTGGATAAATTTGCAATAACTGTGTCATTTGTAGTATCAATTTGAAACGAACCTGAGAAATTAAACTCTTCATAGATATAATATACATTAGCATCTCCTAATGCCGTTGAACTCCTATAATGTTCAACATTAGCTTTAACATTTATATTGTTATAGTTAAATCTTTGATCGAAATAATCATCAACACTACCATTTACAATAATTCTTTCTAAAATCAATTCATCTGAATTTTCTAATACTTTAGAAAATACTAAGAACAGTTTATTATCATCATCAATTTTTAATAAAAATATATCATTTAAAGACTCATCATCTGTTTCATCTTTCCAAATATTCTTAAGATCATTATAATGAGCATTATTATAAACTATATATTCAAACTCTTTTTCAACATACTTCTTATCATTTATAGTAAAGTTAATTTCATGAAAATATGTGCTGTTCCATGATCCACAACTAGTAAAAAAAATTATTAAAATTGTTGTTATTATACATAAAATACATTTCATTGAAGCCATAATTCTTATCCTTGTTTTTTAAAATAATCGCTATCTTATGCTTGTGCTTTGCCAATAATGTTTTCTCTCAACTCATCGGATATATGTCTAATGCCCACCATTCCCACCAGCTAAAATCATGAATTGGTGCATTTTCACCAGTTATTGAATTACTTATTTCTTTAACCGCAATATGTATCCCATAAGTAGCATAGTAAAAAACTCCGAATAATCTTGATTGAACACTGTGTGTCCTTTCATGTGGCATCCATTGTTGCCACCATTTATCACCCCTGTTCTTGCTTCGTTGGAACAAAAACCCTAATGCTCATTACTTCACACCAAACTCTGCTGTTCCATTCTTTATCTCAATACTAAAATTATCATCACTCGTATCTATCTGCATTGTGCCAGAGAAGGTATATTTATAAACTTTATACTCTCTAAGAGCAAAACTTGTAGAGAAGAAATCAAATTCTTTGTGAATATCTATATCTATGTTGGTATATTGATAGCTATCATCAAAATTATTATCTATTGCTCCTTTAACATCTATCCTATCTGCTGTTAAATCAGCATTGCCGCTTGTATCTTTTGGAAACCATAAAATGATGTATTTATCATCGCTATATCTTAACATTAGATAACTTTCTTCTGTAATACCTAATGAAAAGCCATCGTATGCTTCATCACATATTGCTGAGTCTTTTTCGTTGACATAATATCTTTGATCATCTATCCAAAACTCGATCTCATGAACATAAATCCTCTCATAGTCATTACAAGACATAAATACCACTAGAAAAAGCATTGTTATCATTATTATTTTATTATTCATATCCCGATCCCCTATTTTTGTGGATAATAATATAACGCCCACAGTTCCCAGAAATTTGTATCGTGCAAATGTTTCTGAAAATTATAATATGCATCACTGCCAACATCTGTAGGATATCCATATAATGACGATGAATACCATGCTTGAATGCCATATGCAGCATAGTAAAAAACCCCGAATAATCTTGATTGCATACTGTGTGTCCTTTCATGTGATTGCCATTGTTGCCACCATTTATCATCCCCTGTTCTTGCTTTGCCTGTTCTTGGGCTAACCCAACTACTATCATTCTTAATTAACCAATGATACATTTCTTCTTCCGTATACCCAACTACATATCCGTGCCCCAAGTTAAATCCATTTATTTTATCTATCTTTGCACCGGTCATCCATAATTCTCCACTTCCCTTTGACAGAGTCTTACTTATCGTTCCACCTTTGTCAGCCCCCCAAGCTAAATACCCATAGGTAGTAAAAAATTCTACAAGATCAAGAGTATCAATAAAGCAGGCTCCTATCCCATTGCCAAAGAAATCCTTAGAAGTAAAATCATAAATATCATAGTAACCAGCATATGCACCATTGACTGACCCTGTAATTCCACCTAATCCAAACCCTGTAAATGCTAATCCAATGCTTCTTGCAATATCATTGTCCAAGTAGTCACCGATCTCATATATTGTACCTCCTATTATACCAATAGGTCCACCTAGAAAAAATTGCCATGTATGACCATAGTACTCAGCATATGCCTTTCCTACATCCCCTTGAGCCAGTCCAACCATTGCAACTATAAAGTCATCAATTCCGAAGTATAATCCAGTCGGATCCACCATATTCACAGGATTGCCCGAACAGTAGCCGTACCAATTGCTGCCGTCTTTAACAGGGTCTTCTGTGATAAATTGACCGGTAGTTTGATCAAGCCATCGCATTTGTGCATATATCAAACCAGTCTCTGCATCATGTTCATGACCGGCAAAAGTGTTAAGTGGTAACCAGGTCGCATCTACAATATCTGTGGTATTTTCGGCTATCAACATATCTCCGAATGGTAGGTAATCTGCAGACCATATGATCTCACCTGCCTGACTAACAGCTCTCACACTTCCAATGTTATCGTAATGATAAACCTTTACATTATCACTGTCTATATAGTTTATCACACTAATTGATTTTGTTCCAGAACTACCATCAATTCTTTTTGCTGCAACAACCCCGTTATCCAATGAACATGCATCAAGCTCTGTATTGCTGATTTCAAATAATACTCTTAGCTGATCATTCACAAGATATCTTGTATCTCCACTGATTAGATCCTTCTTACCCATATATCCGAATGGTGTCCTATAATACAGGCTCTCTTCAGAGTCACTCCATTTATATATCCTGATACCGCTTGTGTTATATCCATTGACTTCAATTAAAGCAAATCTATTAGATACATAGTCTATACTGCCGTCAATCATCTTTAGATCATCAAAAAGCGTACTTCCGACATCATGTGTCTCCTCACTATAATACACATGAGTCATTGTATTATTTAAACCATATCTATAAATATATGTACCTTCTGGAGAACTATAAACTACCCTTCTTCCAAAATTATCATAAAGATATGAGTTCGCGCCTTGTCTCACAATCCGGTCTTCCTTATCATCAGTCTCATAACCTATACCCTGATTAAGGCTGTTAGATAGCAACGAACCACCATTTTCTCTAAGCTCAGTTCTTCGATTCGCTTCATCCCAAGCCATTTGACCATTGAAACTACTCTGTAGTGCAAATACTTTGACTACTTCAGATAAGTTGGCCGTCAGAACTTCATCACCCTCAAACTGATAACCATCACTAAGCCTATTAAGTCCAGGTCTTTCATTATTTGCATGATACTCTGACATTGACTTTTCTGAGAAAAACGGCAATGAATCAATATCATCCCTATGAAACTGAACCTTAATTGCTTTAACATCGATTGTTTCATTTAGAATAAACGAAGCCCTTCCAGCTGCATAACTGAAAGTATAGTCTGAACTATCGAACTTTATATAGTTATCTTGTCCAATAAGTTTATAGTAAATGCTATACCATGTTTCATAACCATATCTCTCGCTTGATGCAATCGATATCCACTTAACTGCACTTGCACCTTCGTCCTTAAATACTATCTCTAGTGAACTACTTCTACTATCTATAACATATCTGGTAGAGTTATCATTTACCTGTTCAGGGGTTACATTTGCACTCTGATCAACTCTTACAACAGGCTCATACCCTTGACTATCTGGATTTATTTGATCTGCTCGCATCAACCAGAAGTTATCATCTGAAACTACAGCTGATGATAGCATATAGTCATTTCTGTATAGATTTCTTTCCTGTTCATTTCCATTTGTTTGAGTATATGAATTAAGTCCTTCAAAGTCATACTCTGTAAGTCTGCCGGCTTGATCATAACTATAAATGAAAGTCTTTTCTCTTCCTCCGACATTTAATACTTGTGTTTCTAAGTTTCCGGTCTTTGGCAAGATGTCCTCATAGGTGTTATTTAGATTATACAAGTCAGTTGTAACTGAATTATTTGTATAATCATAGCTTATCGATGAGACTCTTCCAAGTACATCAAAGGAATATTCGTTGTGATACTTTCCAAAATATGTATCCTCTACATGCCCATTTGATAATTCAAAATATGCTATTCGATTATTCACAGTAGGCCCTATTGATGTATATCTGCCGTACTGATCTAAGTTGTAAACAAGATACTTATCTGTACCCGGCATTAGTATATACCTTCTCCTATTTTGATCATCATTAATGCTTTCGGAATGGAAGCTCAAGCTTCTACTAACTCCATATCCATTAAAAATGCTTCCACTAACATTATAGTCAACATTTTCTCCCATAACATCATATTGAAATCCTTCTTCTATCTGATCTATTAATTCTTCTTCTAGATAATTTGTCCTAACAACAGAGTTAATTACTCCTGTTACTCTATCATATTGACACTCTGTAACCATACTCATATTACCTGCACTTACATCTTCCCTAACTATATTACCATAGTTATCATACTGGTAAACCTCTTCCCGATTATCGTTATAGACAACTCTATCAAGAAGGGAACTATCCTGATATATATACTTAGCTATTGGGTTTTCAAAATCTCCATCTACACCGACAACATGTGTTATTTGCCCAGCCTCGTTATATCGATAGCTTCTGATCGCACTTCCACTCTCTTTGTTAAACTCTGATGTAACTAAACCTCTCCAGTCATATTGATATGCCTGGTATGATAGAATACTACCGTTGTCTGTCATTGTTTCTTGAGTTTTTACCAAACTACTGTTTTCAAGATAATTGATATTATTAATTGCACCAGTTTTTAATACAGAGCTCTGTAATAATCCTTGTAAATTGTATTTGCGTCTCTCTTCACCTGCATGAACATCTACAATCCTGTTTATTCTTCCTCCCATATCATAATAATACTTAATACTGTTGCTATCTTGATCAATAAGATTGTTTAATGTAGTTAAAGTTGTACTATCGATAAAACTTTGTTCAAGAGGTGTAGCAATACCAGTTACTACTCCCGGAGCAAGCGCTCTCGTCACACTGTCATCCCGATTATATCTTACAAATTTCACCATATCATCGGTTATACTCAATACACATCGATTTAGACCATCATAGTAGTAGTTTGAGACACCTCCAAGTTTATTAGTTTCAGTAAGTGTATTGCCATTCTCATCATACTTAAAGGTTTCGAACAACCCATCAGGATGTGTTGTTCTAGATAGTAACCCAAGCTTGTTATACTCATAATGAACACCTAAAGCTACTTTGCTATCATCAAATACTACTGAATAATCTGAATTAAAAAGCATTAGATTATCATCATCCCTTTTTGCAGCTCTTGAGTCATACTCATATACCACACGATTGAGTTCATCATACACAAAGAATTTAACTCTTGCATTAGGATAACTTGGATTCGTTATCTCTTGGACAACACGACCAAAATCATCATATATGAATCTAGTTTCCACAGCAAGATTGCTGCCATCTGCAACTTCAAATTCCGGCTCAATTACCTTCGTGAGATTCTGATTTGTATCATAGTACATTATTTTAACACGAGTATTTGAAGGATTAGCGGATGAATATTTTGTTATTCGTTGCGGCTTCTCGGTTCCATTGTATATTGTTTCTGTTGTAAGCATCACATCATTAAACTCTTCGGCATTTGTGGATTCTTCTACTTTTACTACATTACCAGCCAGGTCATACTCATAACTTGTTGTATTTATATAACCTGAATGTACATGTTCACTGATGTTCTCAACTTGCCCAACTGCATCGTATTGGGTATACTTGACCCCTAAGTTATTACTAAGATCTACACTATATTGACCTGCATTTACAACCAATACAACTCTAGTAAATAGCTTCACTACATTTCCAAATAGATCATAACTTGAGAAGTCTCCGCTGAATGATATCACATCACTATCATTTCTTACACCATTAAATAACTCATTCCCCTTCTCATCAACTAATGTAATAGAAGTTCTATTCTCTTCATTATCTTTAAAGATTGCAAGGTATTTGCAATTATGCACTGAGTCATCCAAGTCTATAATTGATAAATTGACAAATGAATAACTCTGTGAATTGCTAATCTGTCTCCCATCAATATCATCTGGTTTATCTAAGCTGCTAAAGAAGAGATTATTATAGTGGTATTGGTACTCATTACCCATAAAATCTGTTTCAGAAGCAATTCTTTGTAATGCGTCATATTCAAGTGATCTACTGACAAACTGGTTCTCATCATCATTCCAACCAAACTTTTTATTCTCGATTATTTGTCCATTAAAGTAACGATATTCTTCTTTCTGCATGATATTGTTACTTGAATCTGTTATTGTCATTGTATAGCTTGGCCTTACACCAAGTGAATAATTATCATTGTAATCGTAATCTACAGTTAGTTGTACATCATTTTCACTATCAATAGTTGTCAAAGTATCCGGTCTCCATAAATAGTCGTAAGTATAGTTAATAGAAGAACTCCTATTAGCATCCTCACTCTTACTAATTAAAGAAGTACCGTCAATATATGACATAAACTCCCGATATACTCTACTATTATTCTTATTGTAAATGCTAAATGACTCAATTGTGTCATTAGAATGAGACATGTCATAATCATATCTTGTTGTTCTAATGCCAGGTATTTGTATAGTGTCTATCTTGTTATTTGTGTTGTTATAAGTATAAATCTCTTGCCTAACAATCTCATTATCAGCATCTCTTATAGTATTTATTATAGGTTTTTTTAATACATAGTCTATGTTTCTTGACACTTGATCATACTCAATCTCAACTGTTCTTACCAAACTTTGAATTGAGTCATTATCCTTTGTAGATGTAACTATGGTTGACGGAGACCTTGAGTTTACGACATCGTTTAGGATCTCTTCCCTTGACTGATAATCATCATAGTGATAATCCATAATCACACTGCCATCCATAGAAGTTTCAACCTGTTGTCGTATCCGCCCATAATCATCATAGTCATACTCTCTTACTAAAGCCTCTCCCATCGCTCCATTCTCATCGATCTGTCTTGTTGTAACTCTAGACACTCTATGCGAGTTAGCTCCACCATCTTTTACTCTGAGTAAATATAAATCTCTATAATCTGTAGATAGATAATAAGCTATTCCTTCAACAGTAAATAGTGGAAAATTGTTTGGTGAAACTAAAAATTCATTATTTTCAGATCCTGCATCACCATATGTTACTTTTATATTTAGATCAATATTTTCATCAGTATCATTATACTTAAACTTATAAGTATAATCTGGAAGATCTTGCAATCCACTTACTTTTACAATGTATCCATATCTTGTTGATTTAATGGATTGAAAAAAAGGTAAGTAGAAAGTTGACACATTGTATAGATTTGTAATATCAAGGGTCACAGTACTATCATCGCTTGGATTTAGTACGAACCTATTGTTACTAAATCTTATTTTTTCAAAGTCATTTAACCCACTCTCATCTTTAGAAATAACGGAATCATAGTACTCTGTTTCTGTTAATGATACTGATGTCCGGTGGGCAATGGTATAACCTAAACGGTTAAACCACTTCTCCTCTGTATCAACGACATCATCACTACTATCAAAATGGGTAATTCTTGTACTCTTAAAAAGTCCTGTACGCCAAGATGGTCTTGACCAGGCTTCTGTGTACTGATAGTGTGTTCTAGAAACAGGGTGTATATCAGTATTAGTATCAATATCTTCATACGATAGCAAATCATCATTTGATTCAGAGTTATCATAGACATACTTGTTCTCAAGTGTCATATTATTGGAAAAGATTTTTAAACCAGTATGATTGAGTAACTTAAGTCTTGTTGATCTAATAAAGTCAAACCTCAATACTTTTCCTAAGCTATTTCTCACTCTATAATCAACACGCGAAGCCAAGTTACCTGAGATATCCTTATAAATATTTGAGTAATAGTTAACTACATACTCTTCATCATAATTTGCCAACTGAGTGTTTGTGTATCTTGCTTCTATTAACAAACGCTCGTTAACGCTTATTGTTGAATTAGAATATGACTTATTTATCTTCTTGCCGCTTATACTCATATATTCGTAGATAACCATATCGTGTGTTAAAGGATTGTAAACCGAGTTTTCATTATCAGTTGTAACAATCTGAATAATATTCGTAGTATCATCATTCCAGTTTAATGAAACACCTTGTTCATTATCTGCTATAGCAATATTTAAGATGTGACCATCAGGATAAATAATAGCATCTGCTATTCTAAGAAAGTGGGTATCGCAATATACAAACTTATCATCGTTAAAAGTAATTATATTGATTAATTTATTTTTATCATTTATTGCTTCTGATTGTGGGATATTGTTGAATTGATATATCCTACCTGAACCTGTTTTCACCTCAATGTTAACTGTACCATTATTAGAAAGACTTGAAGTCTTTATCTCGTAAATATTCCCCTCAAAGTTGTAACTTGACTCTCCAACTTTTAGTGGATCATAACTTAATGAGGAGCCATCTTCAAAATATATTCTATTTCCTTGAAGATATGGAATATTGTATTTCCACTCTGTTCCAGCAGCGTATAATAGATACTCTTGTGTTTCTGATGTAAAACCAGGAAGACTGTGATTTGTCCATTTAGAATAGTCTGTCATTGCTATAGCTTCTGATGAAAGCGACCTTGTCAATGTAAAAGAACTATCTCCTGGCCCATAAAGTGTCATTTCAGTCTCTTGTAAGTATACGCTTCCTCTAGCCTCGTTTACAGATATATTCGTGTCTCTTGGCGAGAAGTTTATACTACTATATGATGAAGGAGTATATTTAGAAACTGATACCTGTTTAACGGCATAATATGAGAAGTGACTTATTATACCGACGAGCTCTTGATTAACACTATCATAGAATGTTGGTACAGGTATCCACTCCTGACTATCAGGATCAAACCAGCACCACTTAAAGTTCTTGTCATTTACCTCTGCTTCATCCAACTCATACTTAACCTCAATTGGTTCATCAAAGTAGATTGGTGATGGCTCAAATATATATATAGGTGAAGCAAATAACCCCTCCGGTTTCATATCAGCATCATCTGTGGCAAGTATTTTTATCTCTTGAGCCGAGTCCATCTGCTCACCTGACCATCTCATCTTTAGATGCCTAAAGTTAACTCCACCAGGTTGTCCGGGTACATACGCTCTGGTTACACCTGTTGCCCCTGATTTCCACTCTGATTTATTACCTGCCCTATCTACTGACTGAACATAGTATGTATATATCTGATTAACCTCAAAGTCAATATTGTCCTCATCTACTATTGAGTGCTCAGTCACAATTAGAGTTGCAGTGTTTGTAAACTCCGGTATTCGCCTTACAACGAAGTGATCTACTTCTGATGCTTCATCTTCTAAAGACCAATTTACATTTACTACTCCATCATTATATACAGCAGCAACTTCCGGTGAATTAGGCGGGATTACATCTTTGTTTACCGTGATTACTTTTAAGGAGCTATTACCGGCCTTATCAACTGCTCTTATGGTTATTGTATTCTCACCATCAAGAGGCAGAGCTAACCCTCTATAATTAAAGTTGCCCCCCTCAACAATAGCAACATTATCATTGACAGTAAGTTCCAATAAGTTGTCCTCTACTACATTGCCGATAACATCTATTACATTATAATATGTAGTATAACCATCAACAGGAGTAAGCACATTTATAATAGGTGCTGTTTCATCCTTGATTATTTCAAGATAAAGTGAACTTACATTTCCTGCTTTATCAGTTGCCTCAATATAATATGGAGTGATGTTTGTAGTTAAAGCTACAGTAAAACTATAGTTCGCATTATAATACTCTCCATATTTTATTGAACTACTTACTAACTCCGCCGGAGTTAGATTTAACGATGATTTACCATGCATCAAAGTACAGCCAAACAACTCATTAACTCCAATGTTAATTGTAATACTATCATCATTCACATAGTACTTTGTCTGATTATTAGTAAAAACCGGTTTTGTATTGTCAATCTCAAGTGTTAGCGGATGCACCGTTCGATTCTCTGCCTCATCAATTACGGTTATCTCAATATTATCAACCCCTTCATTCAGATCAATATTACTCAAGGTAAAGTCCCCACCACCGGCCGCAAGAGTTACATTCTTACCTCTGCACAATATTTGTGTAGCACTCATATCACTAACACTACCAACAATGTTTATTCTATTAGCATTTAGACAACTTTGATTAATTGGATCAGTTATGGTTACAACCGGATTGGCGGAATCAACCTTTAATGTAATAGTTTTAGTTGAAACATAGCCTGTCATATCGTACGCTTTAATTACATACTGTTTATTTTGAATATCAACATTAGCATTTGGAAGCTCAAACCACCGCCCAAAAAGCTCACATTCAATATCATTTATCGTAACTCTCTTCAATGAAAGATCATATACATAACCCCTGATTGGAGATTCAACGGCATTTACATATGTAGTCCTTGGGTAATCTACATATATAACCGGTGGCTCTGTATCAATAACAACTCTGTCTATGCGTTTTCTGAGATTAAAGTCATCGCCAACCTCACTTGTTATATAATACTGCCCATCTCTTTGATAACTTAGTGTTGTTCTGAATCCATTACCGGCATTACTTATGTCGTTCTGAACATAACCATCATTAACCCTGATAATATTGCTATGATATGGACTATGCCCTGTTATATCAATATTGTTTATATCATAATATCCATCGTTTTCAAGCTCCAACACAATTCTGCTATTGCTTGGATGAATATTTGGAACGATCCACTCGCTCCCGTTTCTATTTACATTTCTCGTGTTAAATATATCATCTGCTATATTCTGGAAAGCTGTAGTGATAAAATTGGGTCTTATATTATTATAACTGAAAGTTTGGGATGATATAGCATTGGTATTAATATTTCTAATAAGGACTTGAGTATTACTATTAGGATATACATAACCTCGACCGGAGTATAGAACTTCCGATTGGTTTGTATTAAATACCATTATATTTGATATACCGCCAAAGGTTTTACTGCCTGTTAATGTTAATCTGATTGATCTTATCTTTTTTTCTAATACACCTGTATTAAAGACTTTCCATCCGGGCAATCTCAAGTTCTCATAATCTGCCTTAAACCTATTATTTAAACCCTGATATTCATAGGCAACACTATTATGCTCCATTATCTGCTGATATGTTCCATCCTCAAAAACTGCTTCCAATACAACTTTTTCCGACATACCGGGCATCCAGAAATATGAAATATATACCTGATTACTCATAGAAGTTAGCTTTACATCAAATGTCCCTGTATTTGATCTATTCCAGTCCCCAAAAGTTTCTGTCGTATTGTTATTATCCAATAGATTATTTATATAAATATTTCGATCATCTCCAATGAAACCGACTTGTTGTATGTCAACATTGTTAACAGGATACTGTTTTCTAAATGTCAGCCAACTCAAATTACCTGATCGAGATTCGAAACTTACTACAAAATCAGTATTCTGAGATAAAGGCACATAGTCAAAATATACAGTCTTATTTGTTTGATATGCAGGAATCATTACATTATATCTATAAACATCACCCTTATTATTGTCAACAACTAATATACCTTCTACTTCCTCAAAATCGTCAGCCTCAAATCCGACATTCATTGATATATTTGTATTGCTATCAAGATTTGGGATGTTTATTTTTGCCGTATTGTCTTGAGCATTAACGCCATAGGTATTAACCGGAGTATTATCTATCAAAGCAAGGAGAGACACATTATATAGAGCTGCCGTAAATAACGAGTTGTTTGACTGCCTTATGTGAAGTTCATAATTACAAGAATAATTAATTTTAACTCTGCTCAAATCAATCTGATTGATCTTTTTTAGACTGTTGCTTAGTTTATATTGCATTATTACTTGTTCATCCTCTAACAGATCAACCTCAATATCACCCTCAAATAACATATCGAGACTGATAATATCTTTTATAACAACTATGTTATGAATTCCTATCTCAATTTCTTTCCCATATAACGAAACCCCTGTCTGTAAATCATCATCAAGAATTGTATCCTCATCGGAACTAAGAAACCCTCTATTTAATTTTGCGGGTACAATATTTTCATCAACTACTGAATATATGTTAAATGTTACTATTGTCAATAAACTTACTAATATAAATTGTTTCATAAGTGAAATATTCCTCATTTTATTATCCCCCGCTCATAATCATAGTAGTTAATGCCATTATTTGAAATGCCATTCATTAACTGTTGATTTATCTCCCAGCCATTGGCACCTACCATCATATCCTCTTTAACACCATATAATGTATTATTAAATATATGAAATTCTCCTGTAATAACCGGATAACTATTGTACAAATGCAATCCAATTTCACAATTTCTTATCTCAAGATCATTTATAACTGCATTAGAGCTGTTTTTTATAGCAAGTCCATCCAAAGCATTAGATATCCTTGCTCCATTTATGTTTACAGTACCGCCGTTTATGTATATCCCGCCCCACATCCCTTTAGTCTCAATCTGTCCAAGTGATGCCCAATCAATACCGGTTAAGCCGGACGGACCAAACTCTATTGGCCGATCTGCCCCCCCACTGTCAACTAACAGGCTTCCTTCTACAAAAAATCTAATGTTATTATCAATTGCGTACTTTGGAACATCATCAGGATTAGTATCCTGAACAAAACCGGAACCATTATAGAAATTGATCGCACAGTTTGAAGGCACAAAAACATCTCCTGTAAATCTATAGTTAGTAAAAAGATTGTACACGCTTTGACCATTCTTAAACATTTGATCAACATCCATTAAGTTATAGAAGTTATTATCAAGGTTTATAGAAGTTTTTCGAATTGTATCAGTCATAAGCAGCTGATTATCTTCAATAACTCCATATTTTACAAATATATAAATCATATTTTCTTGTTCTTTAAACTCAATAATTGAACCTTCACGACTACCCAGTCTGACTGAATTACCATCGTTTTCTAACCAAACACTTTTATAAACTCCACTGTTTTGTGTCCATAAACCATTATTTGTAGTACCGTTAACTATATTTGTTACATTTGTTATTGAAGAGTCAAATAAAGACTCAACTTGAGATAAATTATGACCATACTGCCCATCAAAAACTAACCTATCCATTACTAGTATTTGATAACAATTTACCGATTCCTGTCTAATTGCTGTCCCCAAATACAACTCAACAATACTTGATTCCGCATTAATCTTTTCTGCCAATTTAACTACAACCCTTGACGGATAGTTTGGTACTCTTGTGATTAACTCCGGCAATTGACCATTGGTTCTTGTTATCAAAAACCTATTATTGAAGTCCTCTCTAAACATTTCACTAACATCGCTTAGATTTAGTGAAGTGTCAATCAACATATCTGCAATGTCTTCTGCATCAAACATCTTGTAGCTATTCCAATAGTTACCCGTAAATATCTTAATCCTGTATGCTCTTAATACTACTTCTCTTCCAAATATATCAGGAAAAGCAAGCTCGTTGCTACCTACTCCGACCGATAAATCAGTAAAGAAATCAGGATATGTTGATATATATTTTAATTTAATTACATCTCCATTGCTGGTTTCATAATAATTGTTCTTTTCATTTTCCGGAATCAATCCTCTTGCTGAATCGATTATATCAATAACTCTTTCATTAGAGTTGCCATAGATAATATAATATATCTCATGCGATCTTGAAGTTTCTCTAACATTTGCATAAAGTTTTATAATATTAACTCCCTCAAGATTGCTGTCTGCCCCTGTCCATAGCCCTGATATGTCAGCTTCAGCTGTCATAAAGTGCCCATCAGCTTTGAAACTACTCAAAGTCAGACTCTCTCCAATACTTGATACATCCTTATATAACGGATTATACAAAAAATCAGGATCATTAAATATAGCATCTTCTCTTGAGATACCGGAAGCACTAAGCTCAATATTGCTTATTTCTTTTAAGTCAATATCATCGACGCCGGTGACTATTGGGCCAACTCTTTCCACATTAAAACTACCTGTAAGATCGTGGCTACCTTTGTACCGTGTCAATGGAATAGTCATCGAATAATTAGAAGTGTTATCACCGACATTCAACTCATCCATTCTATGAGACAAACTAAAATACATTCTAAATTTATCATTAATAGGCACATATGAGATGTCGGTAACTACATAACCGATCGCAGGTCTAAAGAGATTGGAAACATACCCATTGTCGGCACCATAAAGATTATTAACCGGCAAATTATCGATATAATAATGTGCTTTTAACGAGATGCTGTCATTTGATGATCTGATCTGCTCGGCATCAGTCATGTTGTTCCAGATATTACTGCTCATACTATTTTGAATTGAAACACCATTGTCTGTGACAATTGCCATCATTGAACTAAATGAAAATAATTTTGAGTATCTATAATTATTATCATCGCCTTTTAATCTTAGACCAAGCTGAACCTCATAATCGCCTTCAGGGAAACCGTACCCGGTACCATCAGCACTGTGAAAATCCACATTTAATTCTTCAAACACCAGATCATTGCCATTATATCTTGGGTTAACAAGTATCTCAGAATCATTTAAAGTATATTTTGTAACATTATTTGAATTAACAAATTTTAATTGCACATCAAATATATCCAGTAAATCCTCAGCTCCAGACAATATTCTTGCTATTGGTGAATATATAAAATATATAACATTTTCAAGACTTGAATATTCATTAACTCCAAACTCTTCAGAATAAGTTTTATCAGTATTAGGAATATTAACACTCGACAGCAGAGTATTAAATAGTTCAATTTTAAATGTGCTGTCAAATATATGACTAATAAAAAAATCTTTTATAGTATTATTGATTGTTAATAGTGAAAGAGAGAAGTCGGGTTTTGAAATACTAGTTTCATTGTTATCAGAACCATAAGGAGAAATGTATAAATTACCGTTTAAGACATATACACCATGATTAACTGTCCCATATGCATTAATACATCTTTCAAGCTCTTCGGAATCAATCTCAATGTTCTGAAATTCATAATCTTCTAAATCATCACTTGTTATCGTGTAAGAGCCTCCTTTAGAAGAGTCAACAACAAAATCATGTGTATGATTTAAGCTTATAACAGTAAACACACCCTTTCCAGGCTCTGTCGATACAATCGAACCCTCATTCCAATCCCAGTTTGTCATACGACCGATACAGACCTCGTAAGTTGCAAATAATGATATGCCATTACCAACAGATCCCATAACGATTACCCTATTACTTCCATAGTTAGGTACTACAGCAGCTCGTCTCATCCTACACCCAGGAGCCGTACCCCATTTTCCTATCCAAGATCCGTCCTTGTATGGATCATGAACCAAGCCCCTCCATCCATCATCTATATAAGGAGATAAATTTCCATTTTTGTTTTTTCTTTCTATAATTAAATTTACCGGATCAGTAGAATCTTTAATAAGATTGCCCTTGATTATTAGGGTTAAACTTTGTATCCTCGGCTCAACATAACTAGGATCTGTATTTCTTTTAGACGATACATAATCATCAATTAGAGACAATCTCACATCCCCTTTAATAATAAGATCACCGTCAATAATAATTATTACTCCGCTATTATTGGTATAACTATTAAGGCTGATTTTGTGATCACCACCATTAAGAGTTAAATCACCGCCGGCGAATATATATTCATTTGTATTTGGTATTCTATCAAAAGGAATTGTACTCCCAAAAACTCTTATACAGAAAAGAGAAATTATTACAATAATTAAACCTGCTTTTTTCATCATAACCCCTTGACTCTTAATTAAAAACTCTTATTGCACAAATCTGATTATATCCATTATTATTCTCAAGCCAGAAACCATAGTTATCACTATTACCTTTTATTCTTAAGAAACTTCTTATCTGACCATCACTTGTTATATTATCAGCAGTTCCTAACTGGCCGGAACCGTATGACCTAACAAAAACCTCTGTTGATAATCCGACACTTTCAGCTTCATACATAGCAATATACTTATCTGACAAGAAATTTAGTGCAGGCTTTGAAGTTGAAACAACGCCAAGATCTAAGCCCGCAGATCCTATCTCTGTAATTATATTAAAAAACCTCAAAACATACTTACTCTGTTGTGTCCAAATTCCCATACAGCTGTCTTCACCTAAAACAGCCGAATAATTACTCATTTCAATTCCAAGATTATTGTAGAATACGCTTTCTTGCTGAAAAGATGAATTAAATATATGTGATCTATATATCTTTACATTAACAAAGTACTCTATTCCGACCAGATATCTCCCATCATATCTATCAAATGAAACAATGCGGTCGCTTGATGATATCGAATCAATCAAATTAGTTTCTGATTCAAGATCACCCGCCAGACTGTAAGTTCGTAAACTAACACTATACACTCCGGTTGTATTCTTCTTGTATATCATCCTGTACTTGCTTCCGTCAAAAATGACAAAAGCAAATCTTCCTTCAAAAGGAGACTGTATCTCACCTGCATCAATATTGGAGTTAATGTCAACAATTGGATAGATCTTATGTATATTTGTTGACGAATCAAACACATTCATAAATGCTATCCCACTATTTACTGCATAAGCACAGCTTACCCCTGTCACCTCTGTGCTAACAGATGTTTGTAATGTCGTATTCATGTTAGTTGTATAATCACTATTCATATAGACTATATTTAAGGAATTGTTATTCTGATTAGCAAGCTCTTTACCCGCAGAAACTATAAAAAAGTTATTGCCTGTTTCTGCTACATCCATAACTGTACTCTCTATAAGAGAATCAGTTAATGCTATCTTATGAGTAAACTTATATATCTTTTCAACACCCGGTCTAATAAGATCGCCAAATCTGTCATTCACATTTACAGTTAATTTCAAAACACTATCGTTTACTCCCAAAATACTTCTTTGCTCTGCCGATAATGTTACCCCCATTACATTTGAGTTGTTTATCTTTAGTTCAACATCTCCATCCCCGCCAATATCAAACTCTACACTATAATCAAGTTCTCTTCCATTAATTGTATCTGTCCAGGTTATTTCGTTAAAAAACAACTCATCCCATCGTAACAGCAAAGAAACCCCGGCACCTGCAGGAGCTGAAACAACAGGCTGATCCGGTAAATCAGTTATCATTGTATAAGTATAGTGTACTATCCCGGAACTCTCAGTATCTGTACAGGCAAACGCACTGACCACACAATCTGAGTCAATAGTCATTATTCCATTATGAAGCTTGAGTATCTGACTATAATCATTAATCGGTTTATCAGACACCGCAAACTTAACTCCGGTGTTTTCCGGAATACTAAATGATAGAGCAAACGGATAATGTTCTCCGGACGGCCTATTTGCTGTCGGTTCTGATAAAACATGTGACTTCAATCCGCCGCTATCTGCAATATCAAACAGATCAGTGCTACACGAAATCAAAAAAACTAAGCAAATCAATAATACAAATAGTTTCTTAACCATTGTTACCTGCCTCAAGTCTAATATTTACATAAAATGAAGGTTTGTACTGAATCTTAGTAGTAACTCCTCCAATAGAATTAGAATAAAAAGAAAAATCAAAACGATTTCTAAATCCTAACAACACATAACCTGTTGCATTTAACGGAATCTCTCCGTCAAGCCAAAGAGACAAGCCCGGAGCAAACGCTACTGCCGTTTGATGCCCGTTAAATATTGTTGAATAACTATAAATATTAATAACTCCAAGAAATCCTATTCCACCATATAAGGTAATAATTTTATACAAGTCTAACCCGACCAAAACAGGAATATAGAAATCAATCTCTGCAAAAAAACCATCGTTTTTTTGTGGATTATTTATATATAAGCTTGTCCCCAGTCCGATACCTGACCTTATCATCAAGCTAAGATTTTCATTATACCAAAGCCTGTATGTTAAATTATATGTAGTATCAATTGATACCAAACCAATTTGCAGATTAATCATATCCCCCATCGGTATTGGATACCCCAGAGCGGCAGAAAATGATGAAAGTTTTGTCGCAGTTACCCTTTTATCGAGATATAACTCTACAATCCTTTCTGCCTCACTCTGCAAACTTATCGAAACCCTCTCAAGGAAGGTATAAAGATCCTCATTTGAACTTGAAACAAGTTTGATCTCTGCTGCTCTTCTTTTAATAAACATATCATAAACAAATACTTCTATCGAATATATGTCTGATTGAATTGTTACATTTCCTGAGATAACATAATTAGAGCTCAACATCTTGCCAAACTCCACTGCCATAAAATCAGAAAGTGAAACCCAATCTGTGCTATTTGATGACTTATTCCATGCTAATGCATAGTTAATCCTCTCATGTTTATCCTTCATCAGATAGTTATATATTATATCAGGGACCCGTCGTTTCATAAAATCAACATTCTCAGTGCTATCTGTATTAACACTAAACATCAAAAGATCAACATCCAGACTGTCTGCGAAAGAAGAAATCGCAAATACAAATCCAAAAAATAATAATAGTATAATCTTTTTTACCAATCTATCCCCCGACAATATAAAGTAGAATCTGTTTTTATAAAAATTAAATCACCAAAATCACTAATATCTTTAACACCCGCAACATTTATGTTAAACTCTAAACTTTTAAGCAAATATGTAAGATTGATCGATGAAGTATATTTATCGATCTGCCAAGAGGATGATTGATACATCAACTCATTAGTAACACTATAATTCATCTTTCCTGAACCATCTCTATTATAATAATTACTATCTGCATCTACCATGTAAAAAGAGTTTTCAAAAAAACAAATTTTTTCAATAAAACTCTGATTAAAAACCTTTACGCTATCAAAATTTGACAGAATAATTTGTCCAATGTTATTCTTAAATGCAAGTTCGTCTTTTATCCTTGTAATTCCTTCAACTACCCCCAGTCTATTATCAAGGGTCCTGTTCAATACCAGCTGATCAGTAATGATATACTCAGCTATTCCTGATTCGCTTATTAGATATAGTCTGTTATTAAAAGTTATTGGCGGATATGACCATGACAACGACTGTCTGTCAATAGCAATACCGGTTACCTTATGAACCACAAACACTATATTATCAGGCGTAACAAACACCACATAGTCGTTTGTTTCCTGCAAACCAAGTCTGGATGGTATGTTTAATTGTGTTTCCCATCTTTTAACATCCTGACGCATATCATAACTGATCAGCGCACCGTCTCTTGTCATATAATAACAATAAAAATCATTAACTATCGGTGCCAAAGCAACTGTTCTCTCTAAGCGGCCGTTCTTTTTGATTGTGCCTGTTCGACTAATGATGTTATAAGTTCCATTGGGATAAAAAATAATAAAGTCCGATAAATATTTATACGGACCATAGTATGTGTTAATGCCGGCATTGACTTCCCATTGAATACTGCTGTAATCAACAACACCTGTTTGTTGTTCAACTCTATTGCTTAACTCTAATATCTTTGTGCGTAGCTCTTCATTTTCAAGTTTCATCGCCTCTAAAACACTTGCAATAGTTTCTATTGACTCATTAAGTACAACAATTTGCTCATCGCTATTCTCAGAAGTCTCAACAGTCTTTATAACAACAGGATAAGACCTGATAGTTTGATCAGTTGACTCATCTCGAGTATCATTAGGAGTTGAATTAATAAATGATCTAATCTCTTTATTGTTGCTATTAGCTGAGATTAATACAAAGATAAGAATAACCGTATTAATCAATAAAAATACAGCTGTTATTATACCTGCTAATTTACTGTTCAATCCATTCACTTCCTGTATTTTAATTCTTGTTATAAACCTTTTCTATCGTCCTTGCTACCCTAAACCCGACTGTCCCTAACATCGATGTCGGTGCCAAGGATACTCTGCTGTATGCATTCGCAATCGCATGATCATCATCATAACTGCCGCCCTTAACAACCTTGAAGTTCCCATTACTAATGGTGCTCTGAGTATGATTCAATAGTTCTATTCCTATACTATCGCTGTACCAGTCATTTGTCCACTCACTTACATTGCCAAGTATATCATAGAAACCATACCCGATTGTTCTGTGGTTGGTTCTGCCGTCATTACCTTGATAGGAAGCAACAGACATAACACTCCCGCTTATATTACAATTGAGTGAGTTAATCTGATCATTCACAAAAGACATGCCATAAGTATACTTCATCATATTAATTCTAAACCCTCTTGCGGCTATCTCAAACTCAAACTCAGACGGCAGTCTATAACCTTTGCTTGTATCTGTGAAATCAAGGTCGGAAATATCATCTGTAAATATATCATTATAAAACGGGGTCTCCCCATTAATCTCTGACAACAGATCGCAGTACTTCGCAGCACCATACCAGCTAACTTTTCTTGCCGGTAAATTTGCAGCGGATGTTGATAGCTGACCATTAAACACAATCTCACTTCCAAGCACAAACAGTACAATATCATCAATTGTTATATCATCTCTATCTGCAAGCATCTTCCATACTTCAAACTTTGAATTCATACTTGCAGTATTCTTTATAACTATATTATATGTATAGTTGTAAAGTAAAAACACATTATAACATAAGTTAATATCAGCTTGAGTTACACCGGCTTTCTTGATATATTGACCACCGGACACTTCGTAAACGCTATCAAGAACTGACTGGTTATCCGAACTCGCAATATTGTGGATACTGTTAAAATCAACATCTGATATAGACTCCGGAACACTTATCGGATATACTGCATTAAGGTCAGCGACATCCTCCCAGCTGTTTAGAGACTGAGCTACCAAACCTCTACTTATGTTAGTAATATTTGCCGGCAAATCATTATTAATATCAACATCACTCGGCCTTGCATAACACTTCCCGTCAACTACCGCAACCCTCTTGTTAGTTAATCCATAGTTATAGACTCCGACAAACTGTGCGTTGGTGATCTCAGTCTCAGACATCGCCGTCCTGTATGAGTAAAACACCTCTCTGCTTTTGGTTGTTGATGTGCTATCTCCGTTTACACCGACCTGCGACACCTCTTCGGTAAACGCTGACAGGAAATATATGTTCCCGACACCCGTTGCGGCTGTCTCACTAAGCCTGTTAGTAATCAGATATCTATCTGCATCTTCACCGCCGGCGAAAACTTCTGCACTATCTGAAGTAAACCCGTCTTTGTGTGCCTTTAACTTGATACGCCCCTCAAATCCACCCGTGATATCTATCTGATTATTAGTTGCTGATTGCCAATTGTCATAAAGTTGACCAATCCGTGTATATAGATTTGAGATGACAGCAGCTATGCTACCGGTATGTGTAACCGGCTCTCTCTTCCAGCTTATCTCTGCCCCCGGAGTATCACAATAGAGGTTGATCAAATTAAGTGAGCTATACCTACCGGGTTGATGCTCATCAACGAAGGGGTCTTTACATGTTTGTCTAATATTATAAGTAAAGCTATATACAGCAGATGGGAGCCACCCCTCCTTAACAGCCATAACATTTATATAGTAGCTTCTCTGTTCATTAACCCCAATCCAAATGCCATTACCAATCACAGGGCTTGAGATAGTCGGTACAGGCGGAGTTGCAACAATTCCGTATGGAGCTGTTGCTATCTCATAATGAAAGGCCGCTCCTGATACTGAAGAGGAATAGGTGATAAACTGTTCATTTGTCAAATTTTCATATTCAAGTGAGTTAATAACAGCCCCTAAGTGCCCCCTCCGATTAATCACAACCGTTACATAACCCGAGCTTGCATACCCGGGCTTCCTTGCAACTGCCATGATCGTTAAAGTCTTCTCAGATCCGGGGACAGGCATAGGTATTGAGACAGGATTTGAGTAAACCGGATTATTGATCGGAAGTTCTCCATTGGTTGTATATATTAGATTCTGATCCTCAATTGATGGATCTCCTGACTCAAGAGTCAGACTTATATCTCCTGTAAACACCTCGTTATTAAATGGTGTCCTGCCGTTTACCTTTATAATCGGGTTTGGAAGAGTGCCGGTAATATCATAATATAGAACCGCTGACTCACTCCACACTCCGTTTTTGAGTGCCTGTACCTTGATGCAGTACTGTCCGCGAGTCAGACTAACCGAGTCAGACTTGATTCTTTCCGGAGTATTCTCAGGATCTGATGTCACATCAGGTTTCGCGGCAATCGTATAATATATCTCTGCTCCGTATGTTGCGCTCTCAAAATAAATGATCTGATCACCGAAGTATCTGCCACCAACATCAGAATAGCTGGTACCCGGAGTGTGTGATGTATCGGGCATGGCAACTATCCCATTCACAATATTATATGTTACATCAAACTCTTCACCTACCTCAAAGTTTGTTCTAACCCCTATCGCTCTAACCCTGAAAACACCTTCGGCATCAAATAAATGGGTAACCGAATCACCTGTACCACCGGAAACAGCTGTAACAGAGGTTCTTGGATCACTACCGTCAGTTGTATATCTGACACATGATAAATCAGTTTCACAGCTTAACTCAATTGGAGTATTGAGAGAGAGTCTTGTTTGGGTAGTATTACATGACGGCTTACTTGTTGTAGGTACAAACTCAAAGCTATAAACATCGGAGTCTGTCCACCCCTGTTTAACCGCATATACTCTTATATATTCTCTTTTCTGTATATCAACCATACTGCCGGTCAATCTTGATAAAGATGTTCGCGGATCAGAGTTATCCAGAGTATAGTAATAACTTACTCCAACAATCGCATTCTCGAAGTAAATGTCCCCGCTCTCATAAACAGCCCCTGCGGGCTTACCGGTCGTAATTGCCGGTATCTTACCGGTTATCTCATAACCTCTACTTACCACATCGGAATAAACTCCGTTCTTATACGCAACAGCTTTAATTATAGACGAGCTTGATATGTTTAAAGCCTCCTGATAAGCACTCCCGTTTGTAACAGGATCAGAACCATCGGTTGTATAATATATAACAACACCGGTTGTACTGCAATAGAGACTTAAATTTTGGGGATTGATATATGTACCTTCGGCAAGACTAAATGACGGATCAGCTACCGAGTCGGCAATTGTGAATGATGCTTCAACGACATCGGATGCAATCCAGCCATCCCTTACAGCAACTGCCTTTAGTGTTGAAGTGTTTGAAACCACAACACCTCCCGAATACATAAGACCGCTTGATAAAGGGTTTGAGCCATTTTTGGTATAATAGATCTCTGCTCCGCTTGTGTTCACATCAATAGAAACGCTTACGGTTGAATTGAAATCTCCGCCGTCCGGGGATATAACAGGATTGGCGCAAATAAATGTATAGGTCTCTGTTATAACAGTACTCGGATCCCACAAATCTCTCTTTGCACAATATTTTAGAGTGGCGTTTCTATCAATGGTCAACGAATTGCCTTCTACCCTTAACTGATTATTAGCATCTGACGGATCAGAACCATTAAGCGTATAGTAAACCACATCTTCAGGATCAAATGGAGACAACTCAACGACCTGACTCACGCCAAAACTACCGCCGGATATGTTAATAGCGGGGTTAGGAGTCCGGCCTGTTATCACAAAATCGTAGCTTGCTATCTCTCCATCAATCCAGTCTGTACGAACTGCAAATGCCTTAACTGTCTTTGAGCTGTTAATTGTTATGGGGGCAGTGTAAATACTACTATTAATATCAGGATTCGTTCCGTCAATTGTATAGTAGATCACCGCCTGATCTGTTATACAGGTTAACGATAACTCTATAGCCGATGTATAGACCCCGCTTTCTCTATCAGCAATTACACCGGCAACAGTACCATTAATTGTGTAGTTCTTTGTTACTATATTGCTTGGGTCCCAATGTTCCTGTAGAGCCGCGGTCTTTAACTGTGTAGAGTGTGTAAGAGTTAATTTGTCATTGTACAAATTCCCGTTTGATATCGGATTACTGCCGTCCAATGAATAATATATGATTGCATCAGGATGATCTGCTACTGTTATTGAAACCTCTACAGATGAAGGATACTCTCCCGAATCAGGAGTAACAACCGGATCAGGCATCTTACCGGTTATGTTATATAGTGCCTCAACAACTGACGAAGGAGCAAATCCGCTCTTAACAGCTATCGCTTTTAGCGTGGTTGTTTGATCAATAGTAACAATCCCGTTATTTGTTATACTCTCAGATCCTATATCAGGATCTGATCCGTCAGTTGTATAATAAATCACAGCATCGCTACTCATAGACTTAAGTTTTACATCTATCGAGGTGGTGAAGTAACCCGGTGATGGATAGACAATAACAGGTGAGGTAACATAACCAACCCTATACTCAACAGCAACAAGATCACTATCAACCCATCCCGGTCTTACGGCTATTAATTTAACAGTCATGGTTTTATCAACAAACACCCTTGCACTCTCATTTGAACCCGGACCGGGTAAATTCCCGTTGGTTGTATAATAAACCCTTGAGTTACTGTCTGATGTGAGGACATCAACATAGAATGACTCACTATAATCCCCTTCTGCAATAGAGAGTTTTGGAGCTTTAACTTTACATGTTATCTCTCTTGTAACACAGGCACTCGGTTTATATCCATCCTTGATAGCTGTTACCTTTAAAGTCATTGACCTGTTAATGATAAGACTGTCTCCGGTAATAGCACTCACTGAGCTCCGGGGGTCAGTCCCGTCTGTTGTATAACGGAACTTAACCCCTGACTCAGCACATCTAAACTTAACGGGAGTCTCTGTGAAGAGAAGATCT
>CAZSQU010000018.1:0-22941 GCA_964608985.1 uncultured Spirochaetales bacterium
TCAAGCTCAAGTTCAAGTGAAGCTGCATTGGGAACATACTCAGGTAAGGTTTATGTTGCCGGTAATGCTGCGCTTGTTACAAAGACAACATCTTATGGTGTGGTTTTAATGGGTGGTGGATCAGAAGATGATAATGCGATGAAATGGATGATCTCTAAAGCCGGCGGCGGAGACTTCGTAGTATTAAGAGCAGATGATCCGGGTGCTGCAAGTTACGCAACTTACATTGTCGGACTTGGCGGAATAGACAGTTGTCATGAGGTTGTAGTTAACTCAACTACACTTGCTAACTCAACTTATATTGATAACCTTTTAAGAAGTGCAGAAGCAGTATTCATAGCAGGCGGAGACCAAAATGCTTACTACAACTACTGGAACGGAACTAAGGTAGAATCAGCATTGTTATACCTTGCAAACACTAAGAAGATCCCTATCGGCGGTACTTCAGCAGGAGACGCAACTATGGGTGGTGTAATATACACACCTACAGGAACAGGAACAATATCTTCAGAGATGTTGGCAAATCCGTATAACACTAATACAAGTGTAATTAGATCTGATTTTATTGCATTTCCTTTAATGTCAGGAATATTTAATGAGCCCCACTTCTCTGAGCACTCAGCAGGTTCAAGACAAGGTAGAGCATTAGGTTTCTTGGCAAGAATTATCAAGGACGGAATAGCAACAGTTGCTAATGCAAAGGTTATTGCAACTGACGAGTGTACAGCAGTATGTGTTGATGCAAACGGTCTTGGTAAGGTTTTCGGATCAGATGCTTATGATGACTATGCGTTCTTCTTTAAGGCAACAATAGCTCCGACTACTTGTGTGTCAGGAAGCAAACTTACATTCACAGGAATTTCTTATGTTAAGGTAAAAGGAACAGCAACAGGCGCAAATACATTTAACTTGTCAACATGGGCAGGTTCAGGTAGTGGTGTAACAACCGGTACTATAAATATTAACGCAGGTGTTATGACTCCGATTATCGAGACACCAAACTAGAATTTATAGTTTATCACTTCGATTTGGAGCAGTCTTTATTTGACTGCTCCTTTTTTATCAAAAAATATTTATCAAAAATCAGCTCAAAATATTTTATCTTATTGCAAATATTCTCTAATTATGATATTTTTAGATCAGTTGCTTTATAAACAAGAATAGGTTTATAAAATCTATGATAATTTATTAAGCAGTAAAATTTAATAAAAGAAGAGTTATGGAAAAGTTTATAGGAGTTCCTGCTTCACCGGGATATGCAATCGGTGAGGCTTACATTTATAATCAAGATGTTCATATACCGCGTTATTCAATTTCAACAAGACAGGTCGAATTTGAGGTTGACCGTTTCTATGTTTCTTTGCGTAAAACCAAAATGGAATATGAAAAGCTCAGGGACAAAATAGTCAGCGAGATGTCTGAAGATGAGGGGAAGTTTCTTGATGCCCATATATTAATGACAGAAGATCAGGTTTTGATCCAAGATGTCGTCGAAAAGATTAGAACTGAAAAAATGAATGTAGAGTGGGTTGTTTATCAGGTTACCGATCAACTTGTTAAGAAATTCAGTGCTATGGAGAATGAATATTTCCGTGATAGAGCCGGTGATATTTGGGACATTGGTAGAAAAATACTTCAAAAACTCCTTGTTCACAACACAAAAAGTCTTGCTGATCTGGATAAAGAGGTTATTGTTGTATCATCAGATTTGACTGTAAGCGATACGGCAAGCATGAGAAAAGAGTTTGTTCTTGGTTTTATTACTCAATATGGCGGTCGTACTTCCCATTCTGCTATTCTTGCCCGAGCTCTCGGTATCCCTTTGGTTTTGGGCATTAATGATATTGCACATAAAATTAATACCGGTGATACGGTAATAGTTGATGGAATTAAAGGTGTTGTAATTATCAATCCGGATGAGGAGGAGTTAAAGAACTTCGCCCGTGAAAAAGATCGGTTTGAGAAAAGGGAAAAAGAGTTTTTTTCAATTAAGGACCTGATAACTGATACTATAGACGGTAAGAGGATTGTATTAAAAGCAAATATGGAGATACCTGAACAGGAAATTGATTCGGTTTTAAAATATGGGGCAGAAGGCGTCGGGCTTTATAGATCAGAATTTCTGTATCTTTCGAAGAAAAATAGAATTCTTCCTACTGAGGAGGAGCAATTTCTTTCCTATAAGTTTATATTAGAAAAATTCACAAAAGGTGAAGTAACAATAAGAACTTTGGATCTTGGCGGAGACAAAATTATTCAAGGTGTTACAGATACTGAATTAAATCCTAATCTCGGCTGGAGGGCAATAAGGTTTTGTCTTTCCAACCGAAATATTTTTGAAACACAGCTAAGAGCATTGTTAAGGGCTTCAATCTATGGTGATCTTAGTATTATGTTTCCGCTTATCACTTGTCTCGACGAGGTGATAAGTGCAAAAGAGATTTTGGCAGAAGTAAAAGAATCACTTAATAAAGAAGGAATAACATTTAAAAAAGATATTAAAGTCGGTATAATGATAGAAACACCTTCAGCTGCAATATTATCAGATGTACTTGCTAAACATGTTGATTTTTTTAGTATTGGCACAAACGACCTTATACAGTATATTATGGCTTGCGACAGGGATAATGAAAAAATAAATCACCTTTTTCAGCCCCTTCATCCTGCGGTATTAAGAAGTATTAGTATGATTATTAATAACGCACATGAAAATGGTATTAAAGTTTCAGTATGCGGTGAAATGGCATCTGAATTATTGAGTATTCCGATTTTTGTCGGAATGGGTGTGGATGAACTTTCAATGAGTTCAAAAACAATACTTGAAACTAAGAAAATGATAAGAAATATTAATTTTGCAGAAGCAGCTAAGCTGGTAACTGAAGTGTTAACTTATACTAATTCATTTGCAATATCAAGCCGGATAACCGAATGGCTTAAGGATAACCTCGGATCGATTATTTCGACATTCTAATTTAAACTAATGTAGGTATATTTATGCATAAAATCGCACTTATCGGAAGACCAAATGTGGGTAAATCCACTTTATTTAACAGGCTGATAAAAAAAAGAAGGTCAATAATTGATCCGACTCCGGGAGTTACAAGAGACCTGATCAATGAGAATGTTATTATCAATGGTATAGAATTCCAGATTACAGATACAGGCGGACTTACTGATGAGAAGATAGAATTAAACGATTTTGTTCAGAAAAAAGCTCTGGAAGCCATTGCTTCTGTAGATCTGATTCTTTTTCTGGTTGAAGCCGGTATTCCGTTGCCCATAGAAAGTGAATATGCAGGACTTATTAGAAAAAGCGGTAAGTCTGTTATAGTTGTTATGAATAAAAGCGATTCTCCCGAGAAAGATATATTCGGATCAGATTATTACGGTTTTGGGTTTGGGAATCCGGTACCGATATCGGCAGTACATAATAGAAATATTGATGACCTGATCGATCTTATCTTTGAAAAACTTTCTATTGAGCCTCTGACAAGTAACCACAGCAGACTATCAGATACATTTGAAGGGATAAAACTTGCTATTGTCGGAAAACCAAATGTCGGTAAATCTTCATTATTAAATAAGATAGCAAAGAAGGAACGGAGCATTGTCTCTGATATTGCCGGAACAACAAGGGATGTTGTTGATGAAATAGTCGAATTTGAAGGTATAAATATTTGGATACTTGATACGGCAGGGATCAGAAGAAAAAACAAGGTAAATGAGGATATTGAGTATTATTCGGTAAACAGAGCAATCAGAACTATTGAGGATGCTGATATTATAGTTCTTGTGCTTGATAGTTATGCTGAGCTCTCAGAACAGGACAAAAAAATTGCCGATCTTGCAGTTAAAAATGGTAAAGGATTGATTATTGCTCTAAATAAATGGGATAAACTTCAGATTGAAGAAAAAAACCTGGATACAAAAAAAGACAGACTTTTATTTAAATTCCCCCGTGCAGAGTACATTCCTATAATTAAACTTTCTGCACTTACAGGTGAGGGCGTACTTACACTATTAAAGAAGGTTATTGTTCTAAATGATGAATTAGGAAAAAGGATTGATACCCCTGCATTAAATGATTTTATTCAGAATGTAATAAAAAAATATTCTCCATCATCAAGAAAAGGCGTATTAAAGATAGCATACGGAACTCAAGTCTCGGTAAAACCAGTAGAATTTATATTTTTTATTAATAATAAAAATCTGTTGACTGAAAACTATAAAAACTATATCATCAATAATATCAGAAAACAATTTGGATATAACGGTGTCCCTATAAAAGTAAATTTTAAAGAAAAATAGGTTTTTTATTGGAGAGATAATTATGATTAAGGTAATGATAGTAGATGACAAAGAAGCAAATAGATTTGTATTAACAAATTTTATAAAGCTTTTTGGAAATAAATCAAATATCGAGATACTGGAATCAGACTCAGGTGCGAATGCTCTTAATAAATTAAAGTCTATGGAAGATATACCATCTCTTGTAATGATGGATATTAAAATGGAGAATGATACTGCAGGTATTGAGACGGTTAAGGCAATTAGAAGTGATGAAAGATTAAAAGATATTGAGGTTTGGGCAATAACAGCTCAAGCAATGGAAGGAAGCGGTAATAATATAAGCGATAAAGATAAATGTCTTGAGGCGGGGTTTAATGATTATGTCTCTAAACCCTTTGATCTTGCTATTCTTTTGAAAAAGATATCTGCACATCTTTCTCTTGAAATACCTGCAAATATCAGGAATAAAATGGGATTGAATTGATAATGCCTGAGTTCCATAGAATTGTTCTTGCATCTTGTTCCCCTAGAAGAGCAGACCTTCTCAATGCTGCAGGTATTAAGTTTATTACAGCAAAACACAATGTTTCAGAGGAAAATGTAATTTCTCTAAAAGCTGAAAAATTAGCAGAAAAGCTTGCTTTAATGAAAGTTAGATCTATATCCGATATGAAAGAATATGAGAATGAACTAATACTTGGAGTCGATACTACTGTAGTTTATAATGGTACAATTCTTGATAAACCGGCAGACAGAGATGAGGCTGAAAGAAATATTCGTAGGCTTTCCGGTAAAACGCATAAGGTAATCACCGGTTTGGCTTTAATTTCTAAAAATGCTCGAGTTTGCATAGTTGACAGGTCGATAACAACGGTGTCTTTCCAAAAACTTAATAATGATTTTATTAAATATTATCTTGACAATAATCATTTTCAAGGTTATGCTGGCGGCTATGCAATACAAGGTATTTTTTCGCTTGTTGTGAAAAAAATTAATGGATCTTATAGTGGGATTGTTGGTCTTCCTATGGAGATTCTTTATAAACACTTGTACAAAATTAATTTTAAATTTTGTTAATTTATGAGTTATATAAACTCAAAAAACTCTGCAAAACAGAGAAATTATCAAATTAAATAATCCTCCGGCAGATAATTGTAAATTATATGCCGTGAAAATTGGTAAGTAGCACAATAATAAACGGGATTCCGTTTTAAGTTGCTACTGTTATTTCGCAGGCAGTTAATAAACCATTTTATCTGTTTGTTTACCGGTGGATTATTTCAGGTATTAACAAACAAGGAGGATGGTTTGTCAGTAGTAACAATGAAAAGTCTTTTAGAGTCCGGGGTTCATTTCGGACATCAAACCCGCAGATGGGATCCTGCAATGGCTCGGTATATCTTTGCAGAAAGAAACGGGATCCATATCATCGATCTTCAAAAAACAATGGTAGAAATCAAGAAATCTTATGAAGTTGTCCGAAAAGTGGTACTTGCCAATAAGCCGGTTTTATTTGTTGGTACAAAAAAACAGGCAAGAGGCGCTATTCAAAGGGAAGCAGAAAGATGCAACCAGTATTTCATCAACAATAGATGGCTTGGCGGGATGTTGACAAATTTCACAACTATAAAAAAATCAATAAATCGACTAAAAAAAATAGATAAAATGGAATCTGATGGGACTTTTGATTCTATTACTAAAAAAGAAAAAATGGGTCTTCTAAAAGAAAGAGAAAAACTTGAAAAGAATCTCGGTGGAATCAAGAACATGAATGAACTTCCGGGAGTACTCTTTATAGTTGACTCAAAAAAAGAAGCAATAGCTGTTGCGGAAGCAAAAAAATTAAAAATTCCGGTAGTTGCTATTGTTGATACTAATTGTAACCCGGATCTCGTTGATTATGCAATACCGGGAAATGATGATGCTATAAGAGCTATTAATCTTTTTTGTTCAATAATTGCCAATGCTTGTATAGATGCTGATAATGAAGCAGGTATTCAATTTGCAGAAAGCGATGAAGAGGGTGAAGATTATACAAAACTTCTTGACGGTAAAAAAATTCACAAAGAAGAAAATGTTGTTGAAGAAGATTTTGAAGAAGAAAAAGATACAGATGAATAGTTTACATAGAGACACAAATAGTGTTTTATTATAAAAACTTATTCAGGATATTATGACTTATACGAGGCTCTTTTGAATTAAATAGTTATTGATTAAATTGATAATCTACCGAGAGAGCTTCAAATAATTATAAAAAATGAGGAGATATTTATGAGTATTTCAGCTCAAGATGTTAAAAAGCTAAAAGATATGACTAATGCCGGTCTTATGGATTGTAAGAAAGCACTTACAGAGTCAAACGGAGACTTTGATGGTGCGCTTAAGTATTTAAAAGAAAAAGGACTTGCTGATGCAAAAAAAAGAGGCGACCGTGAAACCAACGAAGGCGGAGTTTTCGTCGGTAAAAACGATAAAAGGGTAGCACTTGCTCTTATCGGTTGTGAGACTGACTTTGTTGCAACAAATGATCTTTTTGTTAAAGGTGCCAATACTGTTATTCAGAAAGCACTTACAGACGCAAAAGAAGACTTATCTGTTTATAAAGATACACTTCAAGAAGTTATAACTCAAACAAAAGAAAATGTTGAACTTAAAAAAATTGTTATTATTAGTATAGCTGCAAATCAATTTGCTGCAACCTATATTCACGGAAAGAATAGAATTGGTGTTGCTTCGATATTTGAATCAGCAGATAATTCAGTTTTTGAAAACAAAGAATTTATTGAGATGACTAATAATATATGTCTTCATATAGCTGCTAATGCACCATATTATCTGACTGAGAATGAAGTACCGCAAAAGGAACTTGAAGAACAGAAAGAAATATTTATGAAACAGCTTGCAGAATCAGGAAAACCGGCCAATGTTCTTGAAAACATAGTAAAAGGTAAGGTTTCAAAATATTTTTCAGAAATATGTCTATTAAATCAAAAATATGTAAAAGATGATAAACTAACTGTAACAGATTATATTAAGTCTGTTAATAAGGCAATCGGTAAAGAAGTTAAGATGGTTAGATTTGAAAGGGTAATGATTGGTGGCTAATATAAAAAATCGTTATTTATTGAAATTATCCGGCGAATTATTAAAAGGGGACCGCGGAAGCGGTCTTTGTTTACAAACAGCAGATAGAATAGTAAAAAGGATAGTGCCATTAATAAAAAGCGGAGTAGAATTAGGAATTGTTATCGGTGGCGGTAACATTTTTAGAGGGGCTTCAGCAGGGATTGATGGTTACGATCGGAGAATCGGCGATCAGATAGGCATGATGGCTACTGTGATAAACGCACTGAGTCTTGTTGAGAGATTTAGAGCTAATGGTGTAAATGCCTTGCCGGTATCAGCGATTGAGATTGCGGGTGTTGCGTCACTCTTTAACATCGATCTTGTTGAGTCTTCTTTTAAAAATGCAGGGGTTGTTGTTTTTTGCGGAGGAATAGGTAATCCATACTTATCCACAGATACAACAGCCGCAATAAGAGCTTTGCAGATAAATGCACAAGCTGTTTTTAAAGCTACAAAAGTTGACGGGATTTATGATAAGGACCCTGTCAAATATTGCGATGCCAAACTTTATTCTACCATTACATTTGATGAAATAATTAAAAATAAATTGAAAGTAATGGATCTTTCTGCTATGATCCTTATGCGTGATAACAATATGAAGCTTATGGTATTTAGTATGAATGATGAAGGTATGCTTGAAAAAGCCTGTAGAGGTGAAACAGCAGGTACTATCGTTAAGGAGTGATCTATGTTAAATATGATTAAAGACCAATTTCAAGAAAAATCAAAAAAATCAATATCAAATTTTGTCGATCAATTAAAAAAAATCAGAACAGGGCGGGCAAATCCAGCGATCCTTGATAATATTTCAGTTGAATATTACGGAGCTCAAACACCGCTATCACAAGTTGCAACAATTAGTGTGCCGGAAGCAAGAATGATCCTTATTCAACCATGGGATAAGAGTTCATTGCATCCCATTGAAAAAGCAATACAGAAATCAGAATTAGGGTTTAATCCTCAAAATGACGGTAATGTAATAAGAATCACTATTCCGCCATTAACACAGGAAACAAGACTCGGGTATGTTAAAGAAGCTAAAAACATTGCTGAACAGGCCAGGGTAAGTATTAGAAACCTCAGAAGAGATGCAAATGAGGCTTTGAAGAAATCTTTAAAAAAAGGTGAGATTAACGAGGATCAAGAAAAACAGGGGCTCGAACAGGTACAAAAGCTTACAGATGATCATATTAAAGATATAAATACAATATTAGAAAAAAAAGAGAAAGAGATAATTGAAATATAATAATATCAAGCACATTGCCGTAATAATGGATGGAAACGGACGATGGGCACAGCAAAGAGGCTTACCAAGAACAAAAGGTCATTCTGAAGGGGTGGCAAGGGCAAAGGAAGTCGTACTTGCCGCAAAGGATGCAGGAATAGAGTTTTTGTCACTTTATACATTTTCTAAAGAGAATTGGAAGCGGGCATCAGAAGAAGTTAATTTTTTAATGGGGCTTATAGTAAGTCATTTAAAGAAAGAATTTGATTTTTATGTTAAAAATTACATCAAGATAAGGCATGTGGGCGACAGAGATGGTTTGCCTGATGATGTTCTGGAAGCAATTGATCAGGTTGAGAAAGATACAGAAGGGTATCAAAATACAACCACACTTTTACTTGCTCTTAATTACTCCGGTAGATATGATATTGTTCAAGCAATAAATAAGATAATTTCTTCTGGAAATAAGAATATTACCGAGAAAGATATAAATGATTTCTTACTGACAAATGGTGTGCCGGATCCCGAGTTGATTATCAGAACAAGCGGAGAATATAGGTTAAGTAATTATTATCTATGGCAGGCATCATATAGTGAGTTGATTTTTTCAGAAAAATTATGGCCTGACTTTGGTAGAGAAGATTTTTATGAAGCGATAGATGTTTTTTGTAAAAGAGACAGACGGTTTGGCGGGGTGAAATAATGACAAATTTTCAGAAAAGATTGATATTGACACTTGTTAGTATTCCTACTGTATTTACTTTGATTTTCTGGCCTGAGCGTACACATTTGCCCGGAATATTACTTTTTGGCGTTCTTGTTACATTTTTTGGCAGCTTTGAAATAGGAAAATTAATCCTTCAAAAAGGAATTATTGTAAGAAGATATTTTATTTCAATAATTAATGTTTTAATACTAATATTTGCATATTGTTATGCTAATAATATATTAAATATAAATAGCTATAGAATAACTTTTGTTTTGTTTTTTTCTTTTATTATTGCTGTTATATCATATGTGTTTGCAAGAGATGTTTTTAAGAAAGATCTTGAGAAATCTTTTGAAAAAATGGCATATACACTTTTTGGTATTGTATATATTGGTGTACCATCATTTATTATGCCTTTTATTTTGAATTTTAAGATAAGGCCTGAAAATCCCGTGCCGGGCTTTTTTTCAATAGAATCACACGGTACACTTACCGGATCTTTTTTATGTCTCTATCTTATTCTTTTGATATGGTCAAGTGATATTTTTGCTTATGTTTTTGGAATGGCTTTCGGCAGATCTTCAATAATCGGATTAACGGCAAGCCCCAATAAATCATGGGCAGGCTATATCGGAGGTTATTTTTCAACCTTCTTTTTTTCAGGGCTTTTTTATCTGATATTTGACAAAATATTCGGTTTTATTTCATTTCCGATATGGTTTTACCTTGTTTTACCGGTTTTTTCAGGTTTTATTGTACCAATAGGTGATCTTGTCGAATCGGTTTTTAAAAGATCGATTCATGTTAAGGATTCCGGAGAAGGTGTTCCCGGAAGGGGTGGAGTTCTTGATTCTGTTGATACAATATTATATTTTGTGCCTGTTTTCTTTATTGTACTTCAGCTTTATTCGGCAATTTTTGTTAATTGATAAAAAATATGAAAAATGTTGCATTACTTGGTGGTACAGGCTCAATAGGCGATGCTACGGTAAAAATATTAAGTCTATATAAGGATTGTTTCAGGTTAAAAGCTGTTACAACCAATTCAAATATTAAAAAATTATTCTCTATAATTGAACTTCTTAATCCGGAATATGCGGTTGTAACAGACCAAGATTTTTTTTATAAAGAATTTAACAGTTACCAAATTCAATATAAAGGGATACAAATTTATAGCGGTATTGACGGACTTCAACAGATATACAATGATAATTCAATTGATATTGTTGTTAACGGTATTTCCGGCAAAGCCGGTCTTAAACCATCATTTGATATATTAAGTTCCGGAAAGGATTTGGCAATAGCGAATAAAGAAAGTATTGTATGCGCAGGTAAAATTCTAAGAAATAAAGCAATTGAAACAGGTGCAAAGATAATACCTGTTGACTCAGAGCATTCAGCTGTTTTTTCGTTGCTGAATAGATCTAAATCGGTTGAAAAGATCATTCTTACGGCAAGCGGAGGTCCATTCTTAAGATTAGATAAATCAAACTGGAATACAATAACCGTTTCCGATGCCCTAGACCATCCTACTTGGAAAATGGGAAATAAGATATCTATTGATAGTGCAACAATGGCAAATAAAGGTTTAGAAGTTATTGAAGCACATGAATTATTTGGTTTTGATTATGATAAGATAAAGGTAATGATCCATCCGCAGTCATTGATACATTCTATGATTGAAACATCAGATGGTGAATTATATGCACAGATCGGACCGAATGATATGTCAATTCCTGTTCAGAATGCATTATCCTTCCCTGAGATTATTTATAATAATTATAACCGTTTTGATTTTACCGGATCATATAATTTTGAGCTGATTCCTGTTGATTTTAATAAGTTTAAGATGTTGGAATATGCCTATTTATGTGGAAAAAAAGGTGGTTTTTTTCCTCCTTTTTATAATTTTGTTAATGAAATACTGGTAAATTATTTTTTGAACGGTTCAATTAGTTTTATTGAGATTGAAAGTATTATGGAAAAATCAATAGAGATGTTTAATAATAATAAAGAATGGACTTTTTTAACTCCTGATTTGGAAAATTTAAGTGTTCTTGATGATTACGCACTAAATGTTGTAAATAAATTAATCGGAGATGCCTAATGTTTGAGTTTTTTTATTCTTCTGCACTTAAATTTATATTTGCAGTTGCAGGTTTTGGGATACTTGTATTTATACATGAGCTTGGCCATTTTATAGCCGGTAAAATTTCCGGTGTTGTTGTTGAGGTGTTTTCAATCGGTATGGGGCCAAAAATATTTGAGTTTTTTTACAAAGGTACTTATTACAGATTAAGCAGGATACCGATAGGCGGTTATTGCAAATTTAAAAATGATGAGATCGGTGAAAGCTTTCCGAATCTGATTAATAAAAGAGAGTTTCAATTAATAAAAAAAATCCGCAGTGTTAAGACGGATATACAGGCAAATTTTGAAGAATTCCTGCCGTATGAGATTGATAAGGCAACATTTGAAAAAATTAAACAATTGAATGCTGTTACAGCAAATAGTATTGAATCTCTATATAAATATGATAATTCTTGGGATTCATATAAAATCTCTGATAGTACTATGAGCCAAAGCAGTGATCAATTTATGACCGTTATTAATGATATTAAAACAATTAATGATGATCTTATTTCATACCGTTTGAAATTAAATCTCGAAAATAAAAAAGGTGTAATTGATAAAGTTAAGAAAGAAATCCCCATTTATAAACTAAGGTCACCGGAGGGGTTTTATGGTCAAAATCCCTTTAAGAGGATATTTATTGTATTTGCCGGTCCATTAATGAATTTTATACTTGCGCTCATACTTTTCGCTTCTATTGGAATGATACCGTATAGTGAACCGTTTTTTTCTACAAGAGTGAATTTAGTTGATGACCTGTATAGTACAGCGGGGATTCCTCTTGAAAAAATCGGCAAGGCAAAAAGCTCTGGTGTTATAAGCGGTGATATAATTAAAGCTATTAATGGACAAAAAGTTGAATCATTTCTTGATATTCAAAAAATAGTTGCGATTAATGGAGAAAAAGAACTGGAATTGAGTATTTTAAGGGGGGATTCTGAGCTAATCATTAATCTTATACCCGATTGGGATCCGCAATCAATGAGACCTTTAGTCGGTATAACAACGCATACTGAACCTGTTATTAGGGGTAATGATAATCGACTTGCTCAATTTCTTGATTTATCGGATCATGATAGAATTATTGAGATAGATAATATTAATACGGGTATCACAGCAGAATTGATAAATATGATATTCCGGACAAATTTTTCTAAAAACAAAACATCAATTCTAAAAATATTAAAATTTGATGGCTCTATTAAACAGATAACTATTAACTATAATGAGATAAATGATGAGATTTCAGAGGATTTGTTTTATTTGGATTTTATTATTGAATATAGAGATGTTGGGCCTCTATCACCTTTAGAGTCTTTTGTATCGGGTTTAGGTGAATTAAAGGATGCTGTTGAACTTATGTTTAATGGATTATATGCACTTGTTTTTAAACCAAAAAAAGATGTAATGAGTCAGATGGGTGGAGTTTTAAGAATAGGATCAATGATTGGTGAAGCAACTTATGGCGGATTAAAAGAGGGCGTTTTATCAGGCATTAGATTGTTCTTGTCAGTATTAGGTTATCTATCAATATCATTGTGTGTTTTTAATCTCTTGCCTATTCCGGCAATTGATGGCGGTCATATTATATTGTATTTATTAGAGATTATTTTTAGAAGAGAGATAAATATGAAAGTAGTTTATTATATAAATATTGGCGGGTTTATAATACTTTTTTCATTTATGATCTTTGTTACTTTTTTTGATATTTTGTATCTTTTTGATCTCTTAAAGAGCCAGATTTTTTATTATTTCAGGTGATTGATGTTTGATTTCAAATCATTAAAATATATTTTAAACGAAACACCCGTTTTTTCTATTGAGGATTTATCTCTAAATCCCGGTGAAAAGATTTTACTTGAAGGTAAATCGGGTTCAGGTAAATCAACCTTTTTAAAGATTTTAGGTTTGTTAAATAACAGTTATAATGGCAGTGTCTTTTATAAAGGTACAGAAATAAAACAGGTTAAGAATAGAGAGTTATATAGAAGAAATGTTTTAATGATGATGCAGGAAACTTTTGTACCCTTAGGAATTAAGGTTTCTGATTATCCGGATATTATCAAACAGTTTAAGGTTTATAATGGATTTAATTATAATACTGTTTTATTTAGAGATCTATTATCAGTATTTAATCTTGATGATAGTATCATAAACCGTAATATAAATGAAATATCGGTAGGTGAGAGACAAAGGGTTGTTCTTGCTAATATGATTGTATTAAAGCCTGAGGTACTTCTTCTTGATGAACCGACAAGCGGGCTTGATTCTGTTTCAGCCGCAGTGGTTTTTAATTATCTTATGAATGAATGCAGTAACATGACTATTTTTTGTGTTTCACACACTGTTGAATTTTTTCATTTATTTAGTAAAAAAATCACTTTTGGGAGTTTTAAATGAGCGGTGCTCAAGATATTTCTTTATTAAAACTATCCTTACTCATATTAATTCTGATAATACCCGCGGTTTTGACTTTTATTGTTTATAAAAAGGGAACAACACAGATATTTACAGCCATATTGAGAATGGTTATTCAACTATCTGTTGTCGGATTTTTTTTACAGTTTGTTTTTGAGAAGAATTTTGTTTTGATAAATATTATATGGATAATTATAATGATATTAATTGCAGATATCAATGTTTATTCTAAAGTAAAATCGGGACATAAAATAATGCTTTTCTGGGGGTTTATTGCCCTTTTATTACCTGTGGTTATTGTTAATGTTTTTTTAATGTTATTAGTAATAAATCCTGTACCGGTTTATGATGCAAGACATTTGATTACTATAACCGGCATGCTTCTCGGTAATAGTATGAATGGTGTAATACTTGCATATGACAGGTTTTATAATGAGTTAAATAAGAATAGTACAGAGTATTACGGTTATCTTAGTCTTGGGGCAACAAAGAATGAAGCAGTTCGTCCATTTGTTAGTAACGCATACAGATCAGCAGTGCTTCCCACAATATCCTCTATCGCTACTATGGGACTGGTTTCTTTGCCGGGTATGATGACAGGTCAGATACTTGGAGGTTCAGCTCCGGTTATAGCTATTAAGTATCAAATAATGATAATGATTGCAATACTTTTTACTGTGAGTTTTTCATCTTTTTTGATTATTCAATTCTTAAAAAGAATTTTATTTGATAAATATGGTATTATAAAAAATATAAAATTATTGTAATATTACAATCAATTCTTTTAAAAAAACGGTTTATATAGTTACATAATAATTATTATAAAAAAAAATGAATTAAATGGAGATTTTTATGGCTAACGAAGAATCAGATTTGTTTCTTGAAGGAGATGAAGTGCCTGTTTCAAAAGACATAGCAGAAAAGGTGAAAGCCCTTGAAGCGTCAATTGTATCAATAGAAAAGGCGTTTGGTAAGGGCTCAATTATGAAGCTCGGATCAAGAAAGCATATTAATATAGAAACTATTCCAAGTGGATCACTTTTACTGGATGCGGCGTTGGGAATAGGCGGATATCCTCGAGGAAGGATAATTGAGGTTTATGGTCCGGAGTCATCCGGCAAGACCACTTTAGCTCTTCATGCTATTGCTGAAGCTCAAAAACTTGGAGGAATAGCTGCATTTATAGATGCTGAGCATGCGATGGACCCTGTATATGCTAAAGCCTTGGGAGTAAATATAAATGATCTTTATATATCACAACCTGATACGGGCGAACAGGGGCTTGAAATTGTAGAAACACTTGTAAGAAGCGGAGCAGTTGATATTATTGTTGTGGATTCTGTTGCTGCTCTTACCCCGAAAGCAGAAATTGAGGGTGAGATGGGTGATAGTCATATGGGGCTACAAGCAAGACTTATGAGTCAAGCATTAAGAAAACTAACAGGAGTTGTATCCAAGTCAAAATCGTGTGTAATTTTTATTAATCAACTTAGAATGAAAATCGGGGTTATGTTTGGTAATCCGGAAACTACAACCGGCGGTAATGCTTTGAAATTCTATGCATCGATGCGTCTTGATATCAGAAAAATAGAAACGATAACAAATGGTACCGAGGCAAGCGGTAATAAAGTGAGAATTAAGGTAGTTAAGAATAAACTTGCTCCGCCATTTAGAGAAGTAGAACTTGAGATAACTTATGGTACAGGTATTTCAAAGGAAAGTTCTTTAATTGATGCTGGCATTAAATATGGATTGATTCAAAAATCAGGGTCGTGGTATGCTTATGGGGATAAAAAAATCGGGCAAGGGAAAGACAATGTAAGGACATTTATGCAGGAGAATCCCGATATAATGAAAATAATTGAAGAAAAAATAAGAGCGGTACTTACACCCAAACAGGAAGAGTAATTCGGGGGCTTTTATGGAGTATTGTAAGAAATCAGTATATCTTTCACTTGGTTCAAATGTTGAACCAAGTGAATTTTTTCTTAGGGCAGCAATAACTGATCTTTCAAAATTTATGGTTTTTGAAGAAGTGAGTTCATTGTATCGCAGTGCGCCTTTAGAGGATACTAATCAGGATGATTTCTATAATATTGCAGCAAGATTCAACGGATATAACGGATCTCCCGAAGAGTTGTTGATTGCAGTTCAAAAAATTGAGATTGATATTGGAAGAGTTAAAGATCCTTTAAGACCGAAAGGTCCGAGAATTATTGATATAGATATTTTATTTTTTTCCGATAATAGAATTGACTCGAAACATCTTTGCATTCCCCATAAAGGTTTGTTAAGCAGGCGATTTATGCTTGAACCTTTAGTGGAGATATACGCCGGTGACGGATATTTTAACCTTGATTTTCTCAGAGAAGCTTTAAAAGATGTAACGGATCAACAATTAACTGTTATTGGAGAGTTTGATTTTGGTAAATAACGGGATAACAAATCCGGATACGATAAAATACCTTGTAAAAATTGTTGAACAGGACTTTGAGGGACCGCTTGATCTTTTACTTCATCTTGTTAAAACAAGCGAGATAAATATCTATGATATTTCAATATCTGAGATTACAAATCAATATCTTGAGTATTTAAAGATTCTTATGGAATTTGATTTGAATAATATAGCAGAATTTGTTGAAATGGCAACAAATCTCATTCTAATAAAAACGAGAGCAATGTTACCTATCGAAATATCATATGAAAACTCAGAAGAACTAAAAACGGATCTTATAAATAAATTACTTGAATATCAGAAATATAAAATTGCTGCGGAGATGCTTGAGGAAAGGATAGAAGATTCTGTTCCTTTTATTGAAAGCAGGTCTGAGGTAATGCTCTTCGACGAAGAGGATATTGGTGAAGTGAATTGGAAACCTCTTACTGTTGTTGATCTTGTGAGTTCTTTTTCGAAGATACTTAATAAAAAAAGAGTAACTGATGATTCTTTTGAGGTTACTATGTTAAATTTTTCCGTTGAAGAGAAAATTGATCAAATAATGCAGAAATTTGACGGTAAAGAGCATTTTAACTATTTTGATCTGATTTATGATAGTATGTCAAGAATTGAGCTTGTATGTTTGTTCTTAGCAATTCTTGAACTTGTTAAAAAAGGTGCCGTATCAATAATGCAGCATATAATTTTCGGAGATATTCATATTCATAAAGTTGCAGATTACATTCCGCATGAAGAAAAGATCCCACAAATTAATTAATGTATATTGAAAAAGAACCAATATTCCATTCTGTTTACCATATTGAATTCAAATATCAAAAAAAATAACAAATTTTTTAAAAAAAATAAAAAAAAGTGTTGACACTAAATTTTAATTATTCTAAAATTCAATAAGATTTTTAATACCCATCATATTTTAAAGATCATAACTATTTTTTTGGGGAGGGATAGTGTGGTTACAGCATTATATAGTATATTAATTTCGGTTTTTTGTTCAGGTACACTTGTTGCAGTATTCAGGTACATTGATAGAAACAATAGAAACTTTGATAAAATATTAAGACAATCCAAGTTCATTATGGATGATCTTTCAAAATTTTCAGATCAGAGAAAACAGGAGTTAAAGGACTTCGATTCTTTGGTGGATGTATCAATTCAAAAAGGTGACGGACTTTTATCTGATCTCAACAAATCAATTAATGCTATTCAGCAGCGGTTTGATCTTATAGAAAAAGAAAAAGAGAAGATATCTATATTTTATAATAAAATTGATATGCTTGATAAAGAAATACATTCAATTGATTCTCAGGTAAATGAGATCAAAGAATCTAAAGAGTTTATCGATAAAGTAGAGATTAGAATAGGCAAGTTCAAAAAGGATCTTGCGATAGTAGAAAAAGATGTAACAAGAATTAACGATACATTTAAAAAAGAGAATAATATTGCTCTAAAACAGATTAGCGATAAAATAGTTAAAGACATTTCAACTGAAACAAAAACAATAAAACAAGATATAGTATTGTTTAAAAAAGATTTTGATAATAAAAAAGAACAGATTGAATCCGGTTTTGCAAAGGGATATTCTGAAATCTTTGAAGAATTAAAAAAATCAAATGATACCGTAAAAGAAAGATTTGATGATGTAAAAACTGAAATAGAAAATAAATTCACTCTGTTCGTTAACGATCTTTCAGGTGTTGAGGTTAGAATAAGCGATATCAAAAATAATGTTATTGATGAAGTAGAAAGAGATTTAGGTTTGTTAAACAGAAAATATTCAGAAAACCTTTTAAGATTTAATTCTGATTTTACGGACTTTAACAATAAAGTAAACTCTGAACTTGAATTAAAAATTAAGGACTATTCAAATTATATTTTAAGAATAGAGGAAAGGACTGAACAATATAATAAAGAAATCATTAATAATCTAACACAAGAAAAAGATCAGATAGTACTTGACTTGAGGTCAGAAAAGACAGGAATAGTTGATAACATCAATATTCATGGTGAAAAGATAAAAAAACAATTGACGCAAGATATTATTACAGAGTTTAAAAAGACAGATTCAAAATATAACGAAGTAATAACATATTATAAAAAAATTGAGGGAGATGTTGATCAGAAAATCTCAACTTTAGATAATTTTATTAATGATTCTGAATTGAGATTTGAGGGTATAAAAAAAGATGTATCTTCTGAGATTCAACAAAGAATAACAGATTTTGATAAATATATTGGAAATGTATCAGAGATGGGGAAAAAACTTGAGTTAGAGATATTTAATGAGATTAAATCAAAGCTTGAAGCATTCAAAGTTTCTTATTCAGAAAAACTTGAGAATTATCGCAATTCAATGGATACATCAACAGATCAGTATAAAAAACAGATAGAGGCAAAGTTTGCTTCTGCTTCAGAGAAGATCGTTGAATTGAATAATGGTGTAAATACATTAAAAAGTAATTTAGATAAGATCTCAGGTGATTTTAAAGTTGCCGTGCTTGGGATTAATGAAAGACAAAGTTCCTTGAATGATTCATTTAATACGCAGCTTGAAGAAATAAATAAAACTGTAAATGAAAAAATTAATGAAACAGCAGTTATGGTTAATCAATCAATTCAAAGAATGAAAGAGGATTGTAAAAACACCGAAGAATCTTTAAAAGCTGATTTTATATCCGGCGTAAAGGATGTTGATAAAAAAAGAGAGGATTATAAATTAAAATCAGCAGAAGAATTAGAAAAATTTAAAATTTCTCTGCAAAATAATATTATAAAGATAAAAACATATTTTGAAAAGGAAAAAGAAAAAATATTTGCTAAAATTGATGAGTCATTAGAAGGTATATCAAAAGATGCTGACGGTAAAACAGGAGAACTTACTCTCAGGTTTGAAAAAACATTTAATGAAGTTGAGAACAAGGTTGTTATTCTTCAAAATTCTATGGCAAAAAGAGTTGCTGATATGGAAAAGGAGAATATTGTTAAAATAGATCAGATGGAAGAATCCGTTAACAAAAGCAAAAGCGTACTTGAGAATACTGTTAATGATACCCTTGAGAAGGTTAAAAATGATCTTATGGTAAAACATAATGAATATATGGTTCAGATAGACCATATTGAGGATGGTTTCAAATCAGAGATAGATAGTTTTGAAACGAGAATATCCGCAAGGTTTGATGATTCAAATAATTCATTATCAAAAAAGATTGATAGTTTTAATAATGAAGCAGAAGAATTAATAATTGGACTCAAAAATAACATTAGTAATTTCTCTAATGAAGCTTTGATGGCAATAGATAACGAGAAAAAGGTTGTTTCAAATAGTTTAAATCAATATTTAAGCGATTATAATAGTAAAATTGAGCTATCCGGCAGGGAACTTGATGGTTTGATGAATTCTTATGTTTCAGAAAAAGAGAAAATAAGTCAACTGATTATTGATAGTGAAAAAACAATTTCAGATACAATGAATCAGTTTAATCTTAAAATGAATAGTCTTAAAGAGTCTGTTGCTAATTCATTAAAAAACATACATAGTCAACTTCGATCTGAAGCTAATACATTAAAAGATGAACTGAAGAGCGGAGCTACTAAACAAACTGAAGAGATGGATAAGTTAGGTTTGACAGTTGATTCAAAAATTAGTACTATAAATGCTATTATAGAATCAAATAAATCTGAGATTTCTGATAATTTTGAATTCTTGAAAAATAAAATATTGGATCATTCAAAAGAGTTGGAAAATAATATTTTTACAAGATTAAAAGATATTGAAGAACAATATTTTAATAAAGGCGAAAAATTCCTTGAAGATAATCAGAATAAACTAAATAATTATATTTCCGGCTATCGTGAGGTGTCTTCAAATATACTCGAATTAAAAAATAGAATTGATGTTGAGATAGCGCAAAGGGTTGAACAAGGCTTATCAGATATTGATTCAATTATGGAGCAGGGAAAAACACAGATAAATAAGAACTATGTTGAATTAGAACAACACTCTATAAAAAGAATCGATCAGTATAAACAGAAATTTGATCAGATTAAAAATAATATGGATGAACTCGATAAGAAATTTAATCAGCAATTTTCAGATAAATTATCAAATATTGATACTAAGATCAATCAAAAATTCAATGATGTAGATCAACAGTTTAATACACATTTAAACACTGTCTTTGAAAAGACAGATAATGTCGGTAATAAATTTGCTAAGAAATTATCTGAAATAGAGTCGCAATTTCAGATTAAAACAGACAGCATACTTTCTCAATCAAAGGAGAAACTTGGTGCATTTGTTGATCGTTTTAACAAGTTGAATGATGATCTTGGTCAACTGAAATTAAAAGTTGATACTGATGTTTCTACTAAAATTCAGGATTCGATATCAAAACTAAACGAACTTCATAAATCAAATAACGAATCAATGATCAATCAACATAACGAATTGAAAGCTCAGAATGATCAAAAAATTGATGAGTACAAAAAAGAACTTGTCAAAATTCAGATGGGTATGAAACAAATTGATGACAGGTTTACAGCCAGATTCCTTGAACATTCATCATTACTTGATAGAAAGATTAATGAGATAGATATTAATGTTAAGAAGTACGAAAAAGAAACAAATCTTATTGAAAGAACTGAAGATATGAAGAATAAACTGATATCTGAAATCAAGTTAATTAAGGATGAACTTAATAATGTTAAAAAGGATAAAGCAGAGGTGATTAAAGCCGAGAAAAAGATGCTAACAATTCAGGAACAGGTAAATGATACAGATGAAAAATTAAAATCACTAATGAATGAAAGAAAAAAAATCGACACACTTGAAACTGTATTGGGTGAATTAAAAGAGATGTCTGATGGTGCAGCAAGAAAACTTGAAGAAATAAATGCAGCTAAGATGATCGCTTATAACCTTGATGCAAAGATTGAAGAAATAAATAACAAATTTAACAAGGTTGAGAATTTAATATCTGAAGTAAGTTCAAGAGAATCTGAGGTTAAATCGGCTATTAATTCAATTAATCTGGTCGAGACTAAAGCTCAAAAACTATCAGATGATTTTGAAAATCTAAGCAGAAATATTGCTGAAATAGATTATAAAAAAGGTGTTTATGAAAAATCAATTAAGAATTTTGAGAAAGAAGCAGGTTTGATAATCAAGTCTGAAGCAAAAATTCAAGATGTGATAGAAAAATTCAATCAAATGGATACTCTAGTCTTAGATATTGAACAAAGAACACAACAAGTTAATAAGTTTAGAGAATGGCTTGTTAAAGCAGAAACACAACTTGTAAACCTTAATGCAGAAACAGATAAAAAAATTAAACTTCTTGAAACATTATCAACTGAACGAACTGAAAAAGGTAAGAGAAAGGATAATGGTGAAGAAGATAAAAAAGCCGCAGTAGTTAAATTGAGTTCACAAGGTTGGACAGTAGATGATATTTGTAAATCACTTAACTTGAGTCCCGGAGAAGTAGAATTTATCCTTGATATGGAGTTTAGTTCAGTCTCCAAAAAATAGTAATTTTATGGCAGGTCACTTTATTTCGGTTATAGGATAAGATCGAAGTGGTGATCTGTTTTCTATAATATCAAATTGTTTAAATTGATTGCTATGAAAGTTGTATAAAAAACCCTCAAAGTTGAATGTAAATAATAGTATTATAATTACTGCCATATATAAATATATTGTTGAAACAATAATGGGTTTAAAGTATTTAATTTTATCAATTATGTAGTTGTAGATAAATATTATGAATATCCAATAACTCATAGCAGTAGATACCCAGAATTCTCTATAATCAGGTTCCCACCAGCCTGAAAAAACTGTATATATAATAATAAATATCAATAACGCCGCTATTTTAAATGAATATTTTTTCCAGATATCCTTGATCCTTATTATAAAAATAGATATTGCTGTTAAAAATAAAAATAAAAGCATATTTGGAAGTGCATATATTGTGGTCCATAAACTTTTTACATTGTAGGTAATAGAAGATCCGTTTATCGACATAGGTTGATAGAAATAGGTGGTTATACCATATATCGATTTTAAAAATGTAGAGCCTTCGGTATATCCTTTTCCCCAATAATCTATCTTTGAATATAAAATAAGCCAGTTAAAGAAATATGTTGAATCTGTAATATTATTAAAATCTTCTGCTTTTGTTATATCAAGGGTTAAACCAAGTTTTACAATACCTACATAATAATAAGCAGCAGATACTATAATTATACCTGTTATAGCATATGCAAGGATATATTTAATGTTTTGTAAGGGTTTTATTTTTTTTAGCAAAATATTTTTTATCACAATTTTATTCAGGTCTTTATCATTTATAGATTGTGAGCTATCTAGAAAAAACATATAAAAGACAATAACAATACCGAATATTAGATTTGATTGATGAAAGAAAATTGTTATAGAATGAAATATGCCAATAAATATTGAGTAGAGTATTTTAATTTTACGATTAGAAATATCTATTGTAAGCATAAATAAGCACAATAATAAAACTGAGTGTATCAAAGGAGTATCATTTATCTGTGAATATACCCAATAACCGCAGGAGA
>CAZSQU010000018.1:22951-42999 GCA_964608985.1 uncultured Spirochaetales bacterium
ATTAAGAATGTGGTTAATAACGATAATAAAATTTTTCTTGTGAAATTATAAAATAACAAAAAAAAAGAACCTAGCCCTATTGATCCAAATAAAAGATTTCGAAGCTGAAGAACAACCATAGTTGAACCTTTATACCCCTTATCTTTAATATAATTCAAAAATTTATAACCGATATCGTCAAACCATATATGATGCGGATTGTAAAGGAATTGAGGAATGCCGAGTCTGACATAATAATCATAGGTGTTACAGTCACCTTTTTCATCAATAAATGTAGTGAGATAGTTAAGATTAAAAAAGAAATAGAACAGCACAATTGCAATACTTATCAAAATAACGATGAAGATTCTATATTTTGTTGATATTGAATATTTTTCTATCATTGTCTTTTAATGATTTCCATCAATTGTCTGCTTTTTGATCTTATAAGTGATACAGATTTAATTGATACTATACCGGAATTGTCGTTTGTTTCCAGCAAAAGAGTTCCCGAATCAAATATCTTTTCTATAAAGTTTTGTTTAATTATAATAAATTTTATATTTGAAGTCGGCACTCTGATCGATATATTTCTTAATATTAGATTTTTAACAAATATAAATTCGTCGTCTATCAAAATAACATGACTAAAAAAATGTGTCATAATTATTATTAAGCCCTTTATTGATATATATAAAAGATAAATAGAGAGGGCTTTTTCATATAGTGATTTTAGATTTTCATAATTAAAAAATGATATCTTAAATACCTCTTCGATCTGAAATGTAGTAAATATTCCGGTAATAAGTGATACAATGTTTTCTTTTAAGCAAAAGAAAATGAATATAATAAATAGATGTTCAACAATAAACAAAATAAACGGTAAAACTGTAAGTGAGTCAGCAAACAGAAGGGAGATTTTTTCAAGATGGAGCTGTTTAATAAGTTTTAATTCATTTTGCTTCTTTAAAATAGTCAGCGCCTTGTGAATCCATGTTGTAATTGAAAAAACTAAAATTATCGACAGCGGATATAATACAATTAAAGGAATGGTGATCAATTTCAGGGCTTGTTTATATGATGTAATAAAAGTGTCTATTTGATCTACAACCGGTATAATTAAAAAAGCCAATGGTTCAATTTCAATATTTATTGAATCTGAAGCAATATCAGGTAGGAGTGCCGGAAAATTAATAATAATAAATAATATCAATGTGATTTTAAAAGGAATAGTGGTATTAAACCCTTTTTTGTTTATTTTATAAAACAGAATAAAAAAAACTGAAATCTCGAGAATTAATGATGGTATTAATAAAAGACTATTGCCTGCATAAATTGCAATAAATATGATTATGAAGGTTAAAACTACAAAAAAAAATGATTTTATTATAAAATGCTTACTGATATTTACAGTATTTAAACCGTTTATTCTTGATAATAATTTTTTTAGATTTATTTTTAGTTTAATGTTTGTAGATATATCTTTTTGAGAGACTTTATTTTGTTCTCTTGTGATATTTCCAATTCGAACCTCGTTTGTTCTGATTGTTTTATATCTTAGGTGTATGAATATTGATAAGGGTATGATTATTGCTGTTAAACCTAAAGAAGTGAAAAGAAAAGATTTAATAATATACAAAAGAGAAATATTCAGAAATAGGCCTGTTATACAATGAATTATCACAGGAATTATTGTAATCATCAAAAATGTAAATGATAACTTTATGTTAAAAAAGATATCATTAATATATAATTTTTTGACATTTACAATTTGAGGGGTTAAATTTATCATTTCACGGGCAGACCTCTCAGGATCTTTTTTAAAGGCAATAGTTATTCCGTATAAAATTGAAGTAATAACTGTAAAAATTAGCGAGTAAACAAAAACAGGCATAAAGCTTTTTTTAGATAGATATATGGCAGGTAATGTTAGATTAACAAATACTAACATAATCCCAAAAAATATTATAAGAAACTTACACAGGTTTATGTTACTTTTAGAAAGATAAAGGGTAGCTTTTGCAGTATAATACCTATATATTGAATGAATTATTGATAAATTATGAAGCATCTTATCTCGTTTTTTCTTAATAATGTACTATTATATTTAATATAAAAAAAAATGTCAACCCCATTATTTTTCTGATAGTTTTTTATAAATAATATCTCTTACAGATTCGGTTATCTCATCGTAGCTTTTATTATCAGGTTTAACATGTTCACAAAAATCAACTGATACCTTGTATGGTCTGATAAAGAATTTTGAAACAGGAAGAGCTTTGTCAGCGCCTTTTATTGTTATTGGAACAACCGGTATATTTAAGGTTTTGCTGAGAATTGCAAAGGTTTTCTTAAAATCTTTAAGTTCGCCGTCTCTGCTTCTATTGCCCTCAGGGAATATTACAACATTATATCCTGCTCTAAGTACAGAAGAAATCTCTTGGAGGGAGTGCTTAAGGTTTTTATTAATATCCAATGTTAATAGATTTATTTGCTGTGCAAAAAACTTATTTATACCTTTTTCAAAATGTTTTTTGTTTGCTATAAAAAAAGTCTTCTTAAGATACTTTCTCGGCATAGCAGCTGTAATTATAAATGAATCAATATAGCTTAAATGGTTTGGTGCAAAAATTATTGGAGAATCGGGCATTGATGAGCGATTAATTGAAAGTCTTATCCATATCTTAGAAAATATAAAAAGATGAAATTTTGAAATCAAAACAAGAAATGACTTTGATTTAATCTTTTTGTCCGTTTCATGATTTAATATTTGGTCCCAGTTTGTTTCTTCAGATTCAATTTTTACTTTTTTAAGTGATATATGTTTTACAAGATCTGATAGTATGAGATTTGATGAAAGATCATCATTAGACAGATCAAACCCGAATGTATTTTCAATATAACTTTGTAATTCGATCTTTGCCAATGAATCAAGTCCAAGGTCAAGTTCGAGGTGGCTGTCCGAGTAAACATCTGTATTTTGATTTGATTGAAGATACTTTTTAAGAATATCAAATTCTTCACAATCCATATCGGGTTCATGCGTTATTTTTTCTTCACTCTTTTCTGCAATTTTTGGGAATAAAAATCTTTTTAATTTTCCGACTCTTGTTTTGGGGAGTTCTTCCGAAATGACTTTAAAATCGAGTACTTTTTTAAAGTCTCTTGAAATTTTGTTGTATTTATCAATAACCTGCCATTTAATCGTTTCAAGAATATTAACAAGATATTCTTTTTTCATTCTATCCATATCGGGTCTAACCAATGCATATAGATGATTATCTTTCAGAAAAACCCCGATCTCTTTAACTATATCGGGAGAGATTTCTGCTATTTTATTTTCAATCTCTTCGGGATTAATTTTTTTGCCATTTGGAAGAACGAGAAGTTCCCTCTTACGCCCTGTTATAAAAATAAAACCTTTTTTATCAATAAATCCGGAATCTCCCGTATAAAACCATCCGTCTTTAATAACTTCAAGAGTCTCAGCCGGTTTATTGAGGTAACCTTTCATAACATTATCACCTCTTACAACAATTTCACTATCTACAATCTTTACTTCCACATTGATAAGCGGTTTGCCTATTGAACCCTTTTTGTAAACTCCGGGATAATTGTTTGCTGTATTAAGCGGTGATGTTTCGGATAGTCCGTACCCTTCCGTTATATTGAAACCAAGTATTCTAAAATCACAATCAACTTGAGTACTGAGTTTAGAACCACCTGATAGAAAATATCTTATGTTTCCGCCAAAAAGTTTATGTACTTTTTTAAATACAATTTTACTTAAGTGTTTTGATTTGATAATTTTCATCAAACCAAAGATTAGTTTTGTAGCAAAACCTTTATTAATTTTATCCATTATAGCTTTATGGAAAAGGGAATATAAACGCGGTATTCCAAATAAGATTGTCATTCTATGGGTTTGGAAAGCTGTTAGAATCGCATCGCTTGAGAGTTTGTCGATAATAACGATACTCATACCTGTTGAAAAAGGGAACACTACAGTTCCCGTAAGTGGATAAATATGGTGAAACGGAAGAATAACTCCGAGTATATCGTTACCGTTAAACATATTCAGCCCAAGAATCCCATCAATATTTGCCGAAATATTTTTATGTGACAACATTACACCTTTTGGTTTACCAGTAGTTCCTGATGTGTAAACTATAATTGCAATCCTGTCTGTATCGCTATTAATTGTATTTTCATCAAGTTTTTTTGTAAAATCATCGGGTACTGTAATCTCATCAATATTTATTAATTTAATATCTAAACCGGTAGCTGAAATAGAATCTTTGGCAAGACTATTATTAATATTTGAACAGAAGACAACTTTAGGTTTACTGTCTAAAAGTATGTATTGAAGTTCTTCGGAGGATGACATAGAGTCAACAGCGATATTTATTCCGTTTTTATACCATACAGAATAAAATGAGAATATCCATTCAGGTCTGTTTTCTGAAAATATAATTACTCTATCATTTTCGTTAATAGAGTAAAGACTTGTGTAGTAACTTATTGATTTTTTTAATTCATTGTAAGATAATGTTTTGTCTTTGAAAATAATTGCTGTTTTGTTGTAGTCTTTAATAAACATTTTTTAATACTTCCTTAATGATAGTATGCTAATAACATAAATAAGATTTAATTACAACTAATTTTGTCTGCAATTTTTAGATTGTAGGTAAATAGAAATAATAGCTATTCAGTTTTCTTTAAAAAACGATAATAAAAAAAATACTACAAGCATTTTTACATCTTTATTCGGTATATAAGCGGAATTTATTGGGTAATTTTATGCTTAAATACATAAACAAATGATTTCTTAAATTACCAAAAAAATAAATTCGCACCCCAAATTTTTAGGTATAAAAAAAAGAATGGATTTTTTTTAAATAATATAATATAATTCTTTAATAATGAATAGTGCAAGATTGATAATAGATTCTCCCGATAGAAATTCCTCATTACTCTATATAACAGGTTTTTACTGTATTGATCCGATTATATATATTGATTTCAATGGAAAGAGCTATGGTTTTTTTCCGTCAACGGAGTTTGAACGGGCTAAAAGGATATCTAAACTTAATTGTGTTTATAATTTTAGTGAGTTAGTACAAAAATCAGGTTCAGGTTCGTTAAAAAAATCTAAAATTAAGATCCTTGTAGATTTTTTAAGATCAAATAATATATCGTCTTTAATTGTTCAAGACACTTTTCCTGCTTATGATTTCATGATTTTAAAAAATGAAGGTTATGATATTGAATGTAAAGAGGAGCCGTTTTTTTCAGAAAGACTGATTAAATCAAAAGAAGAGATAGATATAATCAGATCGATTTCATTATCATTAACAAAAGTAATGGATAAGGTTAAAGTGCTTGTTTCTAATTCTTCCATAGAAAAAAAATTTGTTGTTTATGAAAAAAAACGATTAACAAGTGAGTTTATTCAGTCTTTTATTCTTAAGGAATTTATTGATATGGGGCTTTCGGCAGATCTCGTTATTGTGGCAATAGGCGATCAAGGATGTGATCCTCATGAAACAGGTTTTGGCAATATAAGGGAAGGGGATTCGATTATTGTTGACATTTTTCCTAGAAGCAGAACGAACTTTTATTTTTCTGATATGACAAGAACATTTTGTAAAGGCAAAGCCTCTGATTCACTGAAGAAACTCTACGATACAGTCAGGATTGTTCAGCAATCTGTAATTGATGATCTTAACAGTAGTGCATCTGGAACTCGCCTTCATTCAAAAGCAGTTGAGTTATTTAAAAAATATGGATACGAATCCGGCGTTATTGACGGTTTTTTACAGGGTTTTATACATGGGACAGGACACGGGCTTGGTTTGGAATGTCATGAACCCCCGTTTATTTCAATGTCAGGCGGTGAATTGCCTGAGAATACAATTGTTACTGTAGAACCCGGGCTGTATTATAAAGGTATAGGCGGTGTCAGGATTGAAGATACGGTTAGAGTTAAATCAAATGGTGTTGAGATTCTTACAGATTATGAAAAAATTTTGGAGATTGAATGATAAAGGATAACATTAAAAAAATCACAGATTCAATTAATGAATATAAACATAAATACAAACGAAATGATAATATCAGGCTTATGGCAGTTTCAAAAACCTACGGTGCTGATTTTGTAAGAGAGGCCTATGATTCTGGCATTAAGCTTTTTGGTGAGAATCGTGTACTTGAAGCGTACGATAAATATGCCGAATTAAAAGATATTTCTGATATTGATCTTCATATTATTGGGCATCTGCAGCGAAATAAAGCAAAAAAAGCGATAGAGATATCCACCACTGTTGAATCGATTGATAAAATAGATACGCTTGTTTCTCTGCAAACCTATGCATCTTCTTTCGATAAAAAGGTCGGCTATCTTATTGAGGTAAATACAAGCGGTGAGCCGCAAAAGTCAGGAATACAACCTGAGTATATTGATAAGTTCTTAGAGGAGATACTAAAAGCGGATTTTAGCCATTTGATACTAAAAGGCCTTATGACAGTTGGTCCTTTAACAGACAACACAAAAGATATATCAAGGTCTTTTGCTGTTTTAAAAAAAATATTTGACAGATTGGTTATTGAGTTAAAATCAGTTGAGTTTGCAACATTATCAATGGGTATGACGGGAGATTATCAGATAGCTATTGCTGAGGGTAGTAATCTGGTAAGGATAGGTTCAGGCATATTCGGTTCTCGGAGTTATCTATGATATTAACATTGTATTGTGAAACAACCTTTGATGCATCTCACAAACTTACAGGATATAACGGTAAATGCAGCCGTTTACATGGTCATACATGGAAGGTATCAGTATGGGTAAAAGGTGATGAGAATCAACTTGATGATGTGGGCATTCTATGGGATTTCGGTAATCTTAAAGATGTTGTTAAAGAGCTTGATCATTGTTATCTCAACGATATTCTAAAGGAAAATCCAACTTCAGAAAATATTACTCTTCATATCTATAAAAAACTAAAATCAAGTTATTCTAAACTTGATTTTAAAATACGGGTTTATGAGAATGCCGTCGGAAGTATTAAATATTGTGAATCGGGGGATTTTTAATATGATAGAGATAGCAGAAAAATATGTTACTATCAGCGGAGAAGCTCCGATTATCGGTGTTCCGGTTTACTTGATAAGATTATCAAGTTGTAATCTTGATTGTATTTACTGTGACACAAAGTTCAACAGGACAGTAAATTACACTTATTCTGTTAATCAGTTGACAAGAGAGATACAGTCAAAAGTTAAAGAATTTCAAGGTTTAAAAGTATTGATAACAGGCGGTGAGCCCTTGATTGGAGAGAGACAGAACAAGCTCAAATCCTTATTTATGAATCTTAACAACATTGAGTTTTATGTTGAAACAAACGGTTCAGTTGTTTTGGATAATGATCTTCTCGATAATGTTCATTTCGTAGCAGATTGGAAAAGTCCATCTTCCGGTTTTGAAGATAGTTTTGCAGAAGAAAATCTTTTTAAATTGCGTGATAGCAATGATTGTATTAAATTTGTAATAAATAAGAATGATCTTGGGTGGCTCAATGATCGGATTAAGGAGATAAGAGCTGTACGGAAGGATTTACCCTTGTATATATCCGGTCAATGGGGGGCAATAAGCAACGAGGCTATTGCAGAGTTTATTATTAATAATAAAATAAATGCAAATATGTCAATTCAACTTCATAAGATAATTTGGGGTCCGGATAGGAGGGGTGTTTGATATGTCATCAAAATTAAAAAATGAGGATGCAATTATTCTTTTAAGCGGTGGTCAGGATTCGGTTACTGCACTTCATTGGGGCCTTGAAACTTTTAGAAGCGTAAGTTCAATTAGTTTCTACTATAAACAGAGACATAACAGGGAACTTGAGGCTGCTGAGTACTTCGTTACAAAATACAATCTTAGACATAAAACTATAGATATATCGTTTTTAGCAGATCTTGTTGAGTCGGATCTTTTTCAAGGGGGCGGGGATATAAATGCAAAACACAAACTTTCAAACAAGGTTCCATCGAGTTTTGTCCCTTTCAGGAATCATATCTTTTTGTCACTGGCGGCTTGTTACGGTACAACATTAGGTGTGAATAATATTATAACCGGAGTTTGTGAAACAGATTATTCCGGATATGCCGATTGCAGGGATATTTTTATCAAGTCTTTACAAGTCGCTCTAAATTTATCGATGGATGGAAGCTCAAAAGGGATCATCTTACACACCCCATTAATGTGGCTCTCAAAAGCAGAGGTTTTTATGATGGCAGATGATTACGGCTGTCTTGATGAGATATTAAAAAACACCATAACTTGTTATAACGGCAGTACAAAAACAAATGATTACGGTATGGGGTGTTCAGAATGCAGCGCATGCCGACTAAGAGCCAAAGGTTACAAAGAGTTTAGAGAAAAATATGGCAGATAACAGATATCTTGGTAAAAATACTAATTATGAAAATAACTATTCAAAAGAAATTCTTGAGTTTATACCTCGAAAACAAATAATTCTTGAGGCCGGAAAGGATCTTAGATCGGTATCTGATGGATATGACATTTGGAATTGTTATGAGCTTAGCTGGCTTGATCCGAATGGTAAACCAAAGGTTGCAATTCTTCAGATTATATATTCGAGCAAAACAATGAAAATTGTTGAATCAAAAAGTTTAAAGATATATCTTAATTCCTTTAATTTCTTAAAATTTAAATCTGTAGAGATACTAAAAAACATGATTAAAAAGGACCTTTCAGAAGGTTTAGAAACAGATATTATTGATGTATATTTGTATGATCTTAAAAATAAATTCTATATTATCAATAAAATATTAAATAAGTTTGTACCACTTGATAAGATAAAAACCCCTATAAGCCAATATACAACTGATAGTTCTTTGCTTGTAACATTAGATTGTCCAACTGTAAATGAAAGATTATATTCTAACCTTCTACGGTCAAACTGCCCTGTAACCGGCCAACCGGATTGGGGGAGTATATTTATAAGTTATACGGGACGCAAAAAGATAGACAAAGTTTCTTTATTAAAGTATATCGTGTCATTCAGGAATCATAATGATTTTCATGAAACAACAGCAGATAAGATATTCAGTGATCTTTATCAAATATTAAAACCTTACCGTTTGGAGGTTATGTGTAATTATACAAGAAGGGGCGGTATAGATATAAATCCTGTCAGGATATCAGGTAGCGATGCTTTTATTAATAGGCATCTAAAAAAGAAAAAACGGTTGGGGCGCCTGGCGAGGCAATAGATAATGTTATGAAAATTTATTTATTTCTGTTTTTATTTATTTTAATTCCTGTTTTTGCCATCAGTTCCGTATCTTATACAGAAAACGGTTTGCCGTATGGGTATAGAGAGATCAGGTTTGATTTCTCAAATAATAATGACTGGATTATTTTGCAGGATTCAATTAAATCTGTGGGGTTTTTTGGTTTGAACCCGGTTTATATAGATAAGATAGATCTTTCCTTTGATCTTTTTGATATCAATAATTATGAGATGATTGGACTTGCGCAAAAGAAAGAACATTTCTTGCGAAGATTTGAGGTGCTTTTTATAGGATCCATTACTATTGTGAGCTTTTTTGCATGGATTGGTCTATCAATATTTAACTCAATGATACTCGGAGAAGCATTTGGTATTCTCAGAAGAGATCAAATACTCTATCTCTATGCCACATGCAGTATTGTATCATTCGCTATTGCAATAGGTGATTTGTTGTCGGATATTGAGATTAAGAATGATATTATTAAACTTTATTAATGCGGGATAAGAAATGAATAAAATATATGAATTAGTTGCCGATGATAATTTTCATGCAAAAAGGGTTGATCAGTTTCTTTCTGAAACAATTGAAGAATTAACAAGATCAAATATTAAAAATTTTCTTGTTAGGCTAAGCGTTAATGGCATCAATCAAAAGCTTTCTTATAAATTAAGAACAGGGGATAAGGTATTATTGGAGATAAAACCTGAAATAAAAGGAGAAATTCCTATAGCAGAAGATATACCGTTAGATATTATATATTCTGATATCAATTATATTGTTATAAATAAAGCACCCGGTATGGTTGTTCACCCGGCAAAGGGGAATTATACCGGTACAATGGTTAATGCTCTTCTTGGAACTGATTTGATAGATGAGGAAAAGCTGGATGAAGAGAGACCGGGGATTGTGCACAGGTTGGATAAGGATACTTCCGGATTGATTATTGTAGCAAGAAATTTTATGGCGCATTCATATCTTTCTGAGCTGTTTAAGGATCGTAAAATAACAAAAAAATATAAGGCTATAGTAAAAGGGTTTGTAAATCCCGTAGAAATAACAATAGAGAATCATATAGGCAGGTCTTCCGTAAATCGAAAGAAGATGTCGGTAGTTGATAATGGCGGGAAGGAAGCTGTAACCAAGCTAAAAGTTATTAAAAGAAATCAGATTGTAAGTCTTCTCGATGTTGAAATATTTACCGGAAGAACCCATCAAATAAGAGTTCATCTTTCACATTTAGGTTTCCCTGTTGTCGGTGATAAACTTTATTCAAGAAAAGATTCCCGTTTTGGTGATGTAGGAATGTGTCTGGTCAGTTACTATCTGTCATTTTTCGATAAATTTTCTGATAAACACCTTGAGTTTATGATTGATATGCCAGAATATATGATAAAAATGGTTGACTCTTTTTTATAAATTTTTCATCTTTATTGTTTCAAGTATAATACATATAATAATCAATTGACAAAGTTATTTTTTTTTATAATAATAAGCTTTATAAAAAGATTAGTTGAATGATACAAATTGTTTTGTTTTTTTAAGGGTTGATAATTGGTTTTAAAATATAGAACAAGAAAAAACTTTAGTTACAATACTCTTTACCTGATAACTGTAATGATAGTTTTTATATTGATTGTTATTGCGTTAGTAATTATTATCCGGAACAGTATAATTTTATCAGATAGAAACAAACAACAAGCAATTGATTATTCTCAGCTAATTACGGATAAAAAGTACAATGAAGTAATAGAAAATCTGGATTTGGAGCTAAAAATAGCCCCTTTTTCTCTTGATAATCTCGTTTATCATGGAATATCTAACTTTTTTAAAGGTGAGATGGAGAGTGGGTATAATGAACAGGTTGCTTATTTCAGGATAGCATTATCAGATTTAAGAAGGGCTATGGCTTTAGGTGTTTCTGACAAGAATATTTATTATTGTATCGGCAAGATTTATTTTGTGTTTGGTGTTGATTTCTACAATCAAAGCATTACTTATTTTAGTAAGTCTATTGATTCCGGTAATAATGAAAGAGCCGATATTTATTATTATCTGGGGGTAATTCATAGTAATACGGGTGATTATCAAAAATCAATAGGTTTTTTTGAGAAATCATTATCTTTGGAGTATTCTGATATTGTTTTGTATTTATTGGCGTTAAATTATTCAAAAATGGGAGAACCCGACAAAGCGATTGCCGTATTATCGGGATTATTAGAGTCGGATGATAAGAAGGTTGCAGAGGAAGCAAATCTTCTTTCCGGTGAGTTGTTTTTTAATAAAGAAGAGTATGATAAGGCATTGGTTTTTTTTGATAGTGTGATCGGACTAAACAGTGATAATTATCTTGCCTACTATTATAAAGGTGAGGTGGCTTATAATATGAATGATCCGGTTGCTGCGCGTTCCTTTTGGAGGAAAACACTGGAGATTAATCCAAGTCATATCAGAGCTTTAAGCAGATTATATTAAATATGTATATAAATAGGGGTGTATCATGGGCAGATTTTCAAATATGTTTTCTTTTGATCTTGGAATTGATTTAGGGACAGCTAATACGCTTATTCACTTGGCCGGTAAGAGTATTGTTTTGTCTGAGCCTTCTGTTGTTGCAGTTGAGCGCGGTACAAAAAGGGTAATTGCCGTTGGACAGGAAGCAAAAAGAATGTTAGGTAAAACTCCGGGTGACATTATAGCAATTAGACCATTGAGAGATGGGGTAATTGCCGATTTCGAAATGACTGAAAAAATGATTAAATATTTTATTCAAAAGGTTACACCAAAAAGATTGTTTAATCCGAGACCGAGAATTGTTATTGGAGTACCTTCATGCATTACAGAAGTTGAAAGAAGGGCTGTAAGAGAGTCGGCAGAACAGGCCGGTGCAAAAGATATATATCTCATTGAAGAGTCGAGAGCTGCTGCAATAGGGGCTAATATACCAATACATGAACCGGCGGGTAATATGATATGTGATATTGGCGGTGGAACAACTGAGATAAGTGTAATTTCTCTGGGTGGAATGGTTATTTCTAATGCAATAAGGATTGGCGGAGATGAGTTTGATGAGGCTATAATTAAACACGCAAAGATGGTTCACAATCTTGTTATCGGAGAAGCTACTGCTGAAGATGTAAAGATAAAGATTGGTAATGCATTTCCTGAAAGGGAGATAAAAAAAATGGATATAAGAGGAAGAGACGCAATAACAGGATTGCCTAAGGTATTAGAAATGGATTCCGTTGAAATAAGAGAGGCTTTACAAGAGCCGATTAATATTATTATTGATGAGATTAAAAAAACTCTTGATCAAACTCCACCTGAACTATCGGCTGATATTGTAGAGAGAGGAATTGTATTAACGGGTGGCGGTGCTCTATTAACAGGTTTAACAAAATTAATAAGATCTCAAACGGGTGTACCGACTATTATTGCAGAAAACCCATTGTTATGTGTTGCATTAGGAGCGGGAAAGTTCCTTGAAGAACAAGTCAGAAACGGATAATTAAATTATGTCTTATGCAAGAGGTTTCTTTTATAGAAATAAAAAACATATTGTATTTATTATTCTTTTTATAGTTTCGGTAATTACATTAAATGTTACTTACAATCAACAGAAAGGGGTTGAGATAGACCTGTCTTTACGAAGTATAGGTTACGCTGTTATTTCTCCTTTCAGTTTTGGTTTTTATAAAATAACAGAGTTTTTTTCCAATACAGTTAATTCAATCTCAGAAGTTAAAAAGATGACTACTGAGCTTGAGGCATTAAGAAATACTCTGCAATTATATCAAAAAGTGAGTATGAGTTTTTCTGAGCTTGAAGCCGAAAACAGGCAACTCAGGGAAATGCTTAGACTTAAAGAGGAAGTTGCTTATGAGACTGAGGTTTGTCGTGTTATAGGCAGTGATCCTAAGAGTTTCTTTGATGTATTGTATTTGAATAAGGGTTCAAACGATGGATTGAGAGTTAATATGCCTGTAATATCATATATCTCCGGTAAAAGGGTACTGATAGGAAAGATAGCTGATGTTTCTTTATTTTCATCAAAGGTTATTACCCTTAATAACCGGAATTTAAATATTGGTTGTTTTGTGGGTGAGGATAGAATTCAAGCTGTTGTTCAGGGAAACAATGAAGTTCCGGGCATGATTAATATACGATTTCTTCCAAAAACAGCAATAATTAAAGCAGATGGTACAGAGTATATTTACACCTCAGGCAATTCATTTATTTATCCTAAAGGTATAGAGATCGGTTCTCTTGAACAAATAGTTTATACAGATAATTATGAGGTGTTTAACGAAGGTGTTGTTAAGTTGTCAGTGAATTTCTCGACTTTAGAAATGGTTATGGTAATTAAGACAGAAACAACAGTCAATCCATTGGAGAATACAAATTGAAAAGAAACATAATTAATTTTATTGTTGTTTTATTGTTTACTGTTCTAATACATAATTATTTCGTCAGAAATTTATTTGGGATAGGGTATTACATGATTCTTCCCGATCTTATATTAATTTTTGTAATTCTCACGGGAATATTCTGCGGGACATTTGCATCTATGATAACAGGTTTTTTTGCAGGATTACTTTTAGATTTCATGTCTTACAGACTTGTGGGTTTTTATGGATTGACATATTGTATTATTGGTTATATGATAACCTTTCTTGAAGAAAATGTCTCTTTAGATAATATACTCTCGTTTATAGTCCTTATTGTTTTATCAATAATTATCAAGTCGTTAATATACCTTGTATTGGCTTTTAATTTTTTGAGTAAATCAGATATTATAGTTTATTTTAGAAGTTTTTTTCTGTTTCAAACATTATACACTGTTTTAATTTCAATAGTTATTTTTTATATTTACAGAAGAGTGTTTATTTCATTTACCAGAAGGAAAGTTCAGGATGAGTAATCTCAATTCCTTCAAAAGACCATCGCAAGATCCGATCTTTATCAGACGGATGACTTTTTTTGCTGCCTTTATAATCTGCGTAGTAGGGGTAATTACACTTAGAACAGGCTATATTCAAATTATTAGATATTTTGATTATTCTTTGCAAAGTCGAAGCAGAAGTGAGATGTCAACAATTATTCCGCCTGTTAGGGGTAAGATAGTATCATCAGACGGAGTAATTCTTGCTGATAATATTAAAACATTTGATTTTTATATTAATCCTTCGGGATTAAATAATGATCTTACTCAACTTCAGGAAGAACTGGTTTACCTATCAAATGTTATTGGAATTGATTATAATACTTTGTCAAAACTAATTCGTGATAAAAGACGGGAACGGGAAATACTTATTAAAGAAAACATCCCATTTTCAACTATGGTAGCTATAAAAGAGAATGAAGATAATCTTTCCGGTATAATAATAAAAGAAAATATGTTAAGGATATATCCTCGTAATGATATAGCATCACATGTAATCGGATACACCGGCGTAATCAACTTGACTGAGCTTCAGCTTCTCGATGGAAAAGGTTATAGCAGGAATGACACACTTGGTAAAACAGGATTAGAACTTCAGTATGAGGATATTTTAAGAGGGAGTCAGGGAAGAAGGGTACATTATGTTGATGCTAAGAGAAATATTAGAGAGGAAAAAAAGTCAGATTATATACCGCCAAGGAGCGGAAACAATATTACTTTAACAATAAATGAGAGGTTTCAAAGGGTTGTAGAGGAGATTCTTGCTGATAGAAACGGTGTAATCGTTGTAAGTAAACCGGCAACAGGTGAAATATTAGCAATGGCAAGCTATCCTGATTATAATCCGAATGACTTTATTATAAACACACCGGAAACAACAGCGAGAAGGCGTTCAATAGCACTTGATACATTTGGAACACCATTAATTAATCGAGCAATTCAAGCTACTTATCCTGCAGCTTCCATTCATAAAACCATTGCATCTTTAATTGTGTTATCTGAGCAGATAATTCCTGAAGAAAAGACTTTTTTTTGTAATGGAACATATAAACTTGGAACTCAGGTTTTCGGATGCTGGTCAGTTCATGGTTCTGAAAATCTTGAACAAGGGTATATGAATTCTTGTGATGTTTATTATTATAATGTCGGATTATTGGTTGGTATCGAAAGACTACACAGATATGCAGATCTTTTTGGATACGGCAAACCGACAGGGATCGATCTTGCATCTGAGAAGCTGGGTAATAATCCGAGTAGACAATGGTTCAGAACTCAAGGTAATGACTGGTACGACGGAAATACTTTAAATACTGTAATCGGACAAGGTGATGTCAAAATTACCCCTTTACAGCTATTGAACATGGTTTCTGTTATAGCCAATAAAGGGCATTCTTATCGTCCCCATCTTCTTAAATCATACACTAATCCTGATACCGGAGAAGTAGTTGTTGCTCAACCGGAAATATTGACAACAGTAGATCTTGAAGAGCGGGTTTATAATAGAATGATACAACTAATGAGATTAGTTGTTACCAGAGGTACCGGTATTAATGCTTTCAGAAATAATAATTATCAATTTGTCGGTAAGACAGGGACAGGCGAGGTTGGGTTTGGGGATAATAAACAAACACATTCATTATTTGCAGGATTTGGACCAATCGATTATCCTATTGAAGATCAAATTGCTGTAATCGTTGTAGTAGAGTATGAAAATGGTCAGGTTTTTAAATGGGCTCCTGCACTTGGGAGTCAAGCATTATTTGCCTGGGTAACTGAAGCAGAATCGTTTAAAGATGTTGCTCAAGCACTGCATTATCCATACAGAACAAACTATTGTGAATAATTTGGGGTTATATGAAATTAAAGAAATATCTTATTGTATTTGATTATACTCTTTTTTTATCGGTAATGATTCTGTCTGTTATTGGATTGTTATTCATTTATTCTGCAAATCTCAATAATCTTACCAGTTATGCGAAATTACCATTTTTTTTAGGTGGCGGTAATGTACCAACTAATTTCATTAAACAATTATTATTTTTGGTAATCGGTTTATCTTTCTTAGTTGCAATTCAATTTTTCAGTTTAAGAAGAATCAAATATTTTGGTGGAATACTTTATGTTATATGTATTATAGGATTATTATTAACACTTTTTTTTCCGTTGGTTAAAGGACAAAGACGGTTTGAGCTTCTGGGAATTTCAATCCAGTTTTCCGAATTTATGAAGATAGCAGTAATTATGGTCTTGTCTGATTTCCTTACTAATAGAACAAAAGAAGAGTTAAATAGTATTAAGGTTTTAGGTAAAGCTTTATTGATAGTTCTGGCACCTCTCGTGCTCATAATGCTTCAACCTGACCTTGGAACAGGTCTTGTTTTTTTGCCTATTTTTTTAGCTGTATGTTTTTTTGCAGGTGTAAACCTGAAATATATTGTATCTGTATCTATAGTCGGATTAATTGCGGGAATAATACCGATTACCGATGCGATCAATAAAGTTTTTTTTAATGGAGAAAGTGATTTTTTTAATGCTATACAACAGCCGTATTTCTTAGTAATTTTTTTTAGTGGATTATCATTAACAGCTTTAATCGCATTTCTCGGTTCAATTAATATATTTAAGGGGATAGGATTTCGTTTAAAAAAATTCTTCTTTTATTATTCCTTTTATGCTTTGTTAGTGATTATCGGATTTGTTGCATCATATATAATAGAATTTAAACTGATAGCGGATTATCAAAAAGATCGTATTATTGTATTTCTAAATCCGGAACATGACCCTGATTTTCGTGGTTATCATGTTATACAGTCAAAAATAGCTATTGGTAACGGCGGGCTTTTTGGAAAAGGTTGGACTAAAGGTGATATGAGCCAAAACGATTTTATTCCTGAAAGAGATACAGATTTTATTTATGCTGTTGTTGCAGAAGAGATGGGGTTTGTCGGAAGCTTATTATTGATAGTTTTGTTTTCGATTATAATTATACGATCATTTGTTGCTGTTTCAAAGTCTCGCACTTATTGGGGTGGTTATGTTGTAATGGGGATACTATCTTTATTTATTTTTCATATTCTTCAAAATATCGGAATGTGTATAGGTCTTATGCCAATTACCGGAATTCCACTCCCTTTTATCAGCTACGGTGGTACATTCTTAATTACCTGTTTAATTGGTACAGGAATAATAATCAAAATTCAAATTGATAAATATGAGTATTAGATGATAGATATAAACAAACTTCAAAAGGTCCTCTCTGTTGTAGAAAAACCGGGCAGGTATATCGGTTCTGAGATATACGGAAGAGACAAACGATTCAATGAACATGGATTAAATGTCGTTTTCTCTTATCCTGATCTTTATGAGATTGGAATGTCAAATCTTGGGTTGTCAATAATTTTTGATCTAATTAATAAGAAGGATAACTATTACTGTGACAGAGTTTTTGCTCCTTGGAAGGATTTTGAGGATGAGCTGAGAAGATTGTCTCTACCTTTATATGGGTTAGATTCAAAAATGCCTATTAAGGAATTTGATGTATTGGCATTTACTATTCAATATGAACTTACTTTTACAAACTTTCTAAATATTATAGAGTTATCTGATATACCAATATTGACTGAAAAGAGAAGTAAAGATGCGCCTATTGTAATAATCGGCGGACCAGCTGTTTATAATCCGGCACCTTTTTTACCGTTCGCTGATATTGTTTATATTGGTGAGGCAGAATCTGAAATACTTGCTATACTTGATTACATTAATAACAATAAAAAAACATTAGAAAGAGACGAGTTGATAAATAGATTAGGACAATTTAATGGAGTAATTACAACTCTTAATAGATCAAAAAAAACAAATAGGGTAGTATATAGCGGATTTGCGAACTCAAATTCTCCTGATAAATATATAATTCCTTTAATAGATGTCGTTCATAATAAATTAAATATTGAGATTATGCGAGGTTGTCCAAACAAATGCCGGTTTTGTCAAGCAGGAATCGTCTACAAGCCTCATCGAGAAAGATCAATAGATATTATTTTAGATGATATTGAAAAAGGTTTAAAAGAGACCGGAGCAGATGAGGTTACATTTACCAGTCTTTCTTCGGGTGATTATAGTAGTTTGATTGAATTAACTGATTTATTTAATCAAAGGTTTAAGGATAGGCAGATTTCATTTTCTTTGCCGTCGCTTAAGATTGAGAGTTTTAATACAGATATACTTGATAGACTCAATTTTATTCGAAAAAGCGGGTTAACATTTGCCATTGAAACAGGAAACGAAGAATCTCAAAGGATGATAAATAAACTTGCTGACATTGATAAAATAATTGATATTGTTTCTTATTCAATTAAGAAGGGGTGGAAAAGTATCAAGCTTTATTTTATGATTGGATTGCCTACTCTAAACAGTGAGAAAGAGATTGCAGATATAAAGAACTTTATTGATACGATCGTTAGATGTAGTAAAAGTATACAAATAAATGTTAATATTGCTGTTTTTATTCCAAAACCTCATACACCTTTTCAATTTGAAGATCAGCTTGCTATTGAAGAAGCTTTTAATGCATTTCATAATCTATCTTCTTATTATAACAGATCGAGAGTAAAGATAAAGTATCATGATCCAAGGATATCTTGTTTAGAAGGATTGATAGCAAGAGGTGATGAAAAAGTTGGTTTTATCATATTAGAGGCATTTAAAAGGGGCGCGAGATTTGATGGATGGGATGAATGTTTTAATTTTGAGACTTATAAGTCAATTCTTGCAGAGAAATCAATTGATATATCAGATGTTTTAAAAGGATTAAATAAAAAACAAATATGGAATAATATTAATGTCGGCTATGGCGATGATTATTTGTTAAATGAGTATAAAAAGGCAAATTTAAAAGAGTTATCACCGGGGTGCAATGATATTTGTGATCCTGAATGCGGAATATGTTCAGATTCTATAATGAGAAATACTACAAATATTAAAAAAAATAAAGTTCCTGAAGATTTAATTAAAATTGAAAGAAATAATAGCAACATTGAAAATACCTTTTATTATTATCTTATAGAATATCAAAAAACCAAATTGCTAAAATTTATCGGGCATACTGATATTATCAGGTATTTTGAAAGACTTTTTAGAAGATCTGGTATTGATATAGCATATTCCAAGGGGTTTAATCCCAGACCGGTAATGCAGTTTTCTCCACCATTGAGTTTAGGTATCGAATCTTTGTCCGAGTTAATTCATATTTCTTTAAAAAAGGTTTATAGTGAGACAGATTTATTAAAGATGCTTAATGTATATTCTCATAATGATCTTTTTATTAAGAATATTAAGCGAACAATTAATAAAAACTCTTTGTTTAATCTTGCAAGATATTATACTTACAGTGTCTTTATTGCAGATAAGGATTTGCCAAAAATTAATGATTTTATTAATTTTGGGTTAGAGTATAGTATTGAAAAGAAAAACGGTACAGTATTAAAAGGAGATTATAAAGATATTATTAATGTTGTATCTGTTAAAAACAATTGTGTTAATTTGATTTATAAAGTAGTTGAGGGGAAACCTAATATCAGTTTTTTTCTGTCTAACATGGAAATTAGTTCAATTAATATTATTCGAACAGGACAATATTCAAATAATAATGATGGCAGTTTATTGTCAATTTATGATGACTATTAACCCGCATTATGCACGAGAATTCTACTGGTCGCTTTACGGCTTCCTGCCTTTAGCGACACTTCTATCATCGTGATAGTCGCAGCTCGTATCTTGCTGATTATCTACGAGTTACTCGATTTTCGATTCTCACATA
>CAZSQU010000019.1:0-42031 GCA_964608985.1 uncultured Spirochaetales bacterium
CTAATCAACAATCTACTTCGCTTCGCTACGATTATCGTGCATAACGCGGGTTAATCCAAAATAGAAACGATAAGGACAAAATCTACTCAATCCACGAGCCATCAGTAAAAGAGTCTTTTATTGTAAGAGCATTCTCATTAGAAAAAATCTGTACGATGGACATTTAGGAAGGAATTATTTGAAAGGTGAAAAAGGTGATATGTATAATACAGTTTTGAGTGCTTGTGGACAAAATATCAGAAAATTACTCCGGTTTATCAATGATAGAACAGGAGATGTTATTTTTACCATAAATTCTTTAGCTAATTTTTTAATGAGTGAAAGAAAAATCCGACTTTTTCAGGGGTGACTAAATACATATATAAAAAAGTCAACTATAAAAAAAAGAGACTGTTTTTATATACAGCCTCTTTTTAATTTAATAGGATATTAGAAATCTCTTTCCAATACAGTTTTTCTTTTGTCTTTTTTTGCCTTTTCGATTGCAGCTAAACAAAGCTCTTCTACTCTCTTAGAAAGTACTTCGATTACTGCCGCAGAAGTGTTAAGATCTCCTTTTTCTTTAATGAAGTTCTTAACTTTTGATTGAACAACTAAAATTTCAGCCATTTATTACTCCTATTAATTTTTTTACTAAAAATTAATAAGATATTTAACAATAAAAATCAAGCTAAATATTAAATAATTTTAATTTTTTATGCCGTCATATATGTATAAAACAGCTTCCACATATGCATCACTTCTGTTATAGGCGAAAACCGAGTTATATAATATTGAACTGTTATTGATTGTTGCCTCATTAAGACCGTGTTTATACAAATAGTTATCAATACTTGCAATAGTATCATCCATAGAATAAATATCTATATCATTATTATTGCCATTAATATCAATAAAGTAGTTCAATAATGATGATGGAATGAATTGCCCAAGACCTGAGGCTCCGGCAAAAGATCCCCTGAAATGTTCTACAGGTTTTCCTGTTGCTCTTGTGAATTCATAAAGGGCCCTAAGTTCATTTAAAGCAAACCGCTCTCTTTCCGGCATCAAAACAAACTGAGAAACAAGTGCATCAAAAACTGTATAGTTTCCAATAAACCGTTGTTGACCGTAATTCGTTTCCATGCCAATTATAGCTGTAACTAATTCTGAAGGTATCCCGTGTTTAGATTCTACAAGTTCGAGTGTTGCGCGGTGATTATTGTGAAAGGTTTTACCGTATCTAATCTTCAGATCAAGACCAAAATGGTTTTTGTACCAATCAAAATCACACTCATTATTTCGTACGCGGTTTTCTGCCATCCGTTGAAAAATATTTGATATCTCATCGTGAATTATGAAATCAGCTGAATTCAATCTATTTTCTATCCATAATTTATCTACTCCTGCTGAAATAAGCAGGTTGATCATTTGATCTATTTTTTCTGAATATCGGTTTTCGATAGGAAATAAAGTTGTTACTGATACAAAAACGATTACCATCGATCTAAAGATTCTTATCATAACCATTCCATACGGGGTCGAATTTTTTATAAAAAAAAGAGATATTTATTTAAAAAATATGATACAATAAGCATGTTAAAATGTAAACTAAAAAATTATTTAATCAGGATTGATATCTATGTTCAAAGTAAAATTTTGGGGAGTAAGAGGTTCTATACCGTGTCCGGGTCCGGAGACTTCGAGATATGGCGGAAACACTTCATGTATTCAGATCAAAACAGATAAGGATTATGAGATTATTATTGATTGCGGATCCGGAGTAAGGGAGTTAGGGGCTTCATTTATGAAGGACCCGCTCGTCAAGAAGCCGTTTAATATATATATATTTCTTTCACATACTCATTGGGATCATATTATGGGGTTACCTTTCTTTACGCCGATATATATACCCGGTTCAGATATTACAATACATGGACCGGTTACATTTGAGGATGAACCTATCGATAAGATAGTCGGCGGTCAATTGACATATAGATATTTTCCGGTGCGGCAGGACGAGTTGAGTTCAGATCTTAAATTCAAAGCACTAAAAGAGGGAAGTATGGAACTTCCCGGTGGTATCAAGGTCTCATACATCTATCTGAATCACCCGATTATGTGTCTCGGCTACAGGTTTGAATATGAGGGAAAGGTTTTTGCGACTTGTTATGACCATGAGCCTTTTATAAATCTGTTTGAATTTGATCCTGATAATATTGAAGAAGGAAGGATAGTTGCAGAGGAGTCAAACAAGAAGGTTACTGATATTTATAAAGACGCGGATTTACTTGTTCATGATTCTCAATACACAACAAAAGAATACGAGAATTTTAAGGGATGGGGGCATTCTACCTATAAATATGCAATTACGCAGGCAATAAGCGCAAATGTGAAGAATCTTGCCCTTTTTCATCATGATCCTAACCGTACAGACAAACAACTTGATCAAGTCAAAGACACAATGAAGCAGGCATACGGCAGTTCAGGTATCAACATTTTTCCGGCATATGAGGGACTGGAAATCGAATTATGAGTAAATACGGTTTTGTTCATCTTCATAATCACTCTGAGTATTCATTACTTGATGGTATGATAAAGGTAAAAGACCTTGCTAAACATTCTGCCAAGCTTGGGATGAATGCCGTTGCTCTAACAGATCACGGCAATCTCTATGGAGCAATCGAGTTTTATCAATCTTGCGTTGGTACGGGTGTAAAGCCGATAATAGGTTCAGAGTTTTATGTAACTGACAATAGCCGATTTGATAAATCAAATATTAGAGATCATCTTGTACTTCTTGCAAAATCCAATCTCGGTTATAAGAATTTGATCAAACTTTCATCAGAATCATATATTGACGGTTTTTATTATAAACCCCGCCTTGATAGAGAACTTATAGCTAAGTATAGTAAGGATATTATTTGTTTGTCGGCATGTATAGGCGGAACAATTCCCCGTTTGATTATTGAAGGAAAGTATGATGAAGCAAAGGAGTATGCCGGATTCCTAAGGGAAGTTTATGGAGCAGATTCCTTCTTTATCGAACTTCAGATGCACGGTATCAAAGAGGAGCGGATCGCAATTAAGGAACTTGTGCGGCTTGCAAAAGAGATAAAAACGCCGGTTGTTGCTACTAATGATGCTCATTATCTAAACAGAGAGGATGCAGAGGCACATGATGTACTTTTATGTATAGGTACGAAAAAACTTCTATCTGATACTAACAGGATGCGTTTTACCGGAAATGAGTTTTATTTAAAAACAGAAGAGGAGATGGAGCGGATATTCGGTGAATTACCAAAAGCACTATCAAATACTTCTTTTATAGCGGATATGTGCGATATTAAACTGGAATTACCCGGTCCGATACTGCCCGAATTTGAAACCCCTATCGGGTATGACAAGACAACTTATCTGAAGGATTTAACATACAAAGCACTTGAGGTGAGATACGGACAGCCCGGAGAACAGTTAAAAAACCGGCTTGATATGGAGCTTTCGGTAATAAATCAAATGGGTTTTGCCGGGTATTTCCTGATAGTTTGGGATTTTATTAAATATGCTCGCGATAACGGTATCTGGGTTGGTCCCGGGCGGGGATCGGGAGCAGGTAGTATTGTAGCTTATGTTCTCGGAATCACAAATATTGAACCGACAAGATACGATCTCCTATTTGAAAGGTTTTTGAATGTAGAACGGGTTTCTATGCCAGATTTTGATATAGATTTTTGTCAAGAGCGGCGGCAGGAGGTTATAGATTATGTTACAAGGAAATATACCAAAGATAAGGTAAGTCAGATTGTAACATTCTCAAAGATGTGGTCAAAAGCTGTTGTTAAGGATGTCGGACGAGTTCTTGATATACCTTTAAAAAGGGTAGATCAGATATCAAAGATGATTGTTGACGGGGATGACCTCAAGAAAGAGATCGAGGATGTTCCTGAGCTGAAGGATATCTATGAAAACGGCACAGATGATGAAAAGAGACTTCTTGATATATCTTTAAAACTTGAAGGATTAACCCGTCATACATCGGTTCATGCCGCCGGTGTTGTTATAGGCAAAGAGAATATTACCGAGTATGTTCCGCTTCAGATCGTTAAGGATGAGAAAAACGGCGATATGGTTACCACACAATTTCCCGGCCCCCTTTTGGAGATGTGCGGGCTTGTTAAAATGGATTTTCTTGGGCTTATCACACTAACACTTCTCAGGAATTCGATCGAATTGTTAAAGAGGAAAGGCGTTGTTATTGATATAGATAATGTTCCTTTGGATGATCCGAAGGTTTTTGAGCTCTTTGCTAAAGCAGAGACAGACGCCGTTTTTCAGTTTGAAAGTGCCGGTATGCAGAAGTATTTAAAAAAACTTAAACCTAACTGTATTGAGGATCTTATAGCGATGAATGCGCTTTACAGACCGGGACCGATGGATTATATTGATAGTTATATTGCAAGAAAGCATGGTAAAGAAAAGGTGATATACGCTCATCCTTTGCTTGAAACTGTTCTAAAAGAAACCTATGGTATTATGGTTTATCAGGAGCAGGTTATGAGAACTGCTCAGGTGATTGCCGGATACACGCTTGGTTCTGCAGATATACTTAGAAGGGCAATGGGTAAAAAAAAGCCCGAAGAGATGAAGAAGCAGAAATCTATTTTTATTGAAGGTGCATCTAAGAACAATATAAGTGAGACAATCGCCGTAGAGATATTCGACACTATGGAAAAGTTTGCCAATTACGGTTTTAATAAGAGTCATGCGGCGGCTTATTCATACCTTGCATATCAAACGGCTTATATTAAGGCTCACTACCCGGTAGAGTTTATGTGTGCCGTATTAACTTCAGAGATCAAGTCTCAGGACAAGATTTTGGGTTATATTAAGGGTCTTGCCGGTCTAAGTATTAAACTGCTGCCGCCGGATATTAACCTAAGTTTTGAGGAATTTGCAGTTGAACAAAATTCTATCAGATATGGTTTCCTCGGGATTAAGGGGGTTGGCGGCGGTGCGGCATCTTCTATCGTATCTGTAAGGGCCGGTGTGGGTAAATATGAGAGTTTTTTTCATTTCCTGCAGAATGTCGATCTGCGCGTTGTTAATAGGGCTGTAATCGAGATACTGATAAAGATCGGGGCTTTTGACAGTGTCAATGAATCCCGTAAGTCTATTCTTGACAACCTTGACGGGTTGATTGCCGAAGCTCAAGATCTTCAGAATGACAGAAAAATCGGACAGTTTGGTCTTTTTGATTCTGAGCCGGAAGATAAACCGGACAATGGTGTTAAACAGACGGTTTTGGAAGATTGGTCACTAGAAGAAAAACTTCGCTTAGAAAGGGAGATCATTGGTTTTTACATATCTGAACATCCTTTATCAGGGTACAGGCAGTTTATTAAAAACCATACAACTCATAATTCCCGTACGATAAACGATATTCCATTTGATGAAGAAAAGGCATATCAGAAATATCCCGTTACCATAGCCGGTGTGATTACATCGGTTGATATACGAAGGGGAGACAGGGGAGAATGGGCAATATTACAGCTTGTTGATCTTAGCGGTGGTTTTGAGGGGACATTGTATAATACGCAGTACATAGCGAATAAAGATATGTTGATATTTGATAAACCGATTGTTTTGAAGGGCAATGCAAGAAATTCCGGGGGTAAGATAAATTTTATTGTTGAAAGGATAACCGATCTTGTTGAAAAAAGATCTAATTCATTAACCGAGATACATATATTTATTAATGAGCCGTTAAAAGCCGGTGATGATCTTGAGGGATTGCGAGGGGAAATATGTAGTCTCGAAGGAGATCTCTCTATTTATTTTCATATAAAAGAGGGAGATGGGGAGAAGGTGATAAAGTCGATGCTCTATAAAGCTCCAAATAACGAAAAACTATATGATGAAATAAAGAAAAAATACCAATTTATAAGTAGTATTAAATTGATATGAGTGTATAAAAATTCATCGTATTTTTAGAGATAATTGATTTGTGTGCCGATAATCAATGAATGATTCGGATATATATTTAGCGGATGGAATATGGATAAGAAGTTTATTGGCGAGATTCTAATAGAATTAGGTTTTATAGATGAACAGCAACTTAAGAATGCCCTCGATGTTCAGCAGGTAATGAAACAGCAAGGGCGCATTGCATTACTCGGTGAGATATTAATCGAACAACAGTCAATAACAAGAAATCAGTTTAATGAAGCGTTGATAGTATCATTAGAAGAGGTCGTTTCTGATGAAAACACCAAGGATTTTATCAGAGAGATAACTAACCATGCCATGAAGAATCTCCGTTCGCTCGATCGATCAACGAAAATGGGCTATATGAGTGAAGAGGGGCAGTTTACACTTAAAACACGCTTGAAAGAGCTCGAAGGACGACTTGAAGGGATCAAAAAGAAGCTCCATAACGAACAGTCTGCAAAAATGACCGAGTTCCGTGTAATGTCAATACAAAACCTAAAGAACCAACTTATCGATCTTGAGACAAAAATCAGTGCATTGAGGAAGGATATAGAGCTGTTTTGTCAATAAAAAACCGCCCCCTAAGGAGCGGTTAATTAACATTAAATAAGATTACTTAACAAAAGAACCACGCATTTTTTGATTTTCAGCGAGATCGTCTAAAATAAGAGCTTTGACTTCTGCGTAATCATATTGATCCCATGTAAGGGCTCCGCCGGTAGGAATTGATTCAACCCAGCTGTATTCTGTTGCACTTACTCTCGTTGCAACAAACATAGCATACATACCCTCCATACTATGATCTTCACCGGAAAAGTCATCTTTGGTAAATTTTAATACCATAGTTGTTACTGTTCCACTAGTCAATTCTGACCATACAACCAGACCATGAAGTGAACTAATCTCCCCTGTTATTGTATCTGTGTAAGTTGTAAAGAAAGATTCATTACTCATGTTAACTGTCATATCAGTATTAGCCGGTGACATAGCAGGGTCCATTGAAAGATCCCAAACTCCTGCGAAAGGTAATGCCGGCGGTGTATAAGGTTCCGGCACTTGAGCACCTGTTACCTCTTCAAGCTTAATTGCAACATACATAGTTGTTGTGTGTCCACTCATAGTCATAACTTCTTTTATTACACAATTGAATTCGCCATTTGCATATTTAAGAGTTGTATCAGATGCCGGTTCAAATTCATATCCGTTAGCTATAGTTTCAGGCGCAAAATCAATCTTCACTGATGTGCCGTTAAAAGGTGTGCCGTCATCAACAATATACCATCTTTGAGTAAAGTCGGAAGAGTTATCAATTGTCCATGATGTACCGTTCAAGTGTCCGTCAGCACCTATTGTAAGAGTAAACTGTCCCCATGAGAAGTTAGCATTAGACTCTTGTATTGCATCGAATGAGGCATCAACAAATGATAAAGTTTTATAATCAACATCAGGAGTACCATCTAGCACATAGTAGAAGCCCGCAAAATTTCTTACCTTTGCAATTTGAGACGCTTTGGTGCCTTGTGCTACAAGCGGACCTGAGAATACAGTTGTTACACCACCTTGAGTTACGGCAAGAGCAGCACTTCCGTCTGATACTTCACCGGATGCTGTATCGTATGTTGCGCTTATGGAGAATACCATGTCAATACCAGCGATACTTCCCGAAGATGACGCTACAAACTGTTTAGTAGTTTTGTTGTATTCACCTGTAAGTTTGAATTTAAAGTCGTCACAGATTATATAACTCTTATTGGAATTTATTGAGTATATATTACCTGCCGCTTTTGTCAAAGAATCCTCAAGAACTGCAACAAATGAACCGGGTTTTGCATCCGCAGACCCGCCGAGATTCATAGTTCCAGTTATTGCAAGTGCATCTGTTGAATCTGTGTCATCCGGTGTTCCCGGTTGTTCACATGCAAACACCAGTGCAATCAACACTGTAATGACCGTTACCAAAATGATTGGAAATTTCTTCATAAAAATCCTCCTGAAATAAATAATTATTAAAATTGTATCACAATCAAAAAAAAATGCAATTAAAAAATGTGTAAATATTATGATTTTAACATATTAGTTTTATTAATTCGCCGGTTTGTATTTGACGGAGGTTAGAAAGCACATATGAGCAAACATAGATTTCATTTTGTAATAGACAAAGGGCTTTTGTCTAAAATTGATTATTTTGTAAAATCAAAATCCCTGAATTCAAGAGGTAATGCGATAAACTTAATATTGGATTCCCTTGATAGATATGTAAGGAAAGAGATATCTAAGGGATGTCCGAATAATATTTGTGATACAAACGATGAGCCTGTTAATATTGGTATTTTTGTAAATATCGATATAAAACATTTTAATAAACTAAGATTTTTAAGGTATGTTTTTAAGACATTCAGTTTTGCAACAGTTCTTAGGAGATTAATAAGAATATTTTTTGATGGGGTGCAAAATAATTATATGGGGATAAAAAAAAATGAAAAATATTGGATATCGACACATATGAATGAATCATCAATCTATAATATTACAATATCCACCGATTTTTTCCTAAAAAAATTAAAAGTACCACCTGATAATTGATCAATTCAATTATCAGGTAAATTTTTTTCACAAATAATCAATCTTCCTCTAATATAATGGCCCAAAATAAAAACGCTGTTTATTTCTTTTTCTTATAAGCTTAAGGGAGATTATCTGCTTTAGGCAATCTCCCTTAAAATTAGTTAATCAACATGTACAAACCAGTTCTGTTTCAAACAGTTTAAGCCCTTCATCTTTGAAATAGGTTTTTATCTCTTTAACAACTGCTTCAACCTGCCTTGCTTCATCTTCATCACAGTAAACTATTATTAAAAAGTTTTCCTCAGGCCAAATACTATCCCCCATCCTCGGTCCGGAGTTACCTTTTCCAAAAACCACAGGTATTTTAGTAAAGTATTTAACAATATCTTTTTCATTGAATTTTTCAAATAGTTCTTCTTCGATAGATCTGTTACCGATTATTTCAATTCTTTTCTGCATTATGTTCCTCCGATAATTTTGCAAGGAATAACTTTCGATTTTCTATTCTTATAAGCCGTCTTTTCATACTCTTTTCCTTTAATTTATCAGAAAAATTTGAAAAGCTGAAGTAAAGAATAGGTATTACAAAAAGAGTAAATAATGTACTAACGGTTAATCCCCCCAGAATTGTTAAAGCTATAGGTTGACTGAGGTCGGTTCCTTCTCCTTCAAAAAATGCCATCGGGATCAATCCGAGAATAGTTGTTAATGTTGTCATAAGTACCGGTCTGAGTCTGGTCCTGCCTGCCTCAGAGATGGCGGTAATTATATCATTACCGCGAGCTTTCAGAAGGTTAGCGTAGTCAACTAATACTATACCGTTATTAACAACCACGCCGGCAAGGACAATTATTCCTACGATGGTATAAATGGTCATCGGCGTACCGACGGCTATATAGATCCAAATTACCCCGATAAATGTCAACGGAATTGTAAAGAATATAATCAAAGGATCTATAAGCGATTCAAATTGTGATGCCATTACGCCAAAAACAAGTATTACTGCTATTGCAAAAATAAAAAATAATTTGATAAAATAAGATTGAAGTTCGGCAAAATCCCCTGAAAAATCAATTATTACCCCTTCTTCATTAGGTATGTTTTCTCTGATTATTTTTCTTATTTCTAATTCAACCTGGTCGAGTCTTTCCCCCCCTTTGTACCCTGCTGTTACATGTATTACACGGGTTTGGTTTTCTCTTTTAATATCAATAGAGCTTGTACTTCTTTCAATATGAGCAAAACTTGACACAGGTATTCTCATTCCTGCCTGATTGACAACCGATATTCTGCTGAGATCAGGTATTCCTTGTCTGTCGTTTTCATCCAGGATTACCAGTACATCATATTCGTTTCCGTCTCTTCTGAATTTTGTAGCGGTTACCCCGTCCATATTAGCTCTGATCTCATTTCCGATAGAATAAACATTTAAGCCTAAAGCATATGCTTTGTCTCTGTCAATGATTATTTCAACTTGTGGTAACCCAATCTGCATATCTATTGTTGGCTCTGTTGCTTTAGGAACTTTATTTTTGATAAGATCCCTTATTGTTTCAGCAATTTCACGGCCTCTTTGAAGATTATCGGTTTTGATTACTATATCTATCGGTGAAGCGGAGCCGCCTCCGAATCTTCTTCTGCCGAATGAAAACACAGCCGGATAATCATTAAAATGTTCTCTTAATACGGCTTTAATCTGATCCGAATCCATTGTTCTGTCTTCATATTCGGGAAGAGTTATTGTAATACTTCCCTTATAGGTTACAGATGATCCGAGAAAACCCATAAAACCTTTTTCGCCTGCATTAACGATAATATCTTTATATCCGGTAATCTCTTGTTTTATCAGGTTTTCAAATTGCTCTAGCATTAGTTTAGTTTCTTCCAGTGTTGTGCCTACGGCAAGTTCAACATTTACCGTAACAGAGTCTTCTTTCCCTTGAGGCATCAGTTCAAAACCAACTAATGCTACCAGGAAGAATGATGAAATGAATATAATAAATACGGTTATTAGTGTGATTGCTTTATGTCTAAGAAACCACAATAGAAGCATTTTATATCCGTTTGACATTCCGTTAATGAAATTTCCCAGAAAATCATCAATAATTTTTGCCGGACCTTTAAGCGGGTCTTCCATCCTTGTGCTTAAAGGTAATACATAACTTGTCAGTACCGGAACTAGAAAGATTGCAACCAAAAGAGAAGCGGTTAAAGATATAACTACGGTAAAAGCAAGATCGGAGAATAAGACTCCCGCAAATCCCAATTGATTCTTAAAAAGAACTACGGGGGCAAAAACGCATATTGTTGTCAGCGTTGATGCGGTTATTGCTTTAATCATCTCTTGACTGCCTACAATAGCCGCTACTGTATGTTTTGCACCTTTTTCACGGTAATGGTAAATATTTTCAAGAATAACTATCGAATTATCAACAAGCATACCTATACCGAGAGCTAGACCAGAAAGCGTCATGAGGTTCAATGTAAGATTGAAGAAGTACATAAACATTAAGGTTATCAAAACAGATATTGGGATAGAAACCCCTATTATTATGACACCTTTAAAACTTCTTAAGAAAACAAACAAAATCAATATTGCGAGTAATGCACCGGATATAACAGATGAAATAACAGATTTCAATGAGTTTCTTATTAAGGTAGTTGATTCTTGAACAATCTCTATGTTTACTCCGTACGGTACCTCGTTTCTGATTCTTTCTAATCTTTTTTTTACATTATCTGCTGTTTTTACAGAGTTTGTTCCGGATTGTTTTTGTATCGAGATATAGACACCCGGATTACCGTTATAATATACAGCTGATGTTTCATCCTTGAGTCCATCGTAAACCTCTGCAATATCTCTGAGTCTAACAAGCACTTGATCTGTTGAAGGTCTTCCGGGTACCATGGATATACCGCCTTTATAGGCAATTACAGTGTTTCTAATTTCTTCAATATCTTCATACTCACCGCTTGTTCTTATCAGATAACTTTTATTACCCTCGTCAATCGATCCGGCACTGATCTGTACATTTTGTGCTCTAAGCATATTTGATACCTGTGTAAGAGTGAGGTTGTGTGCTTCGAGTCTGTTTTGAGAGATTTCAACTCTAATAACTTTTTCTCTTCCGCCCGATATACTTGCAAGAGAGACACCTTCTACCTGTTCGATTCTTGGGGTTATTATATTTTCGGCGATCTCTCTGAGTTCTTCAGGCGAACGGTTGCCGCTGACGACAAGATTCATTATCGGTATCATTGACGGGTCAAACTTAAAAATCATCGGTGTTTCGGCACCTTCCGGCATATATTGCCTTACAAATTCAAGTTTGTCACGGACATCGTTCGCCGCCTCTGACATATCAACACCCCAGGTAAATTCGAGCATTATCTGGCTTGATCCTTCGGCTGAGGTTGAGCTAATTTTATCTACGTTACTTACATTGCTAAGAACGCCTTCGAGTACTCTTGTTACATTTTTTTCTACATCTTCCGGACCTGCACCTTCATAATCAGTAAAAATTAAAAGGATTGGCGGGTTTATTTCAGGATAGAGGTCTATTGCAAGATCAAAACTTGCATAAATTCCCAATAATATTAATAAACTGAATACAATGATTGTGGTTATTGGTTTATTAACGATTTCTTTTGATATCATAGTTTTCTCCGGTTAATCAATTAATTGGATCTTCGACGGTTAATGGCGGCAATCTGTTAATTACATTTACTTTTGTTTGGTCTTCAAGAAGTGTCTGACCTCTGACCGCTATCTCTTCGCCCTCTTCTAAACCGGATATTATCTCTACCTTGCCGTCTATTCTAATGCCGGTTTGAACAATTCTTCTTTCCACATATGTTATTAATAGAGGAGTATTATCTGCCTGTGTATCGTCTGTTTGATCAGATTTTTTTGCAAAAAAATGAAAGAATGGTTTTCTCTGTTCAGGAGGGCGTGCGGCGGATATCTCTTCTGGGGTCATCTCACGGCTCTTTACAACAAAAACATAATTAGTACCGAATCTGTCAACAATGGCATCTGAGGGTATTTTTAGTATGCCCTGTTTTTTTTCAATGATTATCTTGAGTCTTGCAAACATCCCCGGTTTTATTAATGAGTCAGGTCTTAGAAGGCGCGATCTTATCTCAAGCATTCTTGTAGTCTGATCAACAACCGGGCTTAATTCAGAAACCCTCGCTTGAAACACTTGATCCGGATATGCTTCAACCTTTACGAAAACGGGAAGATCTGGTCTCATTCTAGCTATAAACCTTTCAGATACATGGGAAATTATTTTGACATCACTTATCACTCCGACTTTAATAATCGGCGTTTGAGGCGATACGGTCGATCCTACTTGTGCTGAAACCTCTATTACTGTGCCGGTCAATGTTGATCGAACCGGACTTATCGAAAATGGCATACCGGGTTTTGACGGATCAACCTCAGCAACTGTTTGACCTGCGTAAATCCTGTCTCCGATATTGACATAGATTCTTACGAGTTTACCCATATTATCCGGAAAAACATCCGCCTCTGTTATCGGTTTGACATCACCATTAATCTCAATGTAATTGTGGATATCACCGCGGACTGCAGTTGTTGTGTTGATAGCAAAAATGGTGTCAACCTGATCCTGCGGTTTTTTACATGATATTAATGTTACTGATACAATAATAGCTGATAAAAATAGAATAATTCTGTTTCTCATAAATACTCCTTAATTTGTCTTTCTTATAGATTGATTTATTATATATTCAAGGTCAAGCAGACCTACATTGAAATTATATTTTTCCCTTAATAGATTGTTTAGGGCTTTTTTGTATTCAAGTTCAGCTCCTTGAAGTTCAACAAGGTCTTTACCTCCGGTTCTATATGCCTCTTCGGAAAGCTTGTATGCCTCTTCGGATATTGCAACATTAAGCCGTAGTGCCTCCATATTTCTAATTGATTTTTCAAGAGCCATGAGTATTGTTTCAACCTCTATCTCATTGCCCCTTAGTATCTGTTCTCTGGTGATTCTCATCCTTTCAATATTGTAATTAGTTTCAACAATATTCATCTGAGCTGATGAAAATGGAAACCAGCTGTCGATAGGCATTGATATACCGAGCATAAGCATACCTGATCGCTGTTTCCAGTTGTCAGTCATGTAGTCAGTGTCGCCAAACCAGTCATCGGTAGCCGGATCTTTTTGGAATGACGGGTCTGCAGAAAACCTTAAAATAAAAGTCGGGGTTAATCCGCTTATATGAATATTTCTCAGGTTTTCAAGACTTCTGATAGATTGATCAAGTTTGAGAATATCAAATCTTCTCGACTCGGAAAGGGATCTGATCTCATCCCTGTCGATACATATTTCACAGATATCCAAGGATCCCTCTAATGTCAGATCGGTGTTTCTTGATATTCCTATCATGTTTTTGAAGCCCATCATTGCACTTGCATAACCGTTTTCCATCTCAATAAGGGCTGGTTTCAGGTTTTCAAATGCAACCTGTGCATTGAGCATATTCAATCGGGGCATCTGTCCGTAGCGGGTTAGTTCCACCGCTTGGAGGTACCTTCTTTCTGCCGCACTTAAATTCTGTCTCATCAGTTCAACATTTTCTTTTAATAGAAGCAACTGATAGAAAGATTTTTTTGTGTCCCTTTCAACCTTGCGTTTAGCTTCTTCGAGTGTTAATTGGCCGCTTTGCAGATCAAGAACAGTTTGATATACGGCAAAACCCATTGAGGCGTTTAATGCAAAAGACATATCAACTGAGAGTCCTACTCCCCATTCGGGTATTTCTGCTGTGGTTACCGAGACCTCATCAAAAGCTCCTGTCATTGGGTTGAAACTTGTAACACTAGGGGTGAGTACGCTAACCTCTCTATCATCTTCATCTTTGTTTAACCTTGAGAATGCGGCTGTCATTGATGTTTTCGGTATAAATATATTCCAGCTTGTCCATACATCCCATTTCTGTCTGTCAACATTCAGCTCCTCAATCTTAATACCGAGGTTATTGTTTAGTGCCATTGCGACGGCATCTTCAATATTTAATGTTATCGACCGTTGTTCATTAGGTTCAGTTGAATAGATTAATGATGATAATAAAAATGTTACTATTGATAAGAATAGCCATTTTTTCATTTGTTACTCCTTATTTTCTATTACCGTCTCAGGCGGCGGTATATTTGTTTGTTTATTTAATAATAGGTATAGCAGATAACCTGCTCCGAGAAACCAGTATGCCAGATTGACAAGTAAAGCAATGAATGGTATCAATGAAAAGAAGAAAAGTATTAATGCTCCTATGATAAAATATATGAATCTCGATTCGATTTTAAGTTTAAAAAGTTCTTTAATAAGCATACCGGCAAATATTGACCCGAATATCTGAAGTACAATTCCCAGAGGGATAGTCAAAAGGGCTAAAAACAGTCCAAAGAATATACCAAATACAGACACAATTAAGAATAGAACGATAAGCGGGTATATCAGAACTGTCGGTATTCCGTAAAGGAACATTTTTAAAATACTGTTTTTGTCAATAGATCTGTCAAGTTTTTTCGTAACCGGAAGCAATAGCAGCATAATACCGATAATTAAAAAAGTAAGGAATAAAAGTATCTTTATGGCAAATATAAATGGGAATATGCCGGAAAGAATTTTTTTGGAATCTATAGGTTTAGTGCGGCTTAGATGTAAAATTTCACCGGTTACCCTTTCGGACTCTGCAGGGGATATCTCTGCTTCCGAACGGTAATTCAGATTGCCCTTAATAGTTGCATTATCGCCGATTATCAGTGTACCTGTTTCTCCGCGAACATTTCCGTTTACTATTCCGGATATAACCATTCTGCCGGCGCCGAATTTTAAGTCTCTTTTGAGCGTTCCTTCAATAATAACCTCTCTTGCCATGACAATGAGTTCTCCGCCGATGACAGCGGTTTTATCTATGAAAACTGAATCTGCCATAATTATAGTCGTACTTAGTATATTACCTTTTATGGTAACCGATTTTCCTATAGCCAGTAGATTGTTGTTTACTGTTCCGGATACGATTACTGTGTCTCCGAAAGCCACTAATGATCCACGAAGATTACCGTTAATTGTCAGGTTGTTTCCAAATAACGCGAGATCATCGCCGCTTCCGTTAAAATCAATTTTTTGGCCTGAAATGATTGTATCATCAGATAAATCACGAGCTTCAATTAATTCGAGCTCGCTTGTAATTATTTCGATCCCGTTAAAACTCAAAACGCCGATTAATAATAAACATACCGACATAATAATTTTTTTCACTTTTATACTCCTTTAGAATAAACTATTTATCATAGTATAGTTAATTCTAAAAATAAATAAATAAAAAAAAACTGAACGGTATTAAAACAAACTTGAGCGGTTATTTAGAAGTGCCAAATAATCTTTTTATAAAAAGATTGACTTATAAATGATTGCTAATTATAATAAAGACATTCTGAAGGATAAAAAATAAATATTCCGGAGTCTATATGAATTTGGGTCAAAGTTTAAATACTGAAATGAGATTATCTCAAAAGATGATTCTTACAACCGGAATGCTCCAATCACTTGAGATTATTCAGATGAATACTCTTGAGCTTAAGGAACGGATAGAAGATGCACTCAAGGAGAATCCCGCCCTTGAGATTCCAGAAAGACACATTATTGAACGGTCAGTAAAAGATAAGGATATTAAGAAATCCAAAGAAACCTCATTAAGTCATAACTCCGGAACAAATAAAAATTATATTGAGGAGATAGTTGCAAGTAGAGAAACTCTACAGGATATATTAAATCGTCAGCTTGACATAACATATCTTTCTCCGAGAGAAAAAGAGATAGGGCAAACAATTATAAGTTTGATTGATAGTGACGGTTTTTTTAAAGAGGATCCTAAAGCAGTATTCGGTGATGAAGAATTTACTGCACTCAAGGTCTTAACAATAATGAAAGATTTTGATCCGCCGGGGATAGCTGCTTATGATATTAAAGAAGCGTTGATCTATCAACTCGAAGATGAACCGCCGGACCCCCTTGTTTTAAAGGCGATAGATATTCTTGAGCATGATTTTGAGCTGATTGCAGAGAAGAAATCTAAAACAATAATGGCTGATTATGGTTTAGATCAGGAGCAGACCAAAGACCTATTTACTTTAATCGGCAGATTCAACCCTTACCCGGGCAGACATTATACAAATGCAGAGATAGGATATATAGTCCCTGATGCGTATATATTCAGAGTTGACGGTGAGTTGAAGGTAAAGGTGAATAATGACTATATACCGCATTTGATTATTAATAAAGAGCTTCTTAAGTTAGTTAAAAATAAAAATACTAAAAGAAGTGAGACTACGCACAGCGTGTCTGAGGCAGACATTAAGTATATCAATGGAAAGATAGCCGAGGCGAATGCATTTATAGATATGATTGACGGTCGGAAAAAATCTTTAGAACGACTTGTTTCGATAATTGCCGAGTACCAGCGTGAATTTTTTGAAAAAGGACCATCGGGAATTAAGCCTTTCACCATGAAAAAAGCCGCTGAAATGGCCGATCTCAGTGAATCTACAATTTCAAGACTCTGTTCAAATAAATATATTCAGACAGAGTGGGGGATCAGGTCGTTGAAGTTCTTTTTTTCATCCGGGATTCAAACAAAGGACAGTGATGTGGTAAACTCATCGGTGGGGATTAAAGAGATGATTAAAGAGATCATAATGAATGACAATGACAATAGTTTGTCTGATAGTAAGATAGCCGAGATACTTCAGAACCGCGGCATAGAGATTAAGACAAGAACCGTAAATAAATATCGAAATAAACTAAATATTCTTTCTTCACAGCAGAGGGGGGTATAATAAATTTATTGATAATTTGTTGACTTTTAGTTAATTGTTTTCTAAAATATAATTAATAGAATGCTGATAGTTTATCGGTGAAAGACCCGTACGGGTGTTGGAATATTTCGGGTTATAATTGGAGGATAGTATGAATGTTCAAGTTCAAGGATCCAACTCATTTACTGTGTCTGAAAGGATGAAAAATTATATTAAAAAAAGGGCATCAAAACTGAGTTTTTTTAAAGGGCATATTAATGATCTTGTTTTTAGTTTAAATTCAGAAAAACATACATTTAAAGTTGAGGCAAGATTTAATATGCCGAGGTTTGGTCAGTATAACTTTGAGGCCAATGCAAATGAGATGTACACTGCCATCGATAAGATTATTCATAAAATGGATGTCAAAATAAACAGAGAAAAAAACAGGATACAGGATCACTCGGGAAGTAGTTCTGCTGATAAAGTTGATTTTTATTATGAACATGATAAGAATATGCCTGAACCGACAAGAGATGTCAGGATAAATGAAAAGCCAACTACTTTGATTGATGCCTTTTTGCAAATGAAAGAGGAGCACATAGAATTTCTTGGTTTTAATTTTATTAATGATGAAGGTAAAGTTGCTCCCGGATTTCTTAGAAAGGTCGATGATGATATCCTTTATCTTTTTGACAGAAAGGATAGTGATAACTATGAGGTGTGGTCTATCAAAGATGAGGGCAAAAATGTAAAGAAACAAAAAGTTGAGATGATAATACCGGTTAAGATGGCAGCTCTCATAGATGCTCAAAAAAGGATAATGGATCAGGATTTCCATTATGATGTTTATGTTGATAAAAATGATGATAAACTTTCATTATTATTCAAAGAAGATAATGGTAAATGGATAAGAATATTTTGATTGAATTATTATCAGAAATAGTGTAAAATAGCGGGGCTAACGGTTAAGTTCGTTACCCCGCTATTTTACAAATTTTAAAATGGAATTTCTTGGGGATATGAGATATAAATTATGGTTGATTTTAGCAATCCGGGATTATTATGAAAAAAACAGTTGTAGAGATAATTTGGGCAACCGGTTTACACGCAAGACCTGCAGGTGAGGTTGTTAAATTGTCCAATTCATTTAAATCAAATATATTCTTTGCAAATGATGAGGGTGAAGTTGATGCCAAGTCTATTTTAGGTGTGTTGACACTGGGGGCTTGCCATAAATCAAAGATATCTATCCGAATTGAAGGTTCGGATGAGGAAGAGGCTTTAAAGGCGCTTGAGTCTTTCTTTAAGAAAGAATTTTAGTTATGTGCAGAAATCATGTTTTTTTCTTAATTATTGTTATGCTTGTTATTGCCGGATGTTCAGGTAATTCAAATGGCGTTGTAGTTTTCATTGAAGATGATAATCTGAAAATAAGTATTGAGGCAGATAGAGAACTTATAATTGAAGATATAACAAAGACTATAGATAGTTTTAACAGGATTTATATCGATTGTTATTACAGATTGGAAGTTGGCGGAGAGGTTTTTGAACAGAAAAAAAGTCTGATTGTTAACTATAATCGGTGGGATGACAGATATATTGTTTTTGACCGGGACGGTTCATCTGTAGTTTATAATAGTCTTGCAGAGATGCACGATATTCTGCTGCCTTTCTCAGGAACGATTATTCAAGAGGAGACCGTTCTTCAAAGGGGGGACAGCGGTAAGCTTGATTATTTGTATTCATATTACTCAGTGGAGATTCCGCCCCCTTTTAAATATATTAAAATCGGGCGGCAACCCGGTCTTTATAGGATTACGGGAAACAAAATTGATGTTATAATAGATTAAAATATGGGCTGATTGCCGGAGAGTGTTTTGAAGAGGTCAAGGATAAATAAGACAATCAGTTTTTTTCGTAGAAACGCTTTAATAATACCTGCTATTGTATTTTGGATTGTGGTAACTTTCTATACCGACAGATTCGTACAGAAAATATTTTCAGACAGCTTAAGTGCAATGATTCAAAAAGAGAAGAATCTTTTATTTTTTATTGTGCTTATATCATTAGTTCTGCTTATTTTTATTGTTGTTTATCTTCTGAAACTAATTATTTCTTCTTTCAAAAAGGTTTTCGGTGCAAGGATCAGACTTAAACTGACTGTTTTTTTTCTTGTTATCACTATGATACCGGTTGTTCCTTTTATGAGAATCGGAATGAAATTTATAGAGTCTTCAATGAATATCTGGTTCTCAAAGAATATGGGTAATGCACTGGAGTATTCTGAAGCGGTAATTAAAGGTTATTATAATGATAAAAAAAAGCTGTTAAACAACTCGGCATACCAAGTAGCCGGTTTTATTGATAATACCCCGCTTGATAAGATAGAATATCAACGGATAATAAACGAAGATGTTGTAAATGTTAGTGTGTGGAATGGTTCTGGGCAGATAATAATGCAGACAGGAGAGATGATTTTTAATTCTCAAGAGTATTTGGGGGAGCAGGCCCTGATGTTATCTGATTTAGGCGAAACAACATCGGAGATATCTGATAATTATTTTACATTAGAATTTGAAGAAAAAGCCTATTTGATACTTCCTGTACGGCTTATAAGTAAACAAAACAGCCGAATGGTCGGCTATATAAATATAGCCGCTGTTATAGTTCCCGAATTTGTTAAGGCAACCGGTGAGATCGATATAGCGTTAGCGCAATACAACACTCTAAATGTCTATAAGATGTTTCTCACCAGGGGATTTGCAATAATATTTGTCGGTATGCTTTTTCCAATTATACTTGTGGTCCTTGCTATAACAATATTCTTGACTGCAAGACTACTGGAACCGGTTAGAGGGTTGTTTGACGGTATTAAGCGGATAAGCATCGGGGACTATGATTTTCAGCTTGAAATCGGTTCAGACAGTGATGAATTTGAGGTTTTGTCTAATTCGTTCAATCTAATGATAAGTGAACTTGAGATGGACAGATCAAAGATTCTGCAGGGGCAGAGGGTTGCAACATGGCAGGAGATAGCAAGAAGGCTGGCACATGAATTACGCAATCCTCTTACTCCGATAAGACTCTCATCGCAAAGAATAATAAAAAAGTACACTGAAAATGCTCCGGATTTCGATGCGGTGATAAAAAAAGGTGTAGATTCAATAATCCGTGAGGTTGAAAGAATGGATCTGTTATTAAACAGATTTTCAGGTTTTGCTTTAATGAACGATACTTTAAAAACTCGCGGTGGTATTGTTGAGCTTGTAAAGGATATAATTACACTTTATTCGGGTACAGAGAATGTATGGTTCGATTTTGTTTCAACCTGTCAGGATTACATTTGCAATAGAGATCCCGATCAGTTTAAAAGTGTAGTATCAAATCTTATTAAGAATTCTATTGAATCGATTAAAGACACACAAAAAGACGGCAAGATTGAGATATTTATGGATAAAAAAATTATCGGTTATAATGACTATGTTGTTATCATTATAAGGGATAACGGTTCAGGTATCGAAACGCCGGCTGATCAGGATATTTTTGAGCCATATTTCACGACTAAGAAAGACGGTTCCGGTTTGGGACTTGCCATAGCTCAAAGGATCGTTGCCGATCATAACGGTAGAATTTATTACACAACAATAAAGGGAACCGGAACAACATTTTATATTGAGTTACCGATTATTAAGTAGTACCATTATTGAGGGTTTGTCTATGGGGGATAGAATGAATATTCTTATAGTAGATGATGAAGAGCATATCAGAACAGTTGTTCAAGATGTTTTGACTGACGAAGGGCATTCTGTTTTTACTGCTGAGGATGGTGATCAGGTTGACGGGGTTCTAAATTCCGAAAAAATTGATATTTGCTTTCTTGATGTATGGATGCCGAAGATGGGCGGTATTGATGTCTTGCAGAAAATAAAGGAAAAGTACCCGGCCGTTGAGGTGGTTATGATCTCCGGTCATGCCAAAATCAACCTTGCCGTAAAAGCTACAAAGCTCGGTGCATTTGATTTTATTGAGAAGCCGTTATCAATAGAGAAGCTGATTAACATCATAGAGGTGATCAGGAAATCCAAAACCGTAAAATCTGAACATAAACAAATAATTTGCAATGATGAAATGATAAGTGTATCGCAATCCATGGAAGATATCAAGGAGCTGATTTATAAAGCTGCAAGAAGCGATGCGAGAATACTTATACTTGGAGAGAACGGATCGGGCAAGGAGCTTGTTGCCAAAGAAATACACAGTCAGTCAGATAGAAGAAACTATCCTTTTATTGAGATTAATTGTGCTGCTATACCGGAGAATTTAATTGAGTCGGAGTTATTCGGGCATAATAAAGGGGCTTTTACGGGAGCAATCTCTGATAGAATGGGCAAATTTGAGCTTGCCGATAAAGGGACCCTTTTTATGGATGAAGTTGCGGATATGTCTCTTGCAACTCAGGCAAAGGTTTTACGGGTGTTACAGGAGATGAAGTTCAGTCGTGTGGGCGGTTCTGATGAGATACGCGTTGATGTCCGAATTATTGCCGCTACTAATAAAGATCTGAAAGAGGAGATTAAATCCGGTAATTTTAGAGAGGATCTCTATTATAGATTAAATGTAATCCCATTTGTATTACCGCCTTTAAGGGAGCGTGTTGAGGATATCCCTTTATTGATTAAATATTTTGTTGATAAATTCTACAAGGAGAATACTAATTTCAGCGGTAGGGAGAGTAAAAAACAATTTGACAGGGCAGCACTTGATTATCTGACCGATTATAAATGGCCGGGGAATGTAAGGCAGTTGAAGAATATTGTTGAAAGACTTATTATTATGGTTACCTCCGATATAATCGGTATTGATGATATTAAAACACATCTCGATGAATATAAAATGATCGATTCACCATCAGCCGGGGGCGGTTCGCGGTACGATAACTTCAAGCTTAGTCATGCAAGGGATGAATTTGAGAAAGATTTTATTGAGAAAAAACTCATCGAAAGCGATTATAATATCAGCAAAGCCGCCGCCGCATTAGGAATATACTCGAGTAATCTACATTCAAAAATGGCAAAACTCGGTATAGATATAAAGAAGATTAAAAAGGATTAAGATGGCAATTGATAGTAATACATTTAACGGTCTGATTAAACAAAAGAAGATCGATAATATTTACAGATTTTTCGGGCCGGAGCTTGGTGAACGGGAAGATGCTTATAAGGCGCTTAAAGGGTTATTCGCCGGTGGAGAAGAATTTATTGAGATTATCTACTACGGAAATAGCGATATTGACGGTTCTGCTTTTTTAGAGAATCTACAAACTTCATCATTGTTCGGTGAGAAACGGATAATACTGGTTAAGGATTATAGCAGCGGAAGTTCTGATCTAGATAAGATCATCGAATCGGCTATGATTCCGTTAAGATTTAACCCAAATAGTTTTGAAAAACTTAAATCATCATTCAAATCGGAACAGGAGATTAAGGATCTTACAGAACTCTTTGTTTATGATGATAAACAGAATGCATTTGTATTTACCGAAAAAAAGAAAGGTGGTAATGGACGAAAAAAGATATATGACCTTCTGAAACCCCGTGGAATGACATTACCCGATAAAGACACTTTAATAGTGTTATGTTCAGATGAAATGGAACGGTCTGACAGTATAAGTAAATATCTATCGAATAATCAGACCGTAATATTCTGGGAATTGTTTGAAAATCAGAAAACAGCATGGTTAAAAGCTGAATTCAAAAAAAACGGACTTTTCATTGATGATGACTCCGTAAGGTTGTTTTTAGAGCTTGTGGAAAATAACAAACAGCAGCTGCGATATGAGATAGATAAGATCGCGATTTCACTTAGAGGGTCAACCGAGGGGACTAATAGTGTTACTTCCGGTTTTTTGGAGGATTTCTTTGCGCATACCAAAGAAGAAAATCCTTTCAATTTGTATAATGCGATTTTAGAAAAGGACACAAACAGGGCAATCGATATAGTTAGAGTACTATTTTACGGTGAAGACAGAACTATTGTCAGCGGGATATCATGGGCACATAGAAGATTCTTAAACTACCTTGACCTGGTAATTAATCAGTATAGAACCTCTCAGGAGGCATTAAACAGTCTGGGTGTGAGGGGTAAGAAGCAACAGGCAGAGATGGAAAGCGGAAGAAAGAATTACACGGTAAGCCATATTGCATACATGACAAAGTACCTTGCCGATCTTGACCATTACAGTAAGACACTTCCTGATGAACTCTTGATAATGAAATACGAACAGTTTGTACTAAACTATATAAGGGGTAATCAAGGTTGCGCTGTAATATCCGGTGATATTTTATAGGAGTAGAACCGGTTACTCAGTTTCCTTACTAAGATATATATCCTCAAGATAATAGATGTTGTCTTTATTTATACTTCTTTTTAGTTTTGATGAGGAAATAACCCTGATATCAAAAGTTCTCATCAATGATTCATATCCTTCGCAAGAAACTCTGATAGAATATTGAAAATCTGTTTGTATTCCGTCTTGATTGGTTAGAACCGGTTCAGGCCAGAAGTTGAATATCCCTTTCATCGCTTCAACTATTGTCAACGGGTTTTTCCATCGTTTTGAAAACATTCTGGCGTGTTTATTATCAAGTGAGCTGAAGAGTTCGACTTTAACATCTGATAAAGGAAGCATATTTTCCGCATCGAGTACTCTTCCTACAATCTGGCTGAAATTATAAAAAAAGTTGCCTTCTGTTTCAAAATTACCGTAATCATTGTAGTTATCATCTTTTAATTCAACCGGTTTATCGTTTTCATGTCTTCTTGTAGATGAGATAACGGTAACCGCTTCAGATATTGTACTTAAAACATCTATATCATTCTGGGCATTCTGTCTTTTGTTAAATTCCGTGTGAACAACACCCCTGCCCGAGGCCACATAAAGCGGACGGATCTTATTCAAGGCAAAGCAAGCCATATCAAGGCGGCATTGATCACATTTACAAATATCTTTTTTTGCCTTTAGGAATTCATCAAGGTACCTTAGTACCACATCCTCCATTGTATTATGAATCTCCATAAATCCTCCTCTATTGACAAATTATAATTATTTTTTTATATTATGTAAATGGTAAAGTTAGCACTTTTTGAACCGAAGATACCGCAGAATACCGGAAACATTGCAAGATTGTGTGTAGGACTCGATATACCGCTTGCATTGGTCGGAAAAACGGGCTTTAGTTTAAACGATAAATATCTTAAACGCGCAGGTCTTGATTATTGGGAGCATCTAAAACTGGAAATTTATGGCAGTTTTGATGATTTCAAGGAAAAGCATCAAGAAAATAGAATTCTTTTTGCAACAACTAAAGGGACAAACCCATATTTTAAGATTGAATATAGAAAAAACGACATATTGATGTTTGGAAGCGAAACAACAGGGATTCCTGAGTCAATTCTAAGGCAAAACAGAGATGATACGATAACCATACCAATGACCGGAAAAGTAAGGTCTATCAATCTCTCAAACAGCGCCGCAATAGTTCTCTATCATGCATTATTCTCGATGGGATATTTTGAGGATTTTAGTGTTAATTCTCTTTATGCAGATTATTTCAGTTAGAATGAGGGTTTTAAAATGTTAATAAATATACTCGGCGGCGGATTAGCCGGATCTGAAGCGGCTTACTTTCTTGCAAAAAAGGGATATCAAGTTAACCTTTATGAAATGAAACCCGACAAATTCTCCCCTGCCCATACAAACGCTAACCTTGGTGAGCTTGTTTGTTCAAATTCTTTAAAATCGATATCACTTGCATCGGGTCATGGATTGCTTAAAGAGGAGATGCGCCTTTTTGGTTCATTGATACTTGAAGCGGCAGATTATTCATCTGTTCCGGCAGGACAGGCGCTTGCTGTTGACAGAGATATTTTTGCGGAATACATTACAACAAAACTCAAAGAAACTGAAGGGATTTCTATAAATAATAATGAAATTACAGATATAAAGCCGTTCTTAATGAATAATGAACATATTACAGTTATTGCGACGGGACCTTTAACGAGTGAACCATTGTTTTATTCTATGAAAGAAATATTTGGAGAACAGAGTCTTCATTTTTTTGATGCCGCTGCTCCTATTGTAAGTGCTGAATCACTTGATATGGATAAACTTTTTTTTCAGACACGATACGATAAAGGTGAACCGGATTATCTGAATTCTGCAATGGATCAGAATCTTTACTATTCTTTTGTTGACGAGTTAATTAAAGCCGAAAAGTCTGTTCCCCGCGATTTTGAAGAAAAAATGCTTTTTGAAGGATGTATGCCGGTGGAGTCCATTGCTTTGCGCGGAAGGGAGACTCTGGCTTTCGGTACAATGAAGCCGGTGGGAATAGTTGATCCTGTAACAGGTGTTACACCTTATGCAGTAGTTCAGCTTAGAGCAGAAAACCGTGAGAGAACTATGTATAATCTTGTGGGTTTTCAAACAAAGCTAAAATGGGCTGAACAAAAACGAGTTTTCAGTATGATTCCCGGTCTTGAGAATGCCGAGTTTTTAAGATATGGGGTTATCCACAAAAATATATTTTTTAATTCACCAAAGATATTAGACCCTCAAACGATCTCTGCAAATAATCTTTCAAATATCTATTTTGCCGGACAGATAACCGGTGTTGAAGGTTATTGCGAGTCCTCGGCTTCCGGTATCTATACTGCTTATGCGATCGATAAACGGATTAAAGGCGAGTGTGTTTATCTGCCGGAGGATACAATGATGGGGGCACTGCAGCGCTACACGGTAACAGAGAATAAGAATTATCAGCCGATGGCCTCAAATTTCGGACTTTTAACCGGAAAGATAGATGTGCCCCGTAAGATAAAAGGCAGTGATAAAAAAAAGTTTATTTCGGAACAGGCACTAATCTCTATGAAGAAATTTATTAATGCAGACTAATACTCCCCGTATTCGCAACCGCCGTTTTTTCCGTAAAAACTTCCGATAATCTCATAGCTTTTACCTTTCTTTTGGGAAAGGGTAACAGTTCCTTCTGCGTAACCGCCGTTGTAGAGATTTTTGTGGTTTTTGTAACCGTCAGGATTTTCATAGTTAACAAGCAGCATTGTTTCAAGAGGGCAGTAGAAATCTATCTCAATCTTGTATTTGTTGTTCCACGAATCAACATGCCATGTTACACGATCATCGAGTACCTTACATTCAAATTTCTGTTTATCACCCCGCCAGAATTTTGAGAAATTAAATTCGTACATTTTGCCGTCATGATAGAATGCAACAAGAAATTTGCGGTCAAAACTCCTGCCGAACATTACCGGTCGCCCGCCTCCGGCATCAAGACTTGTTTCCGGCGTTGGTAAGCCTGTTTTTTGATCTGTAAAATTATTGCAATTAAGCCATATCCATGGATTTGTATAATCTGAACCCCAGTTTTTGTCCTGATAGCCGTATGATGTTTCAGGTCTGACTTCATATTCCACCCCATTATATTTAACTGTTCCGCTGTAAAGTGTGCGCATACCTTCAACATGCCAGTACATCATAAATGTATTAATTGCTCTAAAAAACCATGATGCCCCGTAACCTACACTGTACTTCAGTTTTTTGTCGAGTTTCAGTTCCCATGACATTGTACCTGATTGTGACATATATTCGGGGTGTTTTTTTGCCTCATCATCGCTAAGTGTTACCGAACCTGTTAGAGCAGTGTCATCTGCCGAGTTGTCTCCGATAGTTACTTTCATCATCTCTTTTGATGCAAAGCTTTTATTTATCGGAAAGAAGTTGTGAATTTGAGCTTTGTCTTTGCCCCAAGCACCGGCTTTGATCATTGCATAGGAGGGTTTTTGGGCTTTATTGTCATTTGAGGGTAATTGCCCGAGAATAACTTTATCCCTGCTTATTGCGGGATTGATAAAAAAATATTCAATAAAAAACGGCTTTATCTCGCCGGTGATTTTATTTACCCCGTTAAATGAGTGCCACCACCAGTCATATCCCCTTTTTGCAAGAGACCCATGCAGCATATATCCGTTTCTGTTTGTCATTTTGTAGCCTTATGTTATAAAAGTTCGAGATACATATATATAAAAAAATCCTTAATTAGTAAATGTTAAAAAAATAAAAAAAGCATCTGAAAGAAATATCTACAAAAAATTTGCTTAGTTCCGTGAAAAATATATGGAACGGTTTTAGTTAAATATGTTATAAGATTGATAACTTAAAAAAGCAAAGGGACTAATAATGAAGAAACTACTATTGCCGGCATTGACAATCTATTTATCGATTTTTTTGTTATTTTCATGCAGAACAACCTCTCTTAATCAAACTGCAGAGGTTTTGCCTCAGGGAACTCATGAGGTTGTAGGTACAGCCGGTACTAGTGTGGCGTTAACCTATAATTTGCCTGCATTTATTACAAACATAGGTGTTCAGACAAGGCACGGGGTTAACGGTATGATGGAATATCAGACCATCTCTGAAGTTGGACTTTATTTTGAACCGATTAAGAATTATACAGAAATAAGTACAGTATTTGATAACCAGTTTAAGTTCAAGCTTCATGAAGATGATATAAAAAGAGCATCGATTATGTTCTCTTTCGGAACAGAATCTCTATTCAGTAATTTTTATAAATATTCTTTAAGTTATACCACCGGTTTTAAATTTGTCGGTGACTATAAGACATCTGAAAACACAAGATTCTACTATGGGCCGCGATTATCAATAACAGGCGGCGTTTTTTACAGTTATTTTCCAAATTTTCCTAATAGTAAGTTAAATGAATACAACAGTTCCTATCCTGCAATATACAAATATCCGTTCTGCTATTTTGAGAATCATACCGTTGTACCTCTAACTCCCGACGGGGCAACATTCTTTGCGCTGAATTTGCCTGTTATTGAAACAGGATTTACATGGGGGTATGAGATAAAATCCCCCTCTATAATACAAAGACACGAGTTTGCTTTAGGATTAATATTTAATCTTATGGGTAATGAGTATGGTGGAATTTATGCAGGATATTTACCGGAGATATATACCGGGTATTCGATTGCACTCGGGAAAATCGTTTCGGAATAAAAATTAGTTTGATTTTAATATCAATTTAAGATGATGCGGTCTGTTGATGACCGCTTTTTTATTTTTATTTATACTAAACTGTTTAAAAACGGTTGATTTTTTGTCGAAAATATTATTAAATAACATTAAGTTTAAATCGTAAATCAAGAGGTTTATTCTATATAAAACGGGGCAATAGTGGAAAACAAAAATTATACTGCAGAGAAAAAAAACTATCCTAAGGGGAGTGTGATAATAACTCAAGGGTCAACTCGCAAGAATATAAATTTTATTCATTCGGGTACTCTTGAGATATTGAGATGCAGATCAAATATAGCCGGTTTTGATTCAAAAGAGATCCTTTCGAGGAGCAGGCGGATAGGTATTATTGAGTCGCCATCAATTTTCGGTATTTCTAATCTATTTAACAGTGATCAGCAGTCAAGTTCCCTTATTGCAATGACAGATTGTGTTATAACAACTTATAATATCAATGATAACGACTTTGTCAGTTTTTTTATAAACAATCCGCCGATAAGTATGAATGTACTTGTTTCTATGAAAGAGGATGTACGGAAAAGCATTGTTTCGCTGAAGAAACTTGCCGGATTCAGAGGACTCGCCGAAAAGATGATAGATAATCTTAAACTTTTTTATGCGATTGTTGTGGATAATCAGAATGATGAATACTATAAATTGTTTGTTTCCAGCGGCGGTATTATACCGGTAAAGGTTGATTCACGGTTTTTGTCCCAGGATAACTCGGTTTTTATCGGGAAGAATTATAATGATCCGCAACGCGACCCGTTAAGAAATTTTGATATGAAAACCGTTGAGTTTTTCAATGGTATATTAAAGGCAAATCCCGCGGCATTTATCGCAATAATTAAGAGCGATATAAAAGTATTTCTGCATTTGCATGAGATGATTCAGGAGTACCAGAACCGGCTCAACTCGGAGATTGAACAGATAACCGCAACTGTCGAGGATAAATTAAGCACTCTTTTCTTTGAGCCGGATTCGGTTTTTAATTTAATTGTCGCTGATGCAGATAAGATAAGGCAAAGCCAGAGAACAACTCCGGATATTACAAAATCGATTGTCGTATTGTGCAGAAATGTCGAGCATCTTCATAAACAGTTGACCGGTAAGGAATACACAGAGGTTTTTAAGAAATACGATATTTTAAATGCCGATTCATCGAAACAAAAAGATGAAAAACGGGCGGTAGTGTCAACAAGCGGTATTAAACTCAAGTTAAAAGGATCCACAGAGCTAATTATAGATTATGCGGGTTTTAAGGAAGAAAAAAAATCTACAATAATCCGAAATCTTCTCGATATTGACAAACTGGACATGAATGATCTCTTCGGTAAACAAACCCGTACTATATTAAAGAAACAGCAGGATGATTTTATTGATCTGTACCTTGCTTGTTTTATCAAAAGTATTTCGGACCCGTCAAATATTCCTTTGGCTGTAAGGTTGTTTCTTAATTACGGATATATTAGTGAAAACCTTTTGAATGAAGAGAATCTCGATTATCTTGTCAACGGACTTGAGTTTTTTGAATCCGGTGAAGAATTAGAATTCCCGATTATTGGTCTTTATAAGTATCTGACTCTTATTTATAACGGTACAGAAACGCCGAGTCTTACAGAAACCGGAGAACTGTTTTCAAAGGAGATCAAACGATCTTTCGGTAAAAATGAAAAAGTTATAGAGGATACTCCGATGGGCAGACTTGAATTCGAGGTTGCCAATATGGTAAAAAGTTGCCTTAGAATCACCTCAAACAATCTTCGGGCATATATCCCATACCTTAACGACGAATCGATCAAGGGGCAATTAAGCAATGTACTTGTTACCCCAAAGAAGCTTGAATCGTTTATAAAACGGATTGTAATGATTGATTTCTCACTATTTTTCAGGGAGTCATCATGGAAAGCTCCCGGTAAAAGTGAACTGATAAAGAAAGAGATAAGGCCATATTTTATACTTGTTCCGAATGCCGGTCTCAGGGTTCAGATGTGGCAGGAGATGATAAATAATATCAGAACTAGCAGAGGTCGGTTTGTTGTACCTGCAATATTTAACTCTGATCTGAATAAGGCACTCCTTTGGGCATTAGCTCATTTCAGATGGGAGTTGTCGAAGAATATGGCAACTAACTGGATGGATGCTGTTGAGGGTGGGCTTTGCGGTTCTTATTATGATTATTCGCAATACTATCATAAGAATCCTGAGTTATCTCTTGAAGCTAAGGAAAAGATAAAGAAAGAGTTTAGTTCTCTCAAGATGGACCGTGACCGTTTTGCCGCGGATTACTGTTTGTGGATAGATTTTGAATCAAAAGGTGTTCCAAAACTAAATAAGGTTGTAAGGTCAATTTTTTATCGTTTTATTCCATTTACAAAGGATATAAGAGAAAATGTTGCTAAACTGCCTCTGTTTGGCGATCTTGATAGAAAATTCACGAACACTGTTATAAGAAACAATAAAAAGAATGAGATGAAAATTAGAAGACTTCTTGATAATTCTGAGATTGATATTTCGTTGAAGGATGAGTTGGCACAATATCTTGATATGTTGGATGGTTAAAAATGTTTTTTTTGTATAAGCAGAATAGGATTCTTTACGGTAAGATAATTGATTTTCTTGAAATAGAACAGGAAACTGTTGATGTGTTTCAGAAATCATTAAAAAAGTTTATTAAAGATGCCAATAGTGCAAAATTTCTTGTAAATATGGAATCTGTTCATAAACTGGAGAATAGAGCAGATGCTTTATTAAAAGAGATCAGGGAGCTTTTTTACAAAAAATCCTTACTGCCGGAATCAAGAGAGGATATACTTGTTTTACTTGAGTGTGTAGATGACATCACAGATACAGCTAATCATATAATGCACGATATTTATTCTCAAAATATTGTTTTTCCGGAAAAGATTGAAGATCAGCTTAAAGAGATGCTTTCAACTACAGAACAGACGAATGTTCAACTTATAGGGCTTATAAAGGATCTTTTTTACAGAAGAAAAACAGTTTCAGACTTTTTTGAACAGATTAAAACGCTGGAACATGTGTGTGATACTCTGCAGACCGGTATTATCAAAACTATATTTGATTCAAAGATCGATAAGTTTGATAAAATTCTTCTTAGAGATGTGATTAAAACAATCGGCTCGCTTTCCGATCTCTGTGAATCAGCAGGTGATAAGGGCATCATTCTGTATATAAAGAGGTTTGTATAATGGTCTATTTACCCCTTGCCGGTGCTGTTTTTTTGGGGTGGGCGCTTGGCGCTAACGACACATCAAATGTTTTTGGGACGGCTGTAGCGACAAGAATGCTTAAATTCCGTTATGCCGCACTACTCGCCGCCGGATTTATAATAGCAGGTGCTCTATTACAGGGCGGCGCGGGTATTGATACATTGGCCGGTATATCGGGCAGCGGAGTACAAACTGCATTTATTTCATCTTTAGCGGCAGCAATAACAGTTACGATTATGACCATAATGAGACTGCCGATAAGTACTTCTCAAGCAGTTGTCGGTGCAATTATCGGAATAGGGATTATGAACGGTGCCGTTAATACGAGCGGTTTAAAGAAGATAGTGATTTGTTGGATTGCAACACCTATAGGTGGTATAATTTTTGCAATAATAGTTTATAATATTATTATGTTTGTATTAAGATTTGTAAGGCCTACAATTTTTAATGTTGATTCATTTATAAAGGCGGGGCTTGTCTTTGCGGGATGTTACGGCGCTTATGCACTTGGTGCTAATAATGTAGCAAATGTAGCAGGCGTATTTGCGGGAGGTATAATTACCCCGTTTCAAGCATTATTGATCGGTAGTTTCAGTATAGCATTGGGGGTTTTGACATACAGCAGAAGAGTTATGGCAACGGTCGGTACTTCTATAGTGAAGCTTGACTCTCTATCGGCTCTGGTTGTTGTTGTTGCCCATTCAATAACTGTACATATATTTGCTGTTATTGGTGTGCCGGTTTCTTCATCTCAAGCAGTAATAGGGGCCGTTATAGGTATTGGTTTTATTAAGGGTGTTCAGACGGTAAATCTATATTCTCTATTAAGGGTCTTTACAGGATGGATATTTACACCGGCATTGGCTTGTGCCGTGTCTGTTTTGATATTTCTGATTACAAGGATCAGAGTGATTTTATAGATCATGGAGATATAATTGAAAAAAGCTACCGGAAAAGTATCAATAATGACAATTATTCTAATATCTTTTGTAGTTATTCTAAGCGGCATCGCCTTAGTTGTTTCATATATATCTTACACTAACAGTAAGAAATCTGTAACCACCCTATTAAAAATGCTTAATCATGAGCAGTCGGTAAGGATATCCGAAAGATTATCGATGTTTTTTATACCTCCTCAAAATATTGTCGGTATGAATGCTAAACTTATAGGTTCAGGTGCGATAGATTATTGGGACATGAATGCGTTGTTTGAACATTTCTATGATCAGACAAGATACATGAGGACAATAAACAGTTTTTATTTCGGTAATACTGACGGAGGAATGATTAATGCGGGGCGGGATATCGGCACTGGAAACGCGCTTTATAAGATATATACCGATGATTATAAGAAAGGGCATTTTTATAAATATAGAATTCAGGAAGGTGAATTAGGAGAATTGTTATTTGAAATACCGTTCTTCGATGCTACAAGGAGACCATGGTATATCTCAGCTGTCGGCAATGGGGCATTGTCATGGAGTGCTCCATATATTATAGCAACAGGCAACGATGTCGCCATGACCTGTTCGGCGCCGGTTTATAAAAACGGTGAGTTGTTGGGGGTAGCAGGCGTCGATATATTCCTATCAGGTATAAGCAGCTATCTGAAACAAATCTACATGAATGAAAGATCGGGAGCAGCTGTCGTTGTAAATACTAATGGTGAGATTTATGCCTCTTCTTTTCAGGAAAATATGATACAGATATATCCGGAGACAAATACATTCAAATATCTCAGAATTTCCGAGTCAACATCATCGGCTATTAAGAAAATCGGGCTCATCCTTGAGGAAAGATATGAGAGCTTGATAGAGATAAATAATCCCGAGAGTTTAGAGATGTCAACAAATGATGACAAATACTATGTTGATGTTTTACCTTTTGCCGGTGTAGGTAATATGAAACTCTATATAATCAGTATTATTCCCGAACGAAAAAACATGTCTGATATTTATATAGCAAACAAAAGAACCCTTGTGCTTATACTTATATCTGTATTAATATCGATAATTATTGCTTATCTGATAGCAAGGTTGATATCTGATCCTATAGTAAAACTCGATAAAGATGCAGCATTGATCGGCAACGGATTGCTGGAGACACCGATCAGAAGTTCATGGATAAAAGAGATAGATGATTTTGCAAGACAGTTTGTAAAGATGGGGATCCGTATTAATGAGATGATGGATGACCTCGAAGCAGAGCTTGAAAATAGAAAGCAGAATGAACGGCTGCTTGCCGAAGAGAAGGAGAGGTTAAAGGTAACGCTTAAGAGTATTGGTGACGGAGTAATAACCACAGATATAGAAGGAAAGGCTGTTCTTATTAATCCGGTTGCCGAAAGATTAATCGGATGGTCCAATGAAGAAGCTGAAGGAAAATTTCTAACTGAAATATTTCATATATACAACCAAATAACCGGAGAAGTGTGTGAAAACCCTGTCGCAAAAGTGCTTTCAACAGGAAATATAATTGAATTGGCTAATCATACAATGTTGATCGACAGGCAAGGTAACAGGCGCAATATTGCAGATAGTGGTGCGCCGATTAAAGATGAAAATAATAATATCGTCGGTGTTGTTCTTGTGTTTAGAGATGTTACCGAAAAAGAGCAGATTCTTGCAAGGGTTAACAGGGCTGAAAAACTCGAGTCATTGGGATTTCTCGCAGGGGGGATAGCTCACGATTTTAACAACCTTTTGACCGGTGTATTCGGTTATCTTGATCTGGCAAGATTGAGTGTGGCAAATGGAGATATTGCTTTAACAGGTGAATACATCAATGGCGTATTAAAGGTTTTTTCACGGTCAAAGGACCTTGCAAGGCAGTTGTTAACATTTTCTAAAGGTGGAACTCCAAATAAGGCGCATGGTGATATCGGAAAACAGGTTAAAGAATCTGTCGGATTTATTCTGTCGGGATCAGGTATAAAGCTTAAAATCAATATAGATAAGGATCTGTGGATGGTTGATTACGATCCTAATCAGATCGGTCAAGTTATTGATAATCTGATAATTAATGCGAAACAGGCGATGGGGGATCGCGGTGAAATAACAATAAGCTGCTTAAATGTTTTAATAAAAGACGGAATAGCTCTTGATCTTACAAAAGGTGAATATGTTAAGATATCGGTAATAGATTCCGGGCAGGGGATACCTCTAAGTATTATCAATAAGATATTTGATCCTTTCTTTACTACTAAGAAAGAGGGAAGCGGACTCGGGTTAGCAACATCATATTCTATTGTAAAGAAACATAATGGAACCATCGAGGTTAAATCAATTGAAGGTAAGGGGGCTGAGTTTAATGTCTATTTGCCCCGTTCGGCTGTTTTAAAACAATTTGAACAAATTAATAATACTCTGGTTGAGGAAGAGCGGCATACCGGTTCAGGGGTGATATATATCCTTGATGATGAGGATTATATACTTTCGGTTCTGTCGGATATGCTCGAAATATTCGGATATACCGTTGTTTCATTCCTTGATGGTGAAGAATTACTGAGTAGAATTAATGAAGAGGGTGTAAACGATATTGTTAAGGCAATGATTTTTGATCTCACGATTCCCGGTGGTAAAGGCGGCAAGGATATTATTGAACAGGTAAGATCGATATATCCATCTTTACCGATTTTTGCATCAAGCGGTTACTCAGATGATAATGTTATGAGTTCCCCTGTTGAATACGGATTTACCGATAGTATTATTAAACCCTACAACATCTCAGAGTTGTCTGTTAAGTTAAGCAGAAAATTAAGATGATAATATGGGTCAGATCATTTTGATGCGTATTCTGCCATAATTATTGAGGCTGCTATTGCTACGCTCAAAGACTCTGCCTTACCGTCGCCCGGTATGGTTATTAAATCGTCTGTCAAATCCAGTATATCTTGTGCCGGTCCGCGGGATTCATTTGAAAAGATAATTGCCCTGTTATTCACTTGTCCGATCTTTCGGTAGTCTTTGCCATTCATATCGGCAGTGAGAACCTTATATCCGTTTTGTTGCAGTAACTTCAGATGGGGCACTATCTCTTTTGTTACAAAGAATTTTATATGGAATATCGATCCCATTGTTGATCGTACAACCTTTGTATTAAAAATATCAACAGAGTCTTCACTTATTAAGAGTTCATTATAGCCAAACCAATCGGCAGTTCTGATTATAGTTCCCATGTTTCTCGGGTCAGCAATTTGATTTAATACAATCAGTTTATTGGAAGTGATATCATTAGTCATCAATGGGGCTCTTTTAAATATGCCGATAACCCCTTGGGAGTTTTCAGTATCAGATATTTTTTTGAAATCCTCATGATCTAACGGCAGTAATTTGCAGTTTTTAAATAAACGATCATTAATAATAGCTTCTTTTGCGCTGCTTTTATCGGACACAATAATTGCCTCACAGTCAATACCGCTAATAACACCTTCTGTAACTGTTTTTAAACCCTCTGCTATAAATAGCCCGCATTCTTCTCTGTTTTTGCGGTCTTTGAGTCCGCTGTAATAACGCAACTGATTTTTTGTAATCACGGCACTTCCTGAAATTAATATTGTTTTTTTAACATTTATCACAATATACTGCTTAAAGCAAGTTAATAAAAAAAATCTACTGTATCAGTTATAGCGTTACTTGACAACAACAGTTTTTTTATATATATATATAAATATTATGATAACAGAGTATAAACAGGATATTTATAGTTTAAAAGATAAATTTGATGAATATATAAGGATAATTGACCCTTTTTCTGCAGAAAAGGAGATCGGCGCTTTAGAACTTCAGGTGTCTGATGATAATTTTTGGCAGGATAATGACAACGCTAATGCTGTTCTAAAGAAATTAAACACAATGAAGAAAAAACTTGATCCATGGCACTCTTTTAAAAACAGAATTGAGGATCTTATAGTTTTGTATCAACTTGCAGAGGATGCCGGTGCATCTGAATATGAAGAAGAAATAAAGGTAGAACTGGTAGCCCTTAAGACTGAGATGGATAGGCTTGAGCTGCTTGAACTTATGTCTGAAGAAAATGATATCCGTGATGCAATTCTTGAAATTCATCCGGGGGCCGGCGGTACTGAGGCTTGTGACTGGGCTCAAATGCTTTACAGGATGTACACAAGGTGGGCTGAACGGCATTCTTACACTATTGATTTACTTGATATACTTGATGGTGAGGAAGCCGGGCTTAAAAGCGTTACTATTCTTATAAAAGGTGAGTATGCTTACGGATCATTAAAATTTGAATCCGGAATACATCGTCTTGTGAGGATATCGCCTTTTGATTCAAATGCAAGAAGACACACATCTTTTGCATCGGTTCTGGTATCGCCTGATCTTGATGATAATCTGGAATTTGAAATTAAACAGGAAGAATTAAGAATAGATACATATAGGGCCGGCGGTGCAGGCGGGCAGCATGTAAACAAAACCGATTCTGCAGTCAGAATAACACATTTACCCACAAACATTAACGCTAAATGCCAAAACGAAAGATCACAACTAAAAAACAAGACAACAGCGATGAAAATCCTGAAATCAAGGTTATATGATTATTTTAAAAAGATTCAGGATAAGGAGAGAGAGGATGATTCGCCCGAAAAAAAAGAGATAGCTTGGGGCAGTCAAATCAGGAGTTATACTTTTCAACCTTATACCCTTGTAAAGGACCATAGAACCAAAGCTGAGATAAGTAATGTTCAAGGTGTGATGGATGGAGATATCGATTTTTTTCTTGATGTGGCATTAAAAGAACTTTCTTTAAAAAAAAGATAAATTTCTCTTGCAAAATAGAAAAAAAATGTTTTAATAATATATAGTTTGTTCGATATTATTTATAAGAATAAAAGTCTTAGTATATTTCGGAAAACTTTATCGATTGGTTATTATCCGAAAAAGTTTGTTTTTGTATTCTGCGGATTTTTCGGCAGGATAGGGTATCTTGATAAACTATTGGTGTTTTATCAAGAACCTTGATATACTTAATAATTTTAGGAATGGATATGGCGACTAGAGTTTTAATTGTTGATGATTTGGCTTTCATTAAGCTGATTATTAAGGATACACTTGAAAAAACCGGCTTTGAGGTGGCGGGAGAGGCTTCCAACGGGATTGAGGCGGTGGAGTCTTACAAACGATTAAAACCGGATGTTGTTTTGATGGATATTACAATGCCGCGAATGGATGGTATTCAAGCATTGCAAACAATAATGGAGTTTGATCCTAATGCTAAGATTATTATGTGTTCAGCATTGGGACAACAGAAACTGATTATCCAGTCAATCCAATTAGGCGCAAAAGACTTTATTGTTAAGCCGTTTAAACCGGAGAGAATTGTCGGGGCTATTAAAAAAACATTAAATATGGCTTAAAATAGCAATCGGTTGATTAATGAGAATATCTATTCCGCTTCTGATTATTTTTATTTCTTCTTTTTCTTCTTTAATTTTTTGCAATGATACAGCTTATGATGATTTAAATCCACTTTTAAAAGAAATTTTTACGGTTAATATCGGAGTGATGAGCTCCCGTTCATACGGAAGAGTCGGGGATGTTTCGCCTGTTTTGAGGCGTGATATTGATAACACTATTCATAACACACTTGAAGAACTAAGATTTATTGCATTGACGCCAAAAAGCTCTCTAATAAAAGCATATAAAGTTTTTTTGTCGAAAAGAGGATCAAATGCAACATTTCAACAAAAGTCTGTAGAAGAAATACTTAGTCTAACCGATGAACGGCGATCATCAAACCTTGTTAAAATGGTTTTTGATGAGTTTTTTATGGATACTCAATTCAGTCCGATATCGATGAATTGGTTTGAATTGTATGATTCAGATATATATAAACCTTCAATAACTATCCCTTTTCAGAGAGATCTTCGTCAGATATCTGAAATTTGTAATACAAGAACCCCACCTGTGGATCTATTGTTTTATTCTGAAGTAGAAAGACTTGGAACCGGCGTTTTTGTTACTGTTAAGGTATATAATAATCTCGAAAAAAAGGATATTTATAGTTTTAGTTTTATATCTCAAACAGATAACATTAATCTTACGACTGCAGAGAATCTTCGTGCAAATCTCAGGTATATCTTCGGGATAAACTACGGCTCTATAAATATTACTGCAGATGAAGATGTTCAGATCTATCTGAATAATAAATATGAAGGTAAAGGAAATCTGCTGATAGAACACTTAAAACCGGGGAGTTATACCCTCGAATACAGACGCGAGAACTATGATAATGTAGTTATCCCGATAGTTTTAGCTGAGAATGAGGATTTGCGTTTAAATGCAGATTTTTCTGAGATCCGTTCCCTTCAGAAAGTAAATTTTTTAATTGAACCATCGGGAACTAAGGTTTATATTAACGCAAACTATTATGGAAGAACGCCGTTTACTACTGAACTTGACACCGGAGAATATATAATATATGCCGAACACGAAGATTTTGATAAATTAAGGTATTCCTTAAGAATTGATAATATAACTGATCAAACGGCAGATGTTTTATTCCATCTTTCTTCACTTGATTACGATAAAATAATTAAATTTAAACATACTGCATATTACTCCTTATTTTGGACTGCAACATTCAGTCTTGCCGTTACAATACCTGCAATAGTATTTGCAAAAGAAGCTTTTTATTCCTTCGGGTTGACTAACAGTAGTTGGAATAATGATAATCCGGGTAAACTATATGTTGAGACAGATGAGGGGTTTGCATACTATTTCGGCACAAATTTTTTATATGGATTCGCCGCTTTCAGCATAGCAAATTCAGTTCTGTTTTTGGGATGGATGTTTTATGCTCTTGCTGATTACCTCATTTCCCTTGAGAAAAAGGACTTTATTCCGATTTTGGAGTTTTACAGATCAGAAGAAGGTGAGTTTTCCATAGGATTCGGTGCGGAGATGAGACTCTGATTTTTTATTAATAGGTATTATGTCCAGCCGTTCCACTTAAAGATTTTATATGTCAAAAATGAAATAGCCCCCATTATTAAGAAACAAATCGGAAATGAGTAATACCAGTTATCGGGACCAAAAACATATGACCATTCTGACATACCGCCAATACCGGAGATGAGTGTCAGTGGCATAAAAATTGTTGTAATGAGAGTGAGCCGTTTCATTACATTGTTCAGGTGTTTATTGGCAAGTGAATCTCGTGATTTAATAAGTATATCGATAACCTTGCTGTAGGTTTCTGTAAGTAGAGCGCACTGATTGTTTTCGATAAGAATATCATCGAGGAAATCTATGTTTTGCTCTGAAAAATGAAATTTCTTTGACATATCTTTAATTTTATCCAAGACAACCTTGTTGGAACCAATGGCATTAGTGTAATAAACGAGACTTTTTTTTAGCGAATAGAGCTTAATCAGGTCGGCAATTTTCATGTTTTTATGTATCTCTGTTTCAAGGTTGTCAATAATCATATTAATAACCTTAAGATGGCCGAGAAAATGGAAAACCGTTCCATAAATGAGTTTTAAGAGTATATCAATACCGTTACTTATCCTATAACTCTGTTTACCCTCAAGTATTTGAATATCCTCCGGCATAACTATAATAATTTTGGCTTTGTTGACAAAGATACCCACTGTTGTAACCTTAAAAAACAGCTGTTCTTTAGAAGAGTAGTTTTTTGGTCTTTTTAATAATATAAATGTAAAATCATCTTCGATTTCTACCCGACCTATCTCATCCGGGTCTAAGGATGAATAGAGATTGTGCTGGTCTATGCAATACTCGGCTATTATAGAATTAATTTGTTCTGTTGTCGGTTCAATATAGATATCAAGTATGGATTCATCAAGATGAGTTTCAACTAAGTGATTATTTTCAATATTATATGCTTTTTTCATATAGAATCCTCGAATAATATCTTTATAAGACTTACATATTATAAATTTTTATCATATTAAATTCAATTAAAATTATTTATTAATGGAAAAGTAAAGTAGATTATCATGCATTATGCGGTTAAAGTAAACCCAAATATTTTACTTCACAAACAGTAATTAAATTTGTTTTTTTATTTACTTGACATTTACATTCCGTTTAACTATAGTTTATGAGATGTTTTTTTATTGGGAAAAGGAGGATTTATGAAAAGGTTTTATCTACTGCTATTTTTGGCATTAAGCGTTTTGATTTCTATAATAATTGGATGTGAGATTCCACCGGATAGCAATGATCCAAAAGGTACTAAGTTTTCTCCGGGAATAATGGGTAAGACATCATCAACTTCTCCATCAATCATACCCATAAGGGCAAGAGTTTCTACACCTACATTGTATGAATCCAAAAAAAATATGGCACGAATATTCTATACATTTAGAGAATATGTTCCGGCACTTGACAGTGGTAAAATTGACGGCGGATGTATCTATTTTACCCTTAACTCAGCAGATGAGTATTATAAAATGTACCCTTTGGAACGATTCTCAAGCCCAAAAACTATTGTATCTACATTTCCTTTTGATGGTATCACGACTGAGACATATACTCATGGCGGTAAGTTTTTTGAGAGTGGCGGAAATAATGACTATCGAGTAAGTATGGCCTATATGACCGAGGGCGATTGGAAGTATGGGATAATCGGTACAGGATTTGAGGGGTTGGATGGTAATCATGTCGGTAGTTTCTGGTTTAAATTTAACGATACAAGTGGTGATCTTGATGTAAGATCTAATTATCATATCATCTATACTGATGGAGATATGGCAGGAGAAACATACGGAGTTAGGAGCAAGATAATCGGTAATCTAAACGAGCATGATTTCTTTGTTCATCTGCAGATCGGTAATAAAGTGGATGATTGTATTCAGATTGTTGGAAAAGGTGTATCAAGAGGCACAGGTCACTATGTTATCTACATACGAAACTCACTCGATAATGACGGTTATTATCTGATACCTGCAAGTGCGGATGAAGCGTATTTTCAAACAAATATTGATAAAACTCCAAGTTTAGAATACCAAGATCTAACAGATGATGAAACGATATTATCTTATGGTGCAGTAATATCAGCTTATATAACAGGTAGTGGTTTGTACACTACTGATCTAAGTAATGATGACTTTGCCGGCGATGGTCTGTTAGTTTTTTAGTAAGGAATTTTTGTAGTGTAATACTGACGGAGCATATCAATGCTCCGTTTTTTATCAGTCAATATGTTATCGATTAAGATATATTTTATGGGTGCGAATTTAATTTTTGGCAGGTTTATAATAAAGCGAGTTACACAAAAGTAAAAACTTCGGTTCTGAGAATCACAGGCGTTTTCCTTTTGTGTAACTCGCTTTAA
>CAZSQU010000020.1:0-41090 GCA_964608985.1 uncultured Spirochaetales bacterium
CAAAAGCGAAATTTATTTCTTGGGTAATTTTGTTAAATTATTAGTTTAAGTAAAGCATAAAAGAAACGAACGGAAGCGCCTTAGGAGTCTTTCGAATACAGCGGTTTCGTGCGTTTGCTTTTATGCTTTAATAAATATAAACGATGGGGTTTTAAAATTACCAAAAAAATAAATCCGCCCCCCTTAAACTCTTTTTTTACAAAAAATACTTGATTATATTTATTATTTATTTATAATACCGGTTAGAGATTCAAAAAAATGAGGTAAAAAAAATGAAAGGCTATAAAGAAAAACCGTTTATTATTGAATTTATTTCTCTTATATATCTGTTAAACCCCATAGGAAATATGGTGTTTCTGATATTTCTTAGCCAGCAAGGAACTCCGTTACAAAATCTTATACTTATTTACGAACAAATTTTTAAAGATGGAAACCTTATTCTAATAATAAATGTATTATTTTGGATATCGGCAATTCCATTGGCAATAGGACTTTTTAAAGTACAGCTTTGGGCATGGTACTATTTTTTAATCCATGCTATAGGAATGTTTATATTGAGTTGGTTTGGTAAAGACTTCTCTTTTGCCCCATCTTATGCAACACTTATAAATTTTGTGTTCTTAATACCGATAGGATACTTTGTATCTCACGAAATCAAGACTCCATACTTTAATCCGAATTTAAAATGGTGGGAACAGTCAAAACGATTTAAACATACAGTTAATATAGTAATGGATAATAAAGTATATGAAACCTTTGACATATCTGTTGACGGTGCTTTTGTTATGGATCCTGATCAAAAAAACGATTTTGAAGTAGAAGAATATGTTCCGATTATTATTGAACTTGATGATGAAAGGATGGAGTGTTTTGCCGAAATCAGATGGGTAAATAATGACAGTAAGATCTATCCGATAGGGTACGGAATCAAATTTGAAAAGATTTCCAGGAAAGATATATTGAAAATCAAACAGTTTACAAAAACACTTATTGACCAAGGCGTGGCAGAATCAAAAAATTAGTTTAACCGTTTGTTAATTTTAGTAAAGGTTTAATTCATTGACAATACGGAGATTTTATGATAGATTGCCTCGTTATTGTTGCAAAAAGGGAATAATTTATGACTGAGCTTGAACAAATAAAAAAATCAGCGGATTATATCCGTTCAATTATCAAGAATGATAGTGCTGATATAGCTATAATTCTCGGTACAGGACTTGGCGGTTTTGCAAAATCTATTAAAGGTATAGATATACCATATTCAGATATCCCCGGTTTCCCTGTACCATCAGTCAAAAGTCATGAAGGACGATTGATATTCTCAGAGATTGCCGATAAAAAAGTACTTTGCTTTGTTGGAAGAATACACTATTACGAAGGTTTTCCGATGAGTAAAGTTGTTATGCCTGTTCGTGTTATGAAAGAACTCGGAGTAAAAGCATTGGTAATAACGAATTCTGCAGGATCTCTTAAACAGGATCTTAAACCTGGTGATTTGATGATTATTACAGATCATATAAACATGATGGGAACTAATCCGCTTATCGGTCAAAACATATCAGAACATGGTCCAAAATTTGTTGATATGACTGAACCATATTCAAAAGACTTTATTAAAACCATAAAACAATTCTCACCTGTACCCCTAAAAGAAGGTGTGTATGTCGGTGTATCGGGGCCGAGTTTTGAAACACCGTCTGAGGTCAAGTTCTTCAGACAAATAGGCGGAGATGCCGTAGGCATGTCAACAGTTCCTGAGTGTATTACTGCAAACCATTGCGGAATTAAGACTCTTGGATTGAGCTGCATATCTAATTACACTTCCGGCGTTACAGATCAGAGGCTTGATCACGACAAGGTAATAGATATAGCAAAAAAAACAGAAAACAGTCTTGTTTCTGTTATATTAAATTTTATTGGTTGTATTTAATTAATTACTAATATTACTATATCTGACGGATAAAGAGTATGGTAATAATTATTAAAAAAAACGAAAGGGTGCTCTGCACCGAATTCTAAATTAAAAGAAGGAGTTATTTAAATGTCAGAAAGAAGATTCTTATTTACATCCGAATCGGTAAGTGAAGGGCATCCGGATAAACTTGCAGATCAAGTATCAGATGCAGTTCTTGACGCTTGTTTAAGAATGGACCCCAAGTCTAGGGTAGCTTGTGAAACATTTACTACTACCGGAATGGTATTGATCGGAGGTGAAATCACCACAAAAGCAACTTACGACTATCAAGAGATTGTAAGAGGTGTTGCAAAAAAAATAGGTTATGACAGACCTGAATATGGCCTTGACTATGATTCTATGGCTGTAATAAACACAATCCACACTCAATCACCGGACATTTCTCAAGGTGTTTCGGGTACCGGACTTAAAGAATTCGAAGGACTTCAAGGAGCCGGAGATCAAGGTATGATGTTTGGTTATGCTTGTAAAGAAACTCCTGAGCTTATGCCTGCACCGATAATGCTTTCACATCAGATACTCATGAAGGCAGCCGACCTTCGAAAGAATGGCGGTATTTCATGGTTGAGACCGGATTCAAAAAGTCAGGTTACAATAGAATACGAAGGCGGAGTTCCAAAAAGAATAGACACCGTAGTAGTTTCTCATCAACATGACGAGAACATCGGATATGAAGACCTTAAAAATTCAATTCTTGAAAAAATTATTAAGCCGGTTCTCAATCCTACAGGTCTTATGGATAAAACAACAAAATTCTTTATCAATCCTACAGGAAGATTTGTAGTAGGTGGACCTCATGGTGACTCAGGACTTACAGGAAGAAAGATAATAGTTGATACATATGGTGGTATGGGAAGACACGGCGGTGGTGCTTTCAGCGGTAAAGACCCATCTAAAGTTGACAGATCAGCAGCTTATATGGCAAGATATGTAGCAAAGAACATTGTAGCCGCAGAACTTTGTGAAAGATGTGAGGTTCAACTTGCTTATGCTATCGGCGTTCCGTTCCCGGTATCAGTATTGGTTCAAACATTCGGTACTGCAAAAGTATCTGAAGAATCAATTGAAAAAGCAGTTAATAAGGTTTTTGATCTTACCCCGGGCGGTATAGTAAAAACACTTGATCTTTTAAGACCAATTTATCAGGAAACTGCAGCTTACGGTCACTTCGGAAGACCACAATTCCCATGGGAAAAACTTGATAAGGTTGAAGCTCTTAAAAAAGAGATAAAATAAGATTTTCTGAAAATTGATGAGTGTCAAAAAAAAGAAAAAACTAATTGACAAAATGATAAACTTTAATTATCATCTTGTAATGAATTTAAGGAGGTAATAAATGTCTGATACTTTTGATAAAATCAAGAGAGTTATAGCTGAAAGACTTTCTGTTGATGAAAGTAAAATTACAGAGGATTCTTCATTTATTGACGATCTGGGAGCAGACTCTCTAGACACAGTAGAGTTAATTATGCAACTTGAAGAAGAATTCGATATCCAGATTCCTGATGAGGATGCTGAGACAATTTCAACTGTAGGAAGAGCAGTAAAATATGTTGAAGAGAAATTAGGAAAATAGTATTTATTAAAAGTGGTATTTTTGTTTACCGCTTATAAACAGAAATGATCACAAATAGCTGTTATTAAAAACTGCTATTTGTGATTTATTTTATATATGGGGGCTAAGGTAGATTATTTTGAAAAAAAAGTCGCCAAGAGATCAATCCTTAAAATTATTTCTCAAAGAATTAAAACTCAACTACCATAAGTTGGAACTCTACAATACAGCTTTATGTCACAAATCATATCTTAATGAAAACCGAGTTTCAAATGAAAATAACGAAAAAATGGAGTTTTTAGGAGATTCTGTTTTAGGATTTATTATTACCGAATATCTTTATAAGACTTATCCTCAAAAAACCGAAGGCGAACTTGCTAAAATAAAGTCTTATATTGTTAGTGAAAAATCCTTATCATCAATTGCAAGAAATATTTCACTACCCGATTATATCCTTGTTGGAAAAGGTGAAGAATTGTCCGGCGGCAGAAACAAAGAAACAATACTCGGAGATTTATTTGAAGCATTTATCGGTGCGTATTACCTTGATAACGGTATAATTAAAGTTAAAGAATTTATATTGAGACTCTTTATTGAAGAGATTGACAAAACAGCCACAGATAAACACGAACTGGATTATAAAACACTTCTGCAGGAATTAATTCAAAAAAAGCATAAAGAGTGCCCTGTCTATAGAATAATAAACGAAAATGGACCTGAACACGAAAAGACATTTACCGTAAATGTAACAATAGCTTCTGAATCGATAGGCACAGGGGTTGGAAAGTCGAAAAAAGAAGCAGAAAGAAATGCGGCACAAGCTGCCTATAAGAAACTCACATCAAAACAATTAGAGGTAACAATTGATAATCAATGTCGGCAATAAATATATAGGTAATTCTTATATTCCGTTACAAACAATGATTAAGAATCCGGTTACTGATATAGATAAAACTATATCAAAAATTGATATGTTACACAAAGAGGGCTGTGATATAATCAGAATATCAATACCCGATAATGAGAGTGTTACAGCTCTTAAAAAGGTTTTAGAATCAAGCCCCATACCGGTAGTAGCTGATATTCATTTTGATTACAAACTTGCTATTGCTTCAATAGAGGCCGGTGTACACAAAGTAAGAATTAATCCCGGAAATATTGGATCAAAAGATAAAATTAAATCTGTAATAGATGCACTTAAATACCATAAAACACCTGTAAGGATCGGAATCAACGGCGGATCAATTAATAAAGAAGCTCTTGATGAATCAAAAGGTGACAGAATCGAAGCAATGATAAGATCTGCGCAATATGAAATAAAACTATTTGAAGATAATAATTATTCAAATATTGTACTATCCTTTAAATCATCTTCTGTGATTGAAACAATCGCCGTAAACACCAAAGCAAAAAAACTTTTCGGCTATCCTCTTCATATCGGTGTAACAGAAGCCGGAGATCTGATAGATGGTACAATAAAGAATTCATGCGGAATATCTCATCTATTGCTTTCAGGGATTGGTGATACAATCAGAGTAAGCCTTACAGACACTGAATTAGAAGAGATAAAAGTCGGTAAGCGAATACTTGAAGCATGCGGTAAAAGAGAACCGGATTTTGAAATTGTAAGTTGTCCGACATGCGGAAGAACCAGCGGTGAAATTGTATCCATCGTTAAACACCTAAAGAATTCTATAGATGCACATAGTTTGAAGAAAAAACTGAAAATTGCCGTAATGGGATGTATTGTAAACGGTCCGGGCGAAGCTAAAGAATGCGACTTTGGAGTTGCTTGCGGCAAAGATAATTCAATAATTTTTAAAAACGGGAATAAAATAAAAACTGTTAAGAATATTCATATTATTGACGAATTATTATTATTAGCCGGTGAATACAATGAAACATAAACTATTTTTAATTTTTCTTTTTCTATTTACAATAACACTTTACTCGGATGAGCCTAGCTGGGTATATTTAAGACAAGCACAAAATAAGCTTGAATCCGGTGAATATGCCGAAGCCTTAATTCTTGCAAGAAGATCTAAACAAGTTCTTATCCGTGAACAATTAGAATTGTATTACCAGCAGATATCACGGCAATACACTGATAAAATTGCATTTGAACTTAGAAGAATGGTAGATGAAAAAGAACGGGAATTGCAGTTAAATGATAATTATCCTGCATTTCATGAGCTGGTTGGTGATATATATGTATTAACTGATTTTCTTGATGAAGCGATAAGAGAATATAGAATCGCTCTAAATCAAAAAGAATACTTTGAATATAGCGACAAAGAGATAGAAATTAACTACAAACTTGCCGGTATTTATCAGAAAAAAAGAGAATTTGAAACAGCTGATATAATTTATCGAGAGATAGCTCAAAAATTCTTTCAACTAAAAAACAGAGAGTATTGGAATCGAATAAAAACTAATATTACCGATGATGCGACTCTGGCGCATGTATTTAGAATTTACAGAATCAACGGTATAGTATATCAAAAAGCCCTTTATGAGATTGGAAGACGCTCAGCTATTCTTCAGAGAACAGAAGATGCACTGTTTTATCTGGTTTGTGCAGCGATTGTCTGGATGACCTACTATGACACAATAATTAAAACAGAAAATTTCTTCTTTTCATACTCAGGACCAGCTGATTTTATTAATTTTGTTACAAAAAGTACACTTGGTTCATATCGTACAAATGATTACATTATTGATGAAATAATGTTCTATATCGGATATGCAAATCACTTAAACAATCAGATGAACATAAGAAACCATTTTTTTAATCTCGCAACAAAGTTTGCTGAGGGAACTGATAGGTCAATTGAATTAAGAAACAGGATTAATTATTTTAATCTGGTAAGAGATTACAGAATATCATACAATGAAATAATCTTTTAGAATCTAGGGCACTCTAATAGATAATGACCTGCGCAATGCTGTATCCTTTTTCATGTGATAATGATAGAGCAATAGAGTAATTATTCTTCTGTAAAAGAACAAATATCCTATTGTTTAATGCTTCTGATCCAATTAATATCTCCGGTTTACCTGAATCTGTTTTTATAACCTCAATATCTTTTAGATCAAAATCCCATATATCGGCATCAACTGCCTTAATGACCGCTTCTTTAGCGGCAAATCTCGAACCAAAAGACTGATAAGGAAAAGGTTTTGATATGCAGTAAGCTATCTCATGCTCAGTAAAAATATCCTGAAGATTTAACGGATGCTTTTCAACCATTTTTTTGATCTTTGAATTATCCACGAGATCAATTCCGTTTAATAAAATCATAAATTTCTACCTGTAATTCTTCATTGAGTTCCCTATCAGCTCTATGGCAGTCTTGATCTGCTCATCAGTGGAGTTTGAATATGCTAATCTAAGGTGTTTATCTCCTTCAATAGGATCAGTGTAAAAAGGTTCCCCCGTAACAAATGCAACTTTCTTTTCAATTGCTATCTTAAAAAGTTTATCGCCGCTCATTCCTTCCGGTAAATCAACGAATATAAAGAATCCGCCCTCCGGTCTGGTAGTTTTAACGGTTGAGGGGAAATTTGCATCGATTTCTTTAAGCATTATGTTTCTTTTATGTGAATATACCTCTCGCATTTTAACGAGATACCTGTCGATTGCATCATTACTAAGATAGTCGTGAGCAATTATCTGACCAAATGTAGAAGAACATGCATCAACAGATTGTTTCGCTAAACCCGCTTTGTCTACAATTATGTCATCTGCAAATATCCATCCGAGTCTGAACCCCGGACAAAGTATCTTTGAAAATGAACCAATATAGATAATCGGCGCTTTATTGCCGTGAGACTTGATAGGTTTATAATCCTCTATGCTCCCTTTAAAAAACAACTCACCGTAAGGATCATCCTCGAGCACAGGTAAATTGTATTTTAGAGATAAATCATAGATCGCTTTGCGTTTTTCCTGACTCATAGTAACACCGGTTGGATTCTGGAAATTAGGAATTGTATAAAAAAACTTAATATTTTTTCCGGTTTTCTGTAGATCTATGATCTTCTTTTCCATGTACTCAGAATCAACACCGTCAGACCTCAACGGAATACCGATAATCTCAGCACCATGCGACAGAAATGCGGCAATTGCCCCAATAAACGACGGATCTTCAACTAAAACAACATCACCGGGATTAATAAATATTCTTGAAATTAAAAAAAGTCCCTGTTGCCCGCCGGTTGTCAATAATACGGATTGCCCATCTCTATGTAAAGACCTTTTTTGCATTCTTGAAATAATCATTTCTTGCAGCGGCCCAAACCCGCCGGTTGAACCATATTGCATTGCTACGGCTGATTTATTCTTATCCCAATTATTGATAATCGTTTTTACATCATCAAACGGAAAATTAATAGGATCCGGATTGCCGCCTGCGAGAGAAATTACCCCGGGCATAGAAGCATACTTCATAAGCTCTCTAATCTTTGAAGCTTTCATTTTGGTTGTTGTTTCTGAAAAATTGTATTGCATATAAAACCGCCTATAAAATCATATATATATGATTGTGATATATAATTATAAAAAAAGAACCGTTAAAAACGGTTCTTATGCTCCTCCGGAGGGATTTGAACCCCCGACCAATTGGTTAACAGCCAACTGCTCTACCCCTGAGCTACAGAGGAATATATTGACCTTATAACACAGATACTATAAACTGTCAAGACACTTTTGTTGTTTTTTTTTAAATACCAATGAGGTCTTTTATTACTTTAGAAATTTCTTCAATCGTATAAGGTTTTTGAATAAAATGTATATCTTCTGTAATATTAAGCCGTTTAAGCTCATCCGGATTAGGGTTTAAAGCTGATGAAAGAAGAATTTTGACATTTTTGTTAATTTTTCTAATCTCAGCAAAAACCTCAAGACCTGACATATCCGGCATCATTATATCTAGAATAACAATATCGATATTGTCCTTTCGTTCATTATATATCTTTAACCCATTCTTACCGTTTATTGCAGAGGTAACAAGATATCCGCAAGAAGACAACATCTTTCCTGTTGAATTAAGTATAAAATCCTCATCATCTATATGCAGTATATATCCTGACCCCTGTTCAATCTTTGTTTTTTCCTGAGATTTATGTTCAAGGTTTTTATAATCAATATTCTCATAGGGGAGATAAACAATAAATTCTGTACCTTTATCAGTTTCTGAGAACACATCGATATACCCTTGAGCTTGCTTAATTATATTGTATGTCATTGTCAAACCTAAACCGGTTCCCTTCTCTTTTGTGGTAAAATAAGGATCAAATATCTGTTTACGCAAATCTCCGTTAAACCCGCAACCATTGTCTTTAATCTTAATTATCCAATAGATCATCCCTTCCTGAATATTAAGTCTGCGCTTTTCCTCCGGTCCGCTTGCTATACGCCCTATGTCAACATCTATTCTTCCTGAACCGCCTTTAATCTCTATTGCATCCTTCGCATTGAATAATAGATTAAGGGCGATCTGTTCAAAATTAGTTGTAGAAAAATTAATAATTGCCTGTTCTTTATAATAGCTTGTATGAATGGAAATAAGTTTACTGAAACTCTTACTGCAGATTGAAACGACTTTCTTTATCTCCTCATTTATATCCATATTGGTTTTTGAAATCCTGTGTGATTTTGAGATTGTCAATAGCTGTTTTGAGAGATCCGTAGCTTTTTTAACAGCATCTTTAAGTACACCGATATCCTCTTCAAATGCACTGAATGTTAACTTCTTTTTACTCTTTGCAGTATATTCGATAATGGTAACTGTACCGAGAATACCGCCAAGAATATTATTAAAGTCGTGAGCGAGACCTCCCGCAAGAGTACCGATAGTTTCCATTTTTTGTGCTTGTCTAAGATTCTCTTCAGCAATAATTCTTGTTGTAATATCTTCGATTAATAGTAGTATCCCTTTATGTGACTTCCATAACAGCGGTATAATCCTTACATCAAAATAACCGGAGTTATTGTCAATTTTAAAAGATTCGGTAAATTCAACCCCTTTTCCATTATCAAGAATATCGGGAAACATCTTAACAATACTTTTCATCTCATATAAAACCCGCTCCGGTTTATGGTCAATGAAGTCATATCTTGATTTTTTGAACATAAGGCAAGCAGCTGAATTTACCTGAGTTATGACTCCGTTACTATTTACGGCAATTAACGCTATCGGCAGTGTTTCAATGAGATTTGAAAGATAATTAGAAAGATATTCATTCTCCTTCTCGGCATAGAACCTCGTTGTAACATCCCTTGCCACACCTTGAACTTCAACAACCTCATTTCTATTAAAAATTGATTTTACCTGTATCTCAAGGACAACTTTGTACCCGTTTCTATGATTAACCTCGATATTAAATTGTTCTGAACTCTTCTTTAATAAAAACAAACTTTTTATTTTTTTGGCTGCTTCAAATGTTAGATCCTGATCAGAAAAATACCTCCTGTAATGTTCTGTGAAATCTTTACTCGTGTAACCAAGTATTGACTCGATAGAATTACTGATATAGGTAAACTCAAGGTTTCTATTAACCCTAAAAACAAAATCAAGATTATCTTCGACTAATTTTCGATAGTTTTGTTCAGACTCTCTAAGCTCTTTTTCGCGGAGAATAATTTTTTTAATCATCTTACGAAAATTGATTGCTACAATATTTAATTCTTTAATTACACTGTTCTCTATCTCAATTGAATAATCACCATGTGCAACTTTAGCTGATTGAAGACTGATTGTTGTAAGTACATCAATAATCTTTCTGAATTTATATACGCCGAGAAATGCAAATAACAAGCCGAATCCGAGTACTATAAAAAACAATAAATGGAGGTTATGCATTGGTTTATAAATAACATTAAGGTCTTCAAATAAAAAAAGTGTCCAGCCGTAATCCGACATTATACTATTTGTCACAATATAACTTTTATTGTTTTTCGTATAAGTAAAGTTTGATTGCCTGGAATAAGTTTTAATATCAGCAGCGAACTGTCTGTCATCTTCAAGGAACTTGGTTGAATCAAAAATAATATCATTATTCTGATTAGTTAAAACCAGATTGTAGCCTGACATTTCGGTATTGTATATAGACAACGAACTGATAATCTTATCAAAGTCAATATAACCGACTACAACTCTATCTTCCTCATCATACAAAGAATTGCTTATTATTAAGACAGAATTTTTGTTTGTGTATGGAGATAACCCAAAATCAATATAAACCGAACGGTTGTTATTAGTTTCATTATGCATTTTACCGGAAAAATTATTCTCTGTATATGTCATTACAAGAGAATCAGGGATTGTCCTCATTATCTCACCGTCATTATTATAGAAGACCATTGAATCAAAGAGATTATCAGAGCCGATTCGGGTGGTATATATTTCATTTCGCATCTTAATCACAGGTGAGGAATCAGATATTCTATCCAATAATGAAAGGTTAAAAATAATATTCTTACCATTCTCAAGTACTATCTCTAATTTATTTGTTAAAGCACTGATATAGATCTCATTTTTTCTTTTTATCTCATTCTTGGAGTAGTACCAGAACAGCAAACTTGAACCAATCGAGATTAATAGAATCGGAACGAAAAAAATACCTATAGTATAGCCAGCAATGAGTTTTGTGATACTTATTTTCTTTTCCATATTTGTTTATCCCGATCTACTAATAAATAACAGTTTAATCGATTATCTCTGCACCGGTTTCCTTATAACATCGGATCGCCGCTTCAATAATCCTTGAAGCTAACACAGCTCCCGTTCCCTCTCTCATTTCCATGTTTAAAGACAAAACCGGAGTTAAACCAAGTTTACATAAAATTATCTCAGATCCTTTTACAGCGGATTTATGCCCTGCAATCATATAATCAACTGCAAATTCGGAAATTCTATCTGTCAATAAAGCCGCCACCTGTCCTGCAAAACCATCAATAATAACAGGGAGTTTTACAAGGGCGCAACCGAGTATAGCTCCAACCATTGCCGCTGTTTCAAAACCGCCAAAATATGATAAAAGATCAATAATATCGCAATTTTGGTTAGAATCTTTCCATTTTTGATTTGACTTTTCTATAAGTTCATTTAATATTATCTTATCATTTTCAACTGCTAAATCCCCCAAAAGATCAAAAACAGGAACTTTAAGAATATCGGATGCAATCAATGCCGAAGTAAATAAATTCCCGCTTCCTATCTCTCCTAAAGCAACTATATGGGGAGCATATTTGGTGTTTTCCTCTACAATTAATTCCAATCCATTTATGATCGCTCTTATTGTCTCCTCACGGGACATTGCCGGCCCTTTTGAACAATCATCTGTACCCCGCCTGATCTTGTTCTCTATACAATCTGAACTGTCAATATTTATATCCTCAAACATACCGGCATCAACAATCTTTATAAAGAAATTTTCCATATTTGACAAAACATTTATCGGGGATATCTTATCTATTATATTTAAGACAGCATCAATTGACTCTTCAGATTTAAGACTATCCGGAAGACTATCATATATTCCATGATCGCCGGCAAGAATGTAAATATGACGATTGTTAAAAGGTGGATCAGTATCATCTGCAATGCAGCATATCTTAATGATTAGATCTTCGAGAATTCCCATTTTATAATTAGAAACACTCTTTAAGGAATCGATCCTCTTGATAATCTGAGTACTGATAGCCTTATTGGAACCACCTACCATTCTCAAATACCTGTTTAATGACTTATCATCATACTGCATACACACACTCCGATTAATTGATAGCTTTGAAGATGCATTATAACAAATTACAAGTAAAAATATCAATTAAATAATTAATTATTTTTAAAAAACAAGAGAATTTCCTGAAATTCTGATAATAATCAGTTAATCTTCAAAATCAATTTCCTTTTTCTCGGACCATCAAATTCACAGAAATACACACCTTGCCATCTACCCAACAAAAGACAGTTCTTATGAACAATGAGTTTTAATGAAAACCCCACCAATGAAGATTTGATATGTGCAATAGAATTCCCCTCAGAATGTCTAAAACTGCATTTATTTAAACCGATAGAGTTAAATCCTAAAAGAATATCATTTATAACATCGGGATCTGCATTCTCATTGATTGTAATTCCTGCGGTTGTGTGCGGAACAAATAAAAGAAGTTCCCCTTCAGAAATGGCGGCATTTAAAAGCTCTTTATTTACAAGTGCTGTTATATCGACTAATTCCTCTTTAAATTTTGTTTGAATATTTAACTCGACTATCATGTGAGTACTCCGTTTTATTAATTATAACTTGAAGCTCTGACTTCTTTATAAATAGTTATAAGTTTCTCAATATTAGACTCAGGTGTCATTCGATCAAGATATGTTTGATAAGCGCCGTCTCCGAGTTTATCGCGCTCCGATTTTAATCTGTCTAGAGCCAACCTCATACATAAGCCTTCAAGATCTTTTATTACAACACCGTTATAACCATCTTTGATTAAAAATGGAATACCGCCAAAATTACTTCCGATAACCGGTATGCCGTAAGCAAATGCCTCGGCAAGGGAGAGCGAGTAGGTTTCGTAACAAATTGACGGAACGATCATCGCGGTTGCATTTATTATCAGATTTTCTTTTGATTCGCCTGACATAAAACCGGTAAATACAATATTTTTAGAGTCTGCATAGCGTATTTTGTAGTATTCCAACAGATCGCCGCCACCTGCTACTATCAGTTTATACTCTTTTAAATCTGCAAAAACCTCAAGTAAAAAGTCGATCCCTTTTTCATGGGAGATTCTACCGAGATATAAATAATAACCACCATCCTCTCCCCTTTTTAGTTCTTTGGGCATTATAAAATTATATTTGATGGTTATTTTAGAATTGTCAAAACCGCACTCGGCAAATTTATTTTTTGTAAACTCTGTCAATGCGATGTATCTGTCTATCATATTTTTAAAAACTCGATTGTTTAGTTTAACTACAATTGCGTAAAGGATAGAAAATACTAATGATGATTTGTAACACTTTTTTTTGATACAGTAAAAAGTATTGCCGTTCTTGCAAAGCTCACAAACAGCGACACCATCGTAAAAAAGTCCGTTTGGGCATATAAAACGATAATTATGGAGTGTTTGAACAACTTTTATGTTGTTCTTGTTTAAAATTTTAAAAATAGACGGTGAAATAAGTGGAAATGTATTGTGGATATGTGCTATGTCAATGTTATTGTGTTTAAGTATCTCTTTTATAGCATTAACAGTTTCCGTATTGTAAACTGATCTGAAAAAGAACATAATTTTTTGCAAAAATGAAAACTTATTTAACTCTTCATTGTGTCTTGTATATTTTAAAACGGTGTGCCCCGCCTGAATCAACGCCTCAGTTTCAGCTTCAAAAACCATATCTTCTCCGCCTCTGTGCTGATAATAATTGTGTATTGCAAGTATATTAAGTTTATCGCTCAAGTAACATCCTTTTACATAAAAATAGGAAAAATAATTATAGCTGTCAACATATATAATCAACTTTATAAATTACCTGAGCAAACGGTTTCTATTCATATTCTCAATATCTCGATTAATAATATCTTCTCTGATGTTATTAAAAAAACGGAACGCTATGAGATAGAAAGCAAGTCTAAACTTTAGTTGATCCATTAACAAGGTATCCTCAATCTCCCTCTTAATAACCCTCTCTCTATCATATAATGCTATCTTTTCGTTGTAAAACCGTTCGTTAAGCAAAGCCAGATCAATAGTTCTTACTGAAATGCCTGACGACGCAACAGGCGGATTCAGTGATCGAATAGCCCTGTAATAAAGATCGAGATTACGATAAGCAAGAAATGTTAATTCTTTTAAATTAGAAACAAAACGCCCTGACTCATCTGCCGGTAAAAATATTATCGCAGTATCACACATATATTTTACATGACCGGACGGTTCAATATTGATGGAATAAATGTGCGCGTAATGAGCCCTCCATACATCAAGAGCAAGCATAAATGATCTCCTTCCGGCTTCCATTACTAATCTTTCATTAAAACTTCTATTCTCAAGATTATTATAGTCTGTTTTAATTGCATTAATTATTGCATCAACTACCGGATCATAGTTTATATCCTCAGAGAACAAATAATTTAGAGCTGAAATAATAATGAATAAAAGTATAAGAGATTTTTTTTTTACAGAAAATGATATAATTTGCTTTGACATTTAACCCCTAATCATATATATTTTATATATGGATACTAATGATAAATACAATCCCAGTGATGCTGATTATCTTTTAAGAGAGTGTATAAGCACTATTAAAGCCGGAATAGATCAAATATATTACGGCATATCTGATTTTTTATCTCCCGAAGAAGAGAAAGCACTGATTAACCATTTAAAAGAGCAAACCGACTCACTGCAAAAGGTATTGTACAAAAGTATTGTAGAAAAAGCAAACAAAATCGACACATTGAATACAAGACTTATTACTACAAATAAAGCACTTACAAGATTAAAAATACTGCTTGAAAAAAAAGTCTCGGCAAGAACCAGAACCATTAAAAAAACTCAAGAAGTAACTGTTTTCTCGCTTGCAAGACTTGCCGAATCACGCGATCCTGAAACAGGCAACCATCTTAACCGCATAAGAAAATACTCAAAATTACTGGCAATGAAATTATACGAAAACAAGGTATTTCCTGAAGAGATAACCAAAGAATTTATATCAGATATATATCACTCAAGCCCGCTTCACGATATAGGTAAAGTCGGTATAAGAGATTCGATACTCCTGAAAAAAGGGGTTTTAAGCGATTATGAATTTAATATTATGAAGAAACATACCCTTATCGGTGGAAGGACACTTGAAAAAGCAGAAAAGCGGTTGAGACCAAGAAGCAGATCATTTTTAACTATGGGTAAAAATATTGCATACTGTCATCACGAGAGGTGGGACGGCAAAGGTTACCCTTTCGGCCTTAAAATGAATGATATACCTATTGAAGCAAGAATTGTAGCTATAGCTGATATATTTGATGCGCTAAGATCAAAAAGAGTGTACAAAGACGAGATAGACCATGAAACAACAAAAGGTATTATTCTCTCGGAGAAAGGGAAGCAGCTTGATCCGCTTATAGTTGATATTTTTGAAAAATATGAAGAAGATTTTATAATAATAAACAAGAAATACGAATCAAAAAAATGAATAATATCAAATACCAAAGACTCGATGAGGTTTTTAAACCATTCATTCATGAAAAGTTTTATTCTATACTTCAAGATGAATGTATAAAGAATCCGGCATTCAATATCTCGGGTTTTTTTGAGAAACTTTACAGTTATCCTCTTATCAATAAAGAGTTATCAACTGTTTACTATTATAAAGATACCCCTGCAGGCTTTCAACTTTTTTCTACAACTCAGAATCAGGTTTATTTAATATACATTTATACTGCTTTATCATACAGATCAAAAGGATTAGCCAAATCAGTTTTAAAGAAGTTTATAGCAGAACTAAATGAGAAAGGATATAAAAAACTCATACTTGATGTCAGAAAAGATAATAATGAAGCAGTTTCTCTCTACAAAAGCCTTGGTTTTATCAATTCTGCTGATTTGGTCTCTTTTCGAAACGAATCTAACTCTTTTTACAGAAATAAAATTACCGACACTAATATATCGACTCACGATAAATACACATTTCAGCCATTATTCAGATCGATCTGTTCTCCGCACAATAGGCCTTGGGAGAGGAGATTATTTATACTACTAAAAAAAATTGAAGAACCGCAAATTACTATTAAAGTAATAAAAGACAACTCAAACACAGTTAAAGGTTATATTATCTATGAAATAAAGGATTACACTCTATACTTGATAGACATTTATACGGATACCACCGAGAGACTTTGCGAAGCGCTGACTCTTATTATCAATGATCAGAAGATTGTTCGATCATGTCTTTTTTATAGTGATGACCCGATCTGCTTAAGATTTGAAGAAGCCGGATTTTTTCCCGATATTAAACAGATAGAAATGACGAAGGTTCTAAATGAAACAGTTTAAATTCGTATCAGATTTTTTACCATCCGGCGATCAAGGCAAAGCTATAGATATGATTTCGTCCAATATTCTAAACGGCATGCGGATGCAGACTCTAAAAGGTGTAACAGGATCCGGCAAAACCTATACAATGGCAAAAGTCATTGAGAAGATTCAGAAACCGACGCTGATTATTTCACACAATAAAACTCTATCGGCACAATTATACAGAGAATTTAAACAATTTTTTCCTGAAAACGGCGTTGAATATTTTGTAAGTTATTATGATTATTATCAACCGGAGGCTTATGTCCCATCAAGAGACCTCTATATTGAAAAAGATTCATCGATAAATGATGAGATAGATAGGATGAGGCTTGCCGCTACAAGTGCTTTAATGGAAAGAAAGGATGTTGTAATTATTGCTACCGTTTCATGTATATACGGCCTTGGTAATCCCGAAGATTATACTGATCTGAGTATCACTATAAATATCGGAGATGACATTGACAGAGAACTGTTAATTAAGAGACTCGTTTCAATTCACTACACAAGAGATGATTCTATTTTTGAAAGGGGATCCTTTAGAGTAAGAGGGGATACAATTGATATTTATACTGCTTATTCAAAAACAGCCATAAGAATTGAACTTTTTGGTGATTCCATAGAAAAAATATCAAAATTTGATCCTATTAACAATAAAACGATCGATATCTGTGATAAAGTAATAATTTTTCCTGCAAAACACTTCGTAACCACAAAAGATATTATTAACCGCGCTCTACCTCAGATAAGAGAAGACTTGGAACAAAGAGTCAAGGAGCTTAAATCACAAAACAAGGAGATAGAAGCGGCAAGACTTCGCTCACGGACCGAGTATGACCTTGATATGATTAATGAGATCGGATATTGTAAAGGGATAGAGAATTATTCCAGATACTTCTCAAGAAGATCTAACGGCGAAAGACCATCAACCTTGATTGACTTCTTCCCGAGTGACTTTTTACTTTTTATTGATGAATCACATGTTACAATTCCACAGATAGGCGGTATGTACGAGGGAGACAAATCAAGAAAAACAACTCTTATTGAATATGGATTTCGATTACCATCAGCTCTTGACAACAGACCGCTTTTTTTTAAAGAATTTGAATCTCTGATCAATCAAGCAGTTTTTGTCAGTGCCACTCCCAGAGATTATGAAGCAGTAAACTCAAAAGATATCGTTGAACAAATAATCAGACCGACAGGGCTTGTAGATCCTGTGATTATTGTAAAAAACACACTCGGCCAAATCGATGATCTGATCGATGAGATTAAGAATGTTACCGATAGAAATGAAAGAGTGCTTATAACAACTCTTACCAAAAAAATGGCAGAAGATCTCACCGACTATCTTAACAACAGAGGGATTAAGGTAAGATATCTGCATTCAGAGATTGAAACTATAGAAAGGGTTGAAATAATTATGGATCTTCGTAAAGGGGTTTTTGATGTGCTTGTCGGGATAAATCTACTTAGAGAAGGACTCGATATGCCGGAAGTATCACTCGTTGCGATACTTGATGCCGATAAGGTCGGTTTTTTACGATCAACAACCTCACTTATTCAAATAATCGGAAGAGCTGCCCGCAATATCAATGGACGGGTAATTATGTACGCAGACAAAATGTCTGATTCAATGAAACAAGCAATCGAAGAAACAAACAGAAGAAGAGATATACAGCTTGAATATAACCGGATAAATAATATTACACCCGTAACAATAGTAAAAAAGATCGAAACAATCCTCGAAAGAGAAAAATCACTTGAAACAGGCATCACCGAAACCGATATAAAATCACTAATAAACTCCCACAACCGTTTTGATCCTAAATCAACAAAAGAACTGATCAATACCCTTAAAAAAGAGATGCTTGAAGCCGCCAAAAATCTCGAATTTGAAAAAGCGGCTTATATCAGAGATGTTCTCATCGAAATCGAGAATAAATAATTCCTATATATCAAGCATCTTTTTCAAAGACTCAACAAGTTGAAAAAGATCCGTAGCTGTCTCAGAAGTTGTTTTTGTTGAGTCTGCCGAATAAGAAACCCCTTCGGATATCTGTTTCATACCTTGAAGAATTTGCTCAAATCCGAGTATCTGCATGCTTATATTTTGTTCAATTGACTTTGATGATGATGATGCTTCGGTAGAGGAATTCAATATCTGTTGAAAAATATCCCCTGCATTTTTTGAAATTTTTAATCCGTCCTCAATCAAATCGGTAGCACTTTTTGATGCCTCAATAAGTTTAATACCGGATTTCTCAATAATTCCTATCTTGTTCTTAATCTCTGTTGTAGAAGTAAATGTGTTGTCTGCCAATCTTCTTATCTCAGAAGCTACAATCTCAAAATTCTTACCTGCTTCTCCTGCTGCTGATGCTTCAAGCTCTGCGTTAAAAGCAATAATTTTTACCTGATCGGCAATGGAATTAATTATCATTACTACATCACGGATAGCTTTTATATCCTTAGTCAGCTCTTCAATAAAATCGATGGTTTTTTCATTTGCCTTCTTCACCTCACAACTGGTTTCTAGATTACTGACCATTATATCATCACCTTTTGCCACAAGTTCATTCATTTTAATTGATTTTGACAATACATCTTTTGCTTTATCCCCTATCGATTTACTCAGCCTGTCAGAATCCTCCATGGTAGAAACAACCTCTGCAACTGCCGCTGCCTGTTGATTAGATATCGAAAAAGTTTCCTGTGATGTAGATGAAAGTGCATTTGATGCTTCAGCAAGTTTATTAACAGCGCTTTTTATATTCTCAAGAAGTGATCTGAATTTATATAGAATTGTATTTACAAAAGCAGACATCTCACCGAGTTCATCAAAATTAACAAGATATATCCGTTCAGAAAAATCATTATGCTTTGATGAAAGATTTTTCAATTCTTTCATGAGGGTTTTGATCTGATACTTATATTCCTGCTTTGATAGATATATCGGTATCAGCCCCAGCACAAAAAGTATAATTCCAAACGGTAGAGTATTTATTAAAAAATTCCCCAGAGAAATTGTTCCCGATACACATGAGTAATAGTAAGCAATATAAGAAAAATTAATCAAAATAAATAAAATGGATGAAATAACAGCAAGATAGTCTTTATTTCTTGAGAATTTGTCGTTTTCTCCGGTTTTTATATCTACAATACAGAGCTTACCTTTTGCTTCTTTCAATATAAGATTTATTACAAAAGCACAGTATAAGGCACTTATAAAACCGGAAACAACCTTTAACAACATACCGAATATAAAAGGAATACCGCTTTCTGCCTGCCAACCTCTTAATGCATAATATACAGTTGTTCCCAATGACCATGCAAAAATCTGAAAACTTATCATCATCCATGGAATTTTGATTGCGGCTATTCTTGCTTTTTCATAATTAACCTTGTCGGTTAGGTATTGGAATAACGGCGAAAGATATTTGATAATCCGCACATAAATTATTGTTGTAAAAACAACATATAACGCCATAACCATCGGCTTAAATGAAAGTCTAATCCTTGCAATTAAATTTAAGCCATCATTATCATATTTAATATTAAAAAAAGCATTAAAAAACTCACTAAAAACGAGAAATAAAAACAATATAAGATAAATTGATATAAAAATATCCAACTTAATCCTTTTTATTAACCTTTTTTCATCCATAATTATCCCCTTTTATTTAAAATCTAATTTATATGAACCATCCCAATCTTGAGGCGGATCAATCATAAACTTATTTATCCGTTCAAGATAGATATGTGTTATACTATCATTACTCTCGATATCGACTGCTCTGCAAAAAAAATCTTTTGCGAGGTGCCAATTGCCGAGTTTAAACATACTTATTCCTTTTTTATAATAATCCTTGAATTCTTTATTATAGTTATCAAAAAGCTCAACGCTGTATATTGTAGTCGGGTGTTCTTTACCTTTAACTTTTATTGTATCAATCTCCCGATATATAAATGGAGTCTTGTAGCTTATCGCCTCTTCATAAACCTCTCGTGATATAAGTATATCTGTACCGTAGAACTTATTAAGAGATTCGAGCCTTGCGGCGAGATTAACCGTATCACCGATAGCCGTATAATCAAAATTATCGGTTGAACCGATGTTACCGATAATTGCATCACCTTTATGGATGCCGATTCCAACCTTATAGTTTTCATCACCGTTTATCATCTGCGGAAGTTTGTTACCGGCAACTCTTAATAACATCTCAAAGGCCGACCTGATTGCCCTTGCAGAATTGTCCTCAAAACTTTCGGGTGCTCCGAACATTGCAAAGACCGCATCTCCAATATATTTATTAATCTCACCGCCAAAATTCCTTATTGACCTTGAGAACAATGTAAAATGGGTATTCAAAAAATTAACAATATCTTCGGCAGAGCTGTTTTTTTCGATAAGGTTAAAATCTCTTATATGTGAAAATAAAACGGTAATGTTTCTTTTTTCACCCGTCATTAATGCTTCATCTGTCTTTTTCATCATAAGATCATTGATAATTTTTTCCGGTAAGAACTTTTTGAATCCGTTTTTAAGTTCATTTTTTTTATTGAGAGTATTGAACAAAACTATCGAAGAACTAATTGCATTCTTAAAATACTCCAAAGCAGACATTAATAGTAAATACTCTTCACTATGCATCTCAAAATAGTCAACAGTTATTATTGAATTCCCTTCTGAACCATCAACAACAACCGTTTGATTACTTAAACTGCTTTTTTCATTCTTTTCACATACGCCTTTAATCTCTTTAAAAATTCTTTTTTTTACATGCTTTGTATTAAGATAGTCAAGATCAAAATTATCGTATATAAGATTATGAAAACAATCCTCAATAAATTCATCACCATCATTATCAACTGAGAAATAGTAAAAACTTGATTCATTACGCAGATTATAGTACAAATAAAGTCTTTTAATCCTGAAATAATCAAAAAATATTTTTGCTGTTTCACTAATTCTTGATGGTTCATCCTCAGTCATAGAATACATACTGAATAGTGCGTTAATAATCTCTATACTAATAGAATTGATATCATTTTGATTTCTTAGTGTACTCAAAACTCTATTATCCCCCGGATACTCTGATATCTGTTCTTTGCTGATAATTTTTTTAATGCCTATTAAATGAATAGATTCTTCGTAAAGCTTCTGAATCTCAATATCACCTTTGTTAATTAACAAATCAATACCTGATCTTTTCTTTAGAATGGAATGCTTTGAGTCATAAACCGAAGAATACATAATAATTGGAATATACTTAAATTCATCTGTCGATTTAAGGTACTCTGCGACATCAAATCCTCCTAATTGATCAATAACACTGTCAAGAATAATAAGTTCTATCCCACCTTTATACACCTCTCTAATTCCGTCAAATGCTCCATGTACACCGACCAAAGAGAAACCGGCAGGTTCAAAAAACTCCCGTAATCTTATAATTGTTGTATTTGAATTATCAATAACCAGAACAGACACGCCATTTCTCCTATTCTACACACAGCAGAAGCACTTACTAATTTTGTACGACTCTCTACCGATAAAATTCATATTAAACTACAAAAATAGATCCTTAATCATATAAATACCTTTTTCAACTTCAACTAAAATTTCTCTACCAATTGAAAGACTATTATAAAACTCTTCAGATATAAGTATTGGGGTATTATATTTCTTGGTTAATCCTTCGAGATGTTCAGCGACACCTGTTGTTTCACCTATAAATGTATATGCCATTTTCTGTTCAGAGCCAATATTACCTGCAATAACCTCACCGATATGCAACCCTATTCCTACTTTAAAAAAACCTTGAGGTAACTTGATAAAATCGGCATTAATAGCTTTTTGCCTTTTAATCATATCTACTGCGGCTCTGTAAGCTTTATCAGCGATATTCTCATCTGATTTCTGCTCAAAAACGGCAACTATAGCATCTCCGATAAACTTATCAATTAGACCGCTCGAGGCTTTTATTGTTTCCACCATCTCATTAAAATAAATATTTAAGAACTTAATTACAGACTCCGGCGGATTTTGTTCTGTGATATTTGTAAATGATCTGATATCCGAAAATAGAACGGCAATTATTTTTCTCTCATTTTTCTTTTCTATTGTACCTTTATTAATTATCTGATCAATAATATCATCAGGAACAAATTTTGAAAATAGAGATGATATCTCATTAAGTTGTGACCACTCGTAGCCAATGTCCATAATTTTGGATAATATAAGCCCGGCTTTATATGAAAATTCCTGAACACCACCGATAAAGCTCGATTGATTAAAATAATTATTTGTTAAACTGCCTAAATGAAGAGTTGCAAGCATTCTGCCGTCATTATAAGAAACAGGGGTATAATAATATGAATTTACAGAATTTTCATTAGAAAACACACCTTTTTTTAACCTATCACTGTTATAAAAATGATAATCAACCGCATCTAACTCAATCATCTTAAAATTAATCCGGTGATCATGCAAACAAAATCGAAAAAAATCATCAAAACTATTTTGCGAAATATCATTATTAAATTTAACGAATGCTTTTGAACTGATATTATTATTTAGAATAATAATACATATATCCGCATTACAAAGCATCGGTATCAGATCAAAAATATCGTTTATCGTTGTAGGTATTTCAATCGAATCAATAAATAAATATGCCATCTGTTCATTTAATATCTCTGAATTAGATCGCTTTATCTGATAATTATCATCCTTTTTCTGATTTAAAGAAATATCTTTAGATTGTTTCAGTAATATTTGTTTAATATAATCTGAAGAAATTTCTCTATAAGTACTATAAAAAACATTTAAAGTCTTTAAGCACAAATCCTTCATTATTCTACTGAAGTTATTATCAGACACCACTATTGGTATATGATCAAATTCCACCTTACACCGTAATAATTTTAGTAATAAACGGGTCTTCTCCGGATCATTAAGGACAATAATGATGAAATCAGGTTTATTCTCAATAATAATATCAATTTTTACCGGATACTCATCAATTGATACGGTATGAAAACTGCCCCCATCAAGCTCTATGTTGCTATTATTACCTATTATTAAAAGTTTAACCATTAGTGCCGCTCAAATATCTTTTTACGGAATCAACCAGTTGGTCCCGATCAAATCTAGACTTATAATAAATATCATCTACTCCCAGTGCTTTTAATCGTCTGATCATATCTTTTTCATCTGAAGAAGCAATAACAATTACAGGAGACACCCTATATCGCTCCTCTTTTCTGAAATTCTCGATAAATGTTATCCCATCCATTTTAACCATATTAGAATCGGTAACAATCATATCATAGAATTTATTCCTTATCATATCTAAAGCATCTATGCCGTCCGGTGCTGTATCAACATTAATGTTTTTATCAATATTTTTAATTATATTTTTCAATATATCACGATTGATACTGCTATCATCGATTACCAGAATATTTTTATATTTAAGATTTTCTTTTGAATATCGTTCCCTAAACTCAATACTTCTAATATTCTTTAATCTTTTAATAATCTCAGGTATATACAAAATATTTATTATTTCGTGATTTTCATCAAATACAACACCTTGTAGTACCTTAAGTTTTTCAAGATTCTGTGGAAGCGGCTTAAAAATCACCGATGAATGATACAAAACCTCATCAACTATTATCCCTATCTTTTCTCCAAAATCTTCAACGACAATAACATGCAGTTTCTGCTCTGTTTTTGAATTATGAGATTTCAAAATACCGGATAAAGGATATATCGGAACAATATCATTTCTTAGTTTTATTGCGTACTTTGTCAATAAATCTATAACATCATCCGGCTCAACATAAACTATCTCTTTAATGTAAGCAGAAGGTATCAGGAACTTCTCACCTGAGGATCTGATAAAAAAACCGTTTACAGTTGTTAAAGACTTAGGAACAGTTATAGAGACAGTTACACCTTTATTCTTATTTACTGATAGTGCAATAGAACCCTTTAATTGCTCAATATCCTGTAAAGCCTCATATAAGCCAAACCCCTTCTCAAGATCATCTTCAGTTGATACACGCTGATAAAATAGATATTTTATAAGATCATCATTCTTTGCCTGTTCAATAACATCAGATTCATAAGAAAACATATTAAGAACTTTTTTCCTTAATCGCTCAAAATCAATGCCTGCGCCATCATCCTCGATAGTAATACCGATTTTTCCGCTTGAATCATTATATAATACCTTAATTAGTGTGCTTTCATCTTTACCCAAGCTTTTTCTAATATCTGCGGACTCTACACCATGTTCTATCGTATTTTCTATAATGTTTGTTATCGGCTGTTTTATTTTCTGAAGAATATACCTGTCTATTAAAGGTGTTTTATCAGAAAATTCTATTCTGAATTTTTTATCGGGGTATGATATTGCCAGTGACTCGATCTGAGTCTTTATAGAATCGGTCAGTAATGAAATCGGTAACATTCTAAAACTGAGAATCTCCTCCTGTAATGTGAATGTATCCCGCTCCGATTGTGTTATCTTAGTATAAAAAAGACTTCCCGATTCTCTCAAAGCAGAAATATGTTTTAAAATCTCATCTTTTAACTCAGGATTCAAAGTTTTAAAACTATCATCATTTGAAATTGCCCTTGATAGAATAAATTCACTCTCTTTAATCCTTTCAATCTCATTTTTTAATTGATGTTGATTCAATACAATATCATTAAGTTTATTGATTATACTGTCAATTCTATTAAGTTTAACCTCAACAACACGCTGGTTATCAAGTTCAGCAACAACGCTTTTTGAAATATAATCTGAATATCTGTTAAGAACATCCGTTTGATATATATAATCAAAATCGATATTATCACTATTAATACTGACTTTGAATGCCTCAAACAATTTATCATAAGACAGTTTTGTTTGATCTTTTTCACAATCTTGTATAGCGTGATTATAGTATATTACAATCATCTTTATAAGTTTAATGTGTTTATCATTTACTTTAATTTCATTATTGATAATATCTTCAAGAAAATCAATTATGCCTTTTGAAAATTTCTGAATAAAGTCAAACCCGATAACCCTTGCTGTTCCGCTTATCTTTTTTACTAAAAGCTGTAATTCACCAAGATTAATATCCTCGGGAATATCGATATTATTAATAATATTTTCAATTTTACCGATATACTCAGATATCTCTGTTATATATGACCATTTATAATCACTTTTCATAAGCCAACCTCAATTATAACTTTCTGAAATAAAAAGAATTCAAGTTTTGTTCAAGCTGTAACTCAGAATGCTCAATAAAAGCCGTATCAGAGCTTGAAAGAATAAGATAGCCATCTTTGTTTATCTTTGGAACAATGCTGTTGATTATCTTTTTCTTGTATTCATTATCCATATAAGTAAGTAGATTACATAAAAAAACTATATCGAATGTTCCGGAAATCCGGCTATAATCATCTTTTACCAGATTAAACTGCTGAGTTCTTATTGCTTTAATGATATCATTATTCAATGAGAAATCATCGCCACAATTTGTAGAATTTGCTGTAATAAGTGTATGAAAAATGCTACCGTCACTTTTCATAAGCCTTTTTGAATACATGTTTTCATTTATCTTAGACAAAGCAATACTATCAACATCGGTTGCAAGTATTCTTGGGTCACTTTTCCCTTTTAAACCCCAATTTTTGTTTATTATCAAAGCAATTGATAACGCCTCTGCACCAATAGAACTTGCGGCACTCCAGCAAGTCGGTACTTTACCTGATAGTTTGTAATCTTTAAATATCTGTTCATCAAGTAATCTGTAATACTTATGTTCTCTAAAAAAATATGTCTCATTTATGGTAACGATATTTATTGCTTTATGAAGTTCGTCTTGATCTTTCTGAATTATTTCAATATAATTGCCTATACGGCATTTATAAAATCTCAGCCGTTCGTCAATAAATCTCGAAACAGCTCTATAATTTGTCTCAACTATTTTTAGACCCAATTTATTTTCAATATAATCTTTAAATGTTATATAATCTTTGTTTTCTTCCACTTTATTATGCCCTGTTTCCCGTTATTTTGATCAAGTGTTCAGCTATTGAGGTGAATGGTAAAACTATTGAGGCGGCATTGAGTTCAATCGCCTCTTTAGGCATCCCGTAAACAACACTGCTCTCTTTATCTTGTACAATTGTATAACCTCCGTTTTTAACTATATCAAGACAGCCGTCAGCACCATCTTTCCCCATACCGGTTAATAGTACACCGATAAGTTTATCTTTATAAACAGAAGCGGCAGTTGAAAATAATACATCAACGGCGGGTTTCTGATTGTTAACTTTAGCCCCATCTGCCAGCACGAGATAATTCCCTTCAGCTTTAAGGTGTAACCCTTGTGGAGCAATAATCATTTCGCCCGGTTTAGGAAAGTCCTTATTCAAGGCTAATCTTACGGTAAGTTTAGTTAAACCGTTTAACCAATCAACAAAACCTTTCTCAAACCCCTCTTCAAAATGTTGAACAAGCGCAATTCCGACAGGAAAATCTTCTGGAATTTTTTCAATTATATGTTGAATCGTTTTTGGACCGCCGGTGGAAGCGCCCATTACGATAAGTGGCGTCTTTTCTGTTTCAAAACCGACAGATATTCCTTTATATTTATCTTTAAGGGAATTCATAAGTTTTTGAGAATTACCCTGATTTGTCAAGCAAGCTTTAATATCCTCAATAAATCTAATTGAGAACTCCGCATTCTGAAGCTCATCGATTGACGGTCTTTTTAAAACATGAAAATCCCCAACCTGTTTTAATTCATTGAGTGTGCGGGAGTTAAGATCATTAGTCAATACTATTACACAAGTAGGATTATTTTTTAGTATCAGTTTTGATGTTTCTTTTTCATCCATAAGGTTTATATTATCAGCAATAACAATCAGATCAGCATATTCTTTCTGATGTGTACAGACAATATCTTCTCCGTTAGCTGTCATTTTGATAATACTGAAATCACCGCTCTGTTCTAATATATCTCTTATAAAACCTTTAAATATTGCTGAATTATCTGCAATAATTACTTTTCTCATACATAATCCTTATCAAATATCATTTTTAAAATGATACGATCAATATCAATAAAATATTGAACAATATCATCCGAATAAAATCTTAAAGCAAGTATTCCTTTTTTTGTATATCCGCTTTTCATAACTTTCGGCAGCAATTTAAAATCACCTATCTCAATATGATCAATCAAAACTGAACTGGAAACAAGTAATCCTATCCTATCGTTAATTGCTCCTTTCACACTCTTATTAATATCTTTAACCAACAATGATAATCCATCTTTATTAAAACCAGAAAGCTCAAAAACAAGAAACACACAACCTTTATCATGTTTAGTCCTAAAAAAGTTATCACACATGTAACCATTAAAATCAAGGACTGCAATCTTGCTTGAGTCATAGACAATAGATCCGTTTATTAAAGAACCATCTTGGTTAGCGAAAAATCCGCTCTCCTTAAATGATATGCTACCGATAATCCTTTTGCGATTAATAATCAGATCAATAGAGCCATATTGTATTACCAAAAAATCTTGACTATTTGATATCATTGGAAATTTTCTCAATTATTTTTTGTGTATTAATAATAAAAACCTCATGCCCATCTATCGAAACAGCCCCCTCAAAAAAATCCTCCCCCTCATTAACAGAAGAAATTGAATGTATCTCATTTGAGGATATATTTATTATCTTATAGATGCTCGATATTAAAAATGATATTCTGTCTATCCGATTTCTTAATACAAGGAAGGTTCTCCCGTTTATAGACACATTATTTAAGAGTTGTTTTATATCAATAACGCTGTACGGCTCCCCATGTCTGTTTATCAGCCCTTTTATATATACTGGCGCAAAAGGAAGATAAAAGATCTTAAAGTCAATAACTACCTCTTGAATCAATGCCCCATAAACCGCATATAGTTTATCATCAATATAGAACACAACCATTTTTACAAGATTATCTTTAATGCTCTCATTTTTAACTATCTCAGACTCATTCTCAATCAATCGAAGAAGTTCATCATTATCCGGAGAGGTAATGATGACGGACTTACCTTTTTTCATTATTAATTACTCCCGTTTTCATCCGATATAATTTTATATTTACCTAAAATGCCGCTTAGAAGATCGACCAACTCTTGTAAATTTTCAGCAACCCTGTTTGTTTCATTTGTTGCAACAGCCGTATAGTCAACACCTTCAGATATCTGCTTCAAAGCAATTAATATCTGTTCAAAGGAGGATATTTGCTGTTTTATTGAAACAGATATCACTTTGGTTGAATCACTTGAAGCTTCAGCACTTGTGAGTATCTCTTTAAACATGGAATTGATCTCATGAGTCAACTTATTCCCCTCTTTAATCTTTTCTGTTCCATTTTCTGATGTCAATAAAAGTCTGTCTGATGATTTCTGAATTTCTGTTATTTTTTCCTTAATGTCACTTGTCGAATCAACTGTGTTATCAGCTAATCTCCTAATCTCGGTAGCAACAATTCTGAAATTCTTACCGGCATCTCCGGCTGCCGCCGCCTCAAGCTCTGCATTAAAAGCAATAATTTTAGTTTGATCAGCTATTCCATTAATCATATTTACAATATCCCAAATATTGTTGATCTTTTCATTAAGGTACATAATACCTTCAATGGTTGTCCGGTTAGACTCATTTATCTCTTCCATTTTTGAAAGACTCTCTGTTACCTTATCAAATCCTGTATTTACTATATTTCTTGAGTGTTCTGCTGTAACCGTAACCTCTGTTATCTTATTACCTATTGACTTAGCAAGGGTATCTGCATCTTCCATCGTACTTACAATCTCTTTTACAGCCGCCGCCTGTTGATTTGCAGTAGAAGCGGCTTCTTGAACAGAAGAAAACAATGCCTGAACAAGTTCTATGATCTTTACAACACTCTTATTAACATTCATAAGCACGAGGGAGATCCCCGATAAAAAAGTATTAAAACTCTTTGTTAACATACCGATCTCATCATTTGAATAGACTGGAAGTTCTTGGGTTAGATCGTTTTCGGTAACAATAAACCTTATTCTTTCCACGGTCTTTTTAATCGGCTTTGTAACCCCCCGAGAAATCAGATAACTAATTATTATAAAAACAAGGAGTCCTACCGGTAAAAAAATCAGCATTATTTTAATAACCGCTCTTGATTCGGCTCTAAGTTCATCAATATATGTACCACCGCAAACAACCCAATCAAGATCTTCAAGATAATTAAAATACATTATCTTATCTCTAAATCTATTGTCATTTTCACTTTTCCATTTATATTCTATGGTACCGTTTTGTTTCTGAATAACCTCCCTAAGAAACTCAACACTATTTTCATTGTTTTGCAGTTCAAAGAAATTTGCTCCTTTTAACTCGGGGTGAATTATTGCATTTCCCTGATTGTCCATAACAAAAACATAACCTGATTCTCCGATTCTTATATCATTAATTTCGTTTTCAAACTGTTCCGGACGAATAAGACTTACAAACTCTGATTTATAGGAGCTGACCCAAACTATTATGTCCCATGGCTCAAAATATGCCATATACCCAACTTTTTGCCTCTCATTCGTGTCACCCGGGTTTTTCCAGTTGTACTCAAGGTATCCGTTTTTCATAGCTATTGCACGCTGCATAAACTCATGTCTGCTTGCATCTGCCCCCTCAGAAAAAGGGTGAATAGACAATATTCCTCTCGAGCTTACTCCTGCAACATAGCCTGTTTCACCGATCTTCTGGGATAAAAATATTTTTCTTATCTCTGATATTGCCTCATCTTTTGTTATCTTTCTTTGTAAAACAAGTTTGTGATAATCAGTTATTATATCAAGGTTTTTTTCGGCAATTCCTCTCAAATAATTCTTAATACTTGTTTCAACTGCCAGACTCAGCATATTTCTTGTGTTCTCTACAATAACCTCCGAGCTTTTGATTTGAAAATCAATAAAGCGATTACCTATTATTCTGCCCATCAATAAACTGATTATTATAAAGAAAATACTAAAAGACAGACTAAATGATAAAAGTATCTTATAATTTGTTTTCATATCCCTGATAAATTTCATGTAGTTCTCCACGATTATTTTTTTATTAATTAGTAAATAAAATTAGCAATTACAAATAATACAATAATTAACGGTAATATCAAGAACTTTTTTATAAATATAATCAAGGGGGTGCGAATTTATTTTTGGGGTAATTTAAGAAATCATTAGTTTGTGTATTAAAGCATAAAAGCAAACGCTCGAAACCGCTGTATTCAAAGATTCATAAGGCGTTTCCGCTCGTTTCTTTTATACTTTATTAACCCGCGTTATGCACGATAATCGTAGCGAAACGAAGTAGATTGTTGATTAGCTTAGAGTTAGAAAGATTTGAGACTCGCAGTGTATCCTTATTTTTTTATTTTACTTTTTAATAAAAACGATTTTTTATTGTAAAAGTATGTACAAAAATGGCGGGGGAAATTAAAATATTTTGTGTGGAAGTACAAGAGGGGACAACCTATGCTTGCTGATAGGATTATTTCACACATAATTTGACAGGCATAGTCTGTCCCCGCTGATTCTCCAACTGAATTATTAATACAAATCTCTATCTGACTTTTTTGCGTATTTGCTAAAAAATAAATCGCACTCCCTGAGAATTTATTTTTTAAAATAAATTTGAAATAAAATTTTTTATTTGATATAATTATTTCTTAATTAAAGTCACTTCACATTAGAGGTGATCTTTAGCCCTTAAAAATAATTGTTATTATCAATCTCATTAAAATTCAATATTTAGATGGTATTTAACGATTAGATATTAAGAAATAATTTAGAATTGTATGAGTATCAGGAGAATTATAATATGGCTACAAGATTAAAGTTTATTTTCGTACTGACACTTTCTATAATTATATCAGCAGTCATTTTCCCTGTCCTTATATCTTATACAAATAGATTTGAGCCTGTAATAGATCTGACAGGAATAATTAGAAAGAACACAATAAGTGATCAGACGGTAGATGATATTGTTGTAATGAAAATTGATAAAAAAATCACCCCTTTACAGTTAAATACTATGATTACATATCTTAGCACAATGAATGCAGATAGTATAATACTTGATATGAATAAGAGCTACCTGACAGAAACAAGTAGTGAGTCGGAGATTGCAAACACTATTAATAATACCGGTACGATCGGATTTATTTCATCTCCTATCGATAAAGGTATCTTAACAGATAGAAGTACATTTAACAGAGAGAATCTTCTCTTTGTAAACAACAATTCAAGTTTTATTTTTTCAGATTCATTCAATAGAATTCCTGCTGATAAATTTTTAACGGCAAAACCGGAACTTTCCGGTGTTGTTAATCAATTAACAAACGGAAACAAATCGCAGATTGATCTTCTTTATAGGTTCAACAACAAATATCTCTATTCTTTACCGGTCATTCTATACTTAAAAGATCTTGAGCAACCGCTTAACAAATTATCATTCAGATTCTCAAGCCATAAAGATTCAATTTGTTCGGTTTATTCTGATTGTTTCGGTAGAATAAACCTAAAAAGCTATAACAGAGTTTTTATTAAACCATCATTTATCTATCTTAATGAAATAATAAGTACTTCTGACCTGATAAATGATATGTTTACCCTGTCCTCAAAGTATGTAACAAATTTAAATAGTCTTTCTTTTTCTGATAAACTCAGCGCGATTAATCTTAAGGTACAATCAACCGACCTCTCAAGTGATCAAATGAAAAATGATTTTGATCTATTAAAACGACAACTTGATTTATGGAACAGCTTTGTTCGTGTAACGGGTAAATTTATCGAAGGCAAAAAGTTGATAATAACTACACCGGATAATCAAACTGCTATTCTGAGCGCAATATATGATTATTCTATACTAAAAACAGGCAAAATGCTAATTAACCCACCGGTAATATTGATTGTATTTATCTTTATAATTATTCTTGCTATAATAACAATAGTCGCTCAAAAATTAAATTATTATTCAATCCCAATAATTATTGCATTATTGGTTATTTCATTAATTGCCATACTGCTTTTAACTATAGCCGGCATACATATCTATTTTTATTTTACTGTGTTTTTTTATCTATATACTATCGCCCTTACAATCGGACTGATCAAAATCAGAAAAGAGCTCTGGAGATCAAATGCATCAAAAATTTATTCTAACTCAATATCGATCAATCTTAGGAACACTATTGCCGATTTGATTAGTCAGAATAAATGGACTTTTGAAACACGCAAGTACTCAGGTGTATATATAAAAGTGGACAGCTCTATCTACAGTGAGAAAAACCTAAGCTTAGACTCTATTGATATTGTTTCAGAAGATATTAAAAGAAATGCTTTAATGATAAAAGAAAATAACGGCGTTATTTACAACAATTCAATCTCAGGAACATTAGCAAGTTTCGGTTTACCTAAAACAGATGATGATTATCTGAAAAAATCTATCGATTGTGCTATAAAACTTATCGAAAAATCCAATCAAAGGGTATTTGACGAAAAAATTCATGTTTCATTACATTATAAGGATGAATGGCATAAACTTATCAACGAAAACAACAATATGTCTTTCAGATTATTCGGCAATATTGAACCTTTACTGAATTTCTTCAACAGATATGCACGATCATTTAATGTAGATATTATAATTACAGAAACACTTTATAAGATGCTTCAAGACACAACACCTGTAAGACTTATGGATCGTATCAGGATCAAAGATGTAACTGGTTCTGTAAGACTTCTACAGCTCTTAACACCTAAGGATCTCGAAAAGGGAAAAGAGTTCTACGATTATTTTCATGCCGGCATTAAACTTTTCGAAAAAAAGAGGTGGGAAGAAGCCGGTGCATATTTCAGGCAGTGTCTTAAGATTGATGAAAATGATCAACCTTCAATTATATATTTGCAAAGATGCAAGGATTTTGCTTATGCTCCACCTTTAGAGGATTGGGATTTTATCTACGAAATGGATGATCTACCATGGCATAACGCCTGATTCATCATCGTATTCTTGAGTATTATATTCTGTTTGATTACTTTTAATCTTACCTTTATACCCTGATGCGATCATAAATATCTCAAAACTCTTCTTTCTACATGAATCCGGTTTAAACCACTTTGCAGTTTCAAATGTCTCTTTTAATTTTGACATAATCTCAAGCTCATTACCGCCTTGAAATATTTTTGCAACAAAAAAACCGCCGATTTTCAGATGGATAAATGCAAAATCCAATGCAGTTTCAACAAGATCACTTGAACCGAAGCAATCTGTCAATTTGTCGCCGGTTGTATCCGGTGCCATGTCACTTACAATCCCGTCATATTTGCCGAGCTCTTTTATCTTGTCCTGATTATGCTCCCGTAGGAAATTACCATGAATAAAAACGGCATTTTTTGGATTGACTGTAATCATTTTATAATCTATTCCTACTACCCTGCCATTAATTCCTACCTTTTCAGATATATATTGTGACCATGATCCCGGGGCACACCCCAAATCAAGAATATTGTTGCCGAGTTTTATAAGATTAAATTTTTTATCAATCTCATCAAGTTTATAGATACTCCGGGCTGCATAACCATCAGTTTTTGCCTTTTTTGCCCAATAATCAGGTTTCTTATAATCACTCATAATCCTACTTCCTAAGTTTTTGCCCTTCTAATTAATACTATTGCGACAGGTATAAAAATCAGAACCGACAGCCAAGCGCCCATAAATGGGTTTACCGCGCCGCTTGCGGCAAGAACATCAAGAATCAGCATCTGAAATATATAATATAATATTGCCAGTCCTATTGCAAAAAACAAAGCGAGGATAAGAATATTTCTTCTTGAAATAGTTGAAACGCCCACTGCCAATAAGGAAACTATCAATAATGTAAAAGGGAAAGAAAACTTTTTATAATATTCGTTAAGCTCTTTTGTGTATCTTACATTCTGCTTTTTCAGTGCTTCTATTCTATGTTTTGCTTCGATTATTGTCATATCTTTAATCTCATACATTGCACTTTGAAATGACATATAATCCTCTTCAAATTCAAATTCCTTATTAAAAAAAGGTTCCTCTTTATATATATCACCGGTATTATCCCAAAGAAGTCTTGTGCCTGACCGGAATATCCACTTATTATTTCGGTACTGAGCCCTAGCGGCAGTTATCCTTTCTGTAATTCTGTATTCATTGTTAATCTTAAATACTAATACTCCCTTTAATTCCCTTGTTGCGGCAACATATTCATCTGCACTCCAGAAATAGTCATCAGCGCCCCTTATTACAATATCTGTTCGATTTAGATTATGATTATCTGTTTCACCTATTGACTCATGGAGTGTATTTCTTAGTCTCGATGCAGGAATTATCAAATAACTGTCAACAAAAATCATTGCCATAGAAAGAATAAGATTAAATAATACAAGAGGAACAATCAGCTTATATATTGATATTCCGGAAGAAAAAATAGCAATCAACTCATTATTCTGATATAATGAAGCAATTGACATTATTACACCAAACATAACCGCAATAGGCATAGTCATCATCAGCCATCGTGGAATTACAAGGAGAGACAAAGATAAAATAATCGGAATACTTACAGAATTTTCCATATACTTATCGAGATTCTGATAAAGATCAAGAATTGTTGTTAATACAATAAATAGAGATTGAGCAATAACAAACCAATATAAAAATCCCAAAAAAAGCATTAAGTATAGTGTAAAAGGAATATTCGGATTTTTAATAAATAAAACTAATCTATTAAACTCTGACTTTATGTTAAAATGCCTGAAGTAATAAATAACTTTTGAAATCTGTTCTGATTTTCTTACAAAATATCTTCTTACTCTATATGGGGTATCTTTAATATAAGCAATAATGCCGTCGAAATTTTTATTAATATCCATCATTCTCTTATCCTTTTAATAAGAAAGAATGTTCCTAATACAGTAAAAACAAAATTCGGAAGAAACATTGCTACTACAGGGGATAAAATCATCTTTTTACCAAGTGAATCAGTAGAGAAAAATGCAAACCAATAAAAAGCTGATAGAAATAACCCAAGAATAAACCCTATTTGAAATCCGGCTCTTCTTGAGTATATACCGACCGGCGCAGCAAATAATGCAAAAACCATGCAAGAAATTGGGTATGCAAATTTCTTAAGAAGTTCAATCAGTGTATAATTATAAGAAGAGTCCATAACCCTCTCCTTACTTAATTCGATTAATTCTCGCAGGTTATTATCAACAGCGCTTAATCCTGCAAGATACTCCACCTCAGTCCTGCCTCTATTAACAGTTGTCAATCCGGCGTTAACGGCAGACATAATATCATATTTAGCTCTTAGTCTTCTTAAATCCAGGTTCTTTTCTTGAACTATATACATTTTATTATCAGATTGAAATTCCTCAAACAGCTCCCTTGTTGTTTTTGCCATTGCAGGCAACTGAACCGAACCGTCTTCGTTGGTTTCGATAAATGAGATATAATATGATATCTTATCGGCATAACCATAATTGAATTCACCGGGCCTTTCATTTGAATCAGTTTGTACCATAGCATTATTTAATCTTAACTCGATAGCACTCGGCCTGTCTTCAACAGAATAGATGCCTGCAGTAGATGCAAGAAGTATCTTATTCTCTGAGCCGGATTTATCAATAATAATAATCCCTTGAATCTCCTGATTATTTACTATATCAGTATAAATAGCTTTTTTTTCGTGCATTTCAATAGTTTTACTGCTGAAATTTAAGGTCGGTCTTATCGCAAGTATCTGCCTTTGAATATTTATCCTTTCTTTTAATGATAGCGGTAAAAAGAAATCATATACAACAAAATCAGTAAAAGATATAAAAACGCTTATAATAAAAACCGGTTTAAAAACCTGCATCATACTAAAACCCAATGCTCTAAATGCAACTATCTCATTGTCGGTAGATAATCTTCCCATTATCATCAGAGTCGATAACATAGTAGCAAAAGGGAGACTCAACAAAATAAAAAGTGGAAATGAATTAACCATAATACCAAGAATCAGATTGAATGGAACTTGTTTTAGTAATAAATCTTTAATTTCAAGTAAAATCTGATTAATAAAAAAAATCACAAAGAAAAAAAGAAATGCTATGATAAAAGTCGGAATGAATTCTTTCAAAATGTATTTCGTAATAATTGAAAATCTTAAAGGATTTCTTTCTTTAATTGATGTGAGTATTGATTTAATTCTATTAAATAAACTACCTGATTTTAACAATTACACCTTCCCCCAGCGTACCGATAAATATATGAGTATCTGTTACAACAACCGAATCAGAGTCATAATATATTAATTCTCCGTAAATATCGAGTGATCTATATTCATTATTATTTGTATTAAAGACAACAACGCCATTCTCAAGTGATGAACAATACAATAAATCTCCGTGTATTACAAGACTTAAAATATGATCATTACTGAAATTATGATGGATTGTTTTATCATACACCGAAAAAGTATTTTCAGTTGTAGAAAAAGCTATTATCCCCTGACCATGAGTGGATATCCAAAGTTTATTATCTCTAAACCCTATACCGGTTACAGGTTTATTTATTTGAAACGGAAGATTAACTGAACTTAAAGTAAGTTGAGTTTTATTTAATAAAAAAATACTACCGCTGACTGTACCGATAAAGACCCTGTCATTAAGAACCGATATACTTGAAACTGATGAACCTGTCCTTATCGGACTATAAAACTCCCTTGTGTTCTTATTATATACAATCAGCCCGTCATCAAGTGTTCCAAGGTAGATATTACTGCTATCTCCATTTATTGAATAGATTCTAAAATTCTTAAGTTCATCTATAGATTTGATAGAATCATCCCGTTTATCTAAGAGGTAACATCCCCCTGTCGTTCCTACATAAATGTATCTGTTATCAACATAAATTGCCCTGACTTCTAATGCCCCCAGTTCATTATGCCCGAAAAATCTATATCTATCTGTATTATAATTATAAGATATCAGACCCCCATGCCATAACCCAATATATAAAACATCCCGATCTAATGCTAAAGAACTTACATTCGGATCATGGTAACCGATATTTGAAGTATCTATCCTTTTTATAGAAGTTTTGTTAAATATCAAATCATATTTCAATCTGTCATCATTATTTAATCGCTCCCTATTGACTTTCATCAGATTTATCCGGGAAGCAATCAAATTATTCAGTCTGAAATATGACTCTGATATTGTCAGATATCCGATATCATTATAGATTATACTTAATGGCGTTCGAGATGTATAATTAACAATATCTTCATACATATTAAGTTTGAGAAGAGTTTTTAATAAATGGCTGTAAATTCTCTGTTGAAATCTGTTTTCAAGTATATCAAAATTGTTGTCATTTATAGCAAGTTGAATATAATAGAGTGATTTGTAGTAATTATTATTTATATAAAACTCATATTCAGAGTATAATGAGTTAATTAATGGATAATATACCGTATTAACTGTATATCTCCTTATTTCATTTACTTTTGTAATATTGTATAAATTATTATCGAACTCCTCCTGAAGTGATAATATATCCGGTAATATTGTATTATAGTTATAACTATCCGAATTGATGACAGATATTGACAATATCAAGTAAAGAACAAGTATTATATTTTTAATAAACATTTTTCCACCGTAAAAAGAATTTTCGTTGATTATTATAACTTATTTTTGTATAGTATTCGATATGAAAATAGAATTATTACAAAATTTTATCGTCTTTGAAGGACTCGATGGTGCCGGAACTACCACACAAAGTAAATTACTCGCCCAAAAACTTGGAGCTGTGCATACATTTGAACCAACCGACTCAGCAATAGGTAAACTAATCAGGTCGATTCTTCGCGGAGAAGTCGAGGTTGACCAACAAACTTTAGTCTATCTTTTCATTGCGGACCGCAATCAACATGTTAATTATATAAAAAAAACTATTTCTGAAGGACAAACTGTTGTTTGCGACAGATACCTCTTTTCATCTCTTGCTTATCAAAGTCTTTCTGCTGACTTTGAATTTGTTTACAACTTGAACAAGGCATTTCCTTTGCCTGAAACACTATTTTTTATAGACACACCGATAAATGAATGCCAAAACCGTATATCAAAGAGAAACGGCAATAAAGAGATATTTGAAGGCACAGAAATTCAGGGTACAATACTATCCAACTACTATAAAGGACTAAAACTATATGGTGATAACGGCTTCAAATATCATGTACTTGATGGGTTGCTTCCTATTGATGATCTTCTTAACCTCGAGCTTAAAACACTCAAAAATTAAATATCTCTTTTAAGTTGCATCAATAATTACATCAATGATCCGTAGGAATTGATCCGGATTATCAATAGTATTTAATTGTGTTCTAAATTTTGATCCGTTTTTTATGCCTTTAATATAACCCGGTATAAATTTTCTAAATTCTTTTATCCCCTTAGTTTCCCCAAAGCATTCAACATATCCTTTAATATGTTCTTTTAATCTGAATAATCTATCAGTAAACAACGGCGGTTTATATTCAATCCCCTGTAATGCCGCAACAACTTCTTCAACAAGAAATGGATTCTGAATAACACCTCGTGCAAGCATTATCCCATCACAACCGGTCTCTCTAAACATTCTTACGGCATCATCACCGCTAAAGATATCACCATTACCGATAACAGGGATTTTTGAAATAGATTTGAGCTCTCTTATATGATTCCACCTTGCTCTACCCTCAAAAAGTTCAGATCGAGTTCTTGGGTGTAGAGTTATCAAAGCCGCACCTGCAGAATAAGCTGCATCATAAATTTCTAAATAATTCATAGAGTTTATATCCCAGCCACTTCTTATCTTTAATGTTACAGGTTTATCGGTATTATCTTTAATTGTTTTTATTATATTATGTATCAGCTTAGGATCCCGTAATAAATAAGCTCCGCATCTATTATTTATAACTTTTTTTACGGAACAGCCGCAATTGATATCGATCAGATCAAAATCAATGTTATTGAGAGATTTATACGCCGAATAGATCATTTCCGGTGTTGAACCAAAAATTTGTATCCCAAGCGGAGTATCGCCGTCTTCACTTCTTAAAAGTGCTGCTGATTTGGTATAATTATAATGTAATCCGTCTGCTGAAACCATTTCTGAATATGCTATGCCAACGCCATCTTTTCTTAATAGTCTGCGTGTAGGTAAACTTGTATATCCTGCAAGAGGAGCTAAAAAAATGTTGTTCTTTAAAGTCAGGTTACCGACTTTTAACGATCTTAGCAGCATTTATTCGTCTAATGTTACCCTAAAAACTTTAATGCTATTAATAAGTAATTGTTCTGACACCTGTTCCTCTGTTATGCCTTTAATTTCGGCCAAATATTTTGCTGTTTCAACAAGATAAGCCGGTTGGTTTCTTTTACTTCTATAAGTATGAGGAGTTAAGAAAGGGCTGTCTGTTTCAATCAGAATATTCTCTAAAGGAATATTTCTAGCTACTTCATGCAGGTTTTTAGCATTTCGGTATGTCAGATTACCTGCAAAAGATATATACAAACCAAGATCGATCATATCATAAGCGAATGCAGTATTTTCACTAAAACAATGCATTATACCTCCGCTTGATGATATTTTTGATCTTAATATGCTTTTCATATCATCGCCTGCTTCTCTGTTATGAATGACCACAGGTAATGAAAAAGCCCCTGCTATTTCCAACTGCCTGATAAAAAGTTCAATTTGTTTATTTCTATCGCCGTATTTATGAAAATAATCAAGACCAATCTCACCTACGCCGATAACTTTATCAAATTTACAATAGTTCTTAAGCGTCTGTTCCCATTCTTTACCAGGATTATCGACCTCTGAAGGACTTATTCCAACGGTATGAAATACATTTTTTAAATGTTTGGTGTTCTTATAAGCCGCTTCAAAATCAGCCAAATTTGTAGATATATTTGCAATCGCCACTACACCTGCTCTTCTGGCATCATCTATAACTCTAATCTGTTCTATGCTGTCTCTATATAATAGAGCAATATGACAATGTGTATCAAATAGTTTCATTTGTGGATCCTTTGTTAAGTCAATTTTGATTTTTTAAAAAAGATATATATATATAAATCGAAAGCCTTGCATTAAGCTACGATCTGAATCGTTAATAAACATATACAATTTTTAGAACATATATTAAATATTTTTAACATTTATAAAATATAAAGTCAACATAATTTTATCAAATTAGCCTGTAAGGGGTGCGAATTTATTTTTTGGGTAATTTAAGAAAACATTAGTTTATGTATTAAAGCATAAAAGCAAACGCTCGAAAACGCTGTATTCG
>CAZSQU010000021.1:0-26765 GCA_964608985.1 uncultured Spirochaetales bacterium
TGAGGAAATTTGACTAAGTATTATTCCGGTTTACCCAAAATTTAAAATTGCACCCGACTTATAATATTTTTTTTTAATTATTTGACTTTTAACAGATTTAATGATAGTATCAACTGAATTCATTTAATTGCTTCAAATTCCGTTTGTGCGGTGTTATTCAGATGATTTAAGAGGTTTATTGATGAAAAAGACAAGTAATGTTAAAAAAACCGAAAAAAAAGTGCTTGTTTTTCTATTAAATATATTTTCGTTTTTTGTTAGAATATTCAAGGGGTTATTAAAGTTTATTCTTGATGCAGGGAACCAAAAAGTAACAGTTATGCTTATTCCTCATTCCGAGAAGAGGGTTTTTACTAAAAGGATAAATCTCTTTTTACTTTTCTCGGTAACTTTTTTAGTGATATCTGTGATAGCTGTAATGGTTTTTTACGGGTTTGATATTAAAACCAAATGGGATAAATATGCGACTCTTGATATGCAGAGCAGAAAGCATGAAGAGATGTCAGGCGCGTATAGAGAGATGCTTGATCAGATAATGACAAAACATACAGTTTTTAATACTAAACTTCAATCTCTTCTTGGAGTTCTTGATTCTCCCGGTGTCCGTTTCTTAAGAAGTGCTTATAACGAAGGTGCTGGTTCGGGCGGTATCCCGAATGCTATTGAGTCAAATAATTTAACTGATTATGAAAAACTTCAATACTCAGTTGATTCTTTATTGTCTGATTATAATTACTCCAGTGAAGCTTTTGATCAAATAAGACAAATTGTTACAAATTACAACAAAATACTTCAAGATATGCCTTATGGTTCACCGGTGCGAAATGTACGGTGTCTTATAACATCGACTTTCGGATTCAGGGTTCATCCGATTACAAAAGCATTGGACATGCATACAGGTTTAGATATGGCACAACAACCGGGGACACCGATTGTTTCAACACAAGACGGAACTGTTGAAAAAGTTGAATGGCATGCAGCAGGTTATGGTTGGTATCTTATTATTTCACATAAAATGGGATATTCAACCCTTTATGCTCACCTAAGATCGCAACCTATTGTTGAGCCGGGTGAAAAGGTACGAAGAGGGCAGGTTGTAGGATACATGGGTTCTACAGGTATGTCAACCGGAACACATGTTCATTATGAGGTAAGACTGGGAAATAATCTTCTTGATCCATGGCCTTTTGTTACAGGGCTTGACAGATACTAATTGCGGGGATAATAAAGTGCCATATGATATTTCAATTAATACGGTTATTGGTGAAGGAACCCTTGTAAAAGGGGAGATAGATATTCATGGTCAATTAAGAATAGATGGCGGTGTATCCGGCAATGTTTTTTCACAAGGCAAGGTTATTGTCGGCAAAAACGGTAAGGTTGAAGGCGAGTTGTTTGCGAAACTTGTAACAGTTGGTGGAATTGTAAAAGGTAATATTTATGCGGACAATAAAGTAGAATTGTTAAAAACAGCACAGATTTACGGCAATATCTATACATGTTCAATAAATGTGTTGGATGGGGTTGTTTTTGATGGTGAGTGCAAAGTATTAACCCCGGCTGAGTTACTTGACATAATCAGTATGAAGAAAAAAGAGCTTGCTTTATAATATGTCCTCAATAAATGATATTAACAGTGTTATATATAATACCCCAAATATTCAAAAAAAAAACAGCAGTAAGAATAATGCAAAAAATAAAAATATTGGACAGACGACATTTGAGAGAATATTTTCTGTTAATCCCAATAAAACAGAGGATATTGAAAGTAATGATAAAACAGAAAATATTATTACCAAAGACCTTGAGAATATTGAATTTCTTCTTCAAGACATTGGTATTGCAGGTGAATTATTAAAGAAAGAACAAACTCTTGAAAATTTTGACAGTTATAAAAAACTTGTTAAGAGTTATATTGATAAAATACTTGATATCTCAATAGAGATTAAAAGGGTATCTACTTTTAAAAGGATAAAAAACTCAATTAATCGGGAAGAAGTTGTTAAGATTCACACGAGAGTTTTAGATAAAGAAATGATAGATTTGACCAAACTATTCTTTGAGGGACAAAAGAGTGTAATGGCAATTGTTAATAAGATAGATAGGATTCAAGGGATACTTGTTGACCTTAAATTCTAATAAATTAGGAGTATTTTGTGGACAAAGAATCAATAGATGATCTTGTAAAACTTGAAGATACAGATATTCAAATCAAAAAAAAAGAAAAGAAAAATTATCTTATTGAGCAAGATGATTGTTTTTATAGAATAAAACTTGTTTATAATAATTACTCAAGGATATGTAAAACAAAAAATCCTCATATTGCAAGGGGGGAGTTTCTTATCATAGCAACACAGTATGGTAACGAGATTGGCATAGTTCAAGGTGTTTTTAATAATATTGATGAGATAATGTCTGATGATGAGATACTTAATGTTGTCAGGATTTGCAACAAGGATGACCGGGCAAGATATAGAAGTAATCTTAAGAAAGAGAAAGAGGCTTATGATATTACAATCAAGAAAATAGTTGAACACAAACTAAATATGAAGTTAATTAATGTACACTATTTTCTTGAAGATTCAAAAATTCTATTTAATTTTACGGCTGATGGTAGAGTTGATTTCAGGGATTTGGTAAAAGATCTTGCTGCAATTTTTAAAACGAGGATTGAACTAAGACAGATCGGTGTAAGGGATGAGTGTAGAATTATTGGTGGACACGGACAATGCGGTAAGCAGTTGTGTTGTTCCGGTATTAATAATGAGCTTCAGCCTATAACAATAAAGATGGCAAAAGAACAAAATATCACCTTGAACTCACTAAAGATCAGTGGGGTTTGCGGACGGCTGCTGTGTTGTCTTTCTTATGAGAATGAAACATATCTCATGGAAAAAAAGAATTATCCCGAAGAAAATTCCCGAATAAAAATTGATAATGAGTGGTTTAATGTTACAGAAATTAACATTCAAAGCGGTATATTAAAAGTAGTTTCTCCAAAAGGTGAAAGGATACTTTTTATCAATTCAAAAGAAGTTGATTATGATAAATCAAAAAAAACAGGTGTCTATAAATCCAGAGAATCCCATTAAAGTGCCATTAATTAAAATATGAATTGATGTTCATTAATTTTAATCTGTTAATTATATCAATCAGCGGATAACCGCTAAGGTAAGAGAGTTTATAGAATCGTGTTATATATTGTTCATTTGATCTGACACGGCATAAATTATTTAAAATTTCAATTATATTACTCTCATTGCATCTTGTGAAGTTCTGATTTATCGATCGGAATATCAAGTTAGCTTCATTGAATAGATCTTCAAATTGAATAAAATTATTCTGATTTACCCGTTCCCCATGAAATTTTATTGATTCACCTGCTATAAGTATATAATCATTACCTTTGTCGGAGATTTTTATTTTACCTGAATTTATTGAAATATAAAGAATACTATCGGGTAATGAAACTATATTTATTGATGCCGTGTCTAAATCAATAATTTTACCTGAAATATTTATTTTAATATTATATAAGCTGTTATCAGATGTGATTCTAAAGGCACCAAAAATGTTGTTTAGGTTAATTTCACCGTGGTTATCACTAATTTCGAGATATGAGTTGCAGCCGAGTGATATGTCTAAGATCGCATTATCTATTAAACCGGAAGATAGTTTTATAAAGGCATTTTCTGTTGATAATTTGCTGCAAATGTATATAGGTTTATTAAGCAAAACAACTCTGTTAAGGACTATTGCATTTTCATTATATGTAAGCAAGTAGTCATTATATTCAATAATTGAGCTGAATAGAGCAAAATTAATGAATAAATATGTTAGAGTAAAAAGTAATAGTTTAACTGAATAAATATCTGTCAAATTCTTTGGAATCTGCAGTTTTTTTCCAAACATCGGCACTCTCCATGCATAGATAAATTTTTAGATTTTTTGAATAACTTTTTAAATAGTCATATACAAATTTATAAATTTTAGATCTGATAGGTTTAAAATATCTAAACTTATTGTCATAGCATTTAATAAATTCATCATTAGTTATATCTGTTTCAGGATAATTGTATTGAATGCTGTTTTTTAACTCGGGATTGTATCTGAATGTACCAAGACTGATCCAGCTTATATTCTTTGGGGATATCCTTGAGAATATAGCATCAATAACAGTTTTATAAGCATCTTTAAAATTATCTATATTGAACATAGGATCAAAATGGAGAGCTATCGAATAGTTATTATTGATAAGTTTCTCCATCGAGTCGATTCTATCTTTAAGAGATACGGCATATTTCTCTTCTTTATCAATTATTGATTGAGGATTAACCGAAAAACCCACTACTATGTTACCATTGCTTTTAATTTTAAGGAGGTTATTTATATTATTTGTTTTGGTTTTGAATTCAAAAACTGCGTTCTGTTTTGAATTAAAATAATCAACAAACAAAAGCGAGTAGTCCGTTAGGTGGTCATATACCAGTGAATCTCCGAGTTCTCCAGTTCCTATTCTTATTGAATTACCTTTGTTAGCTTCTATAAAGCTGTCTAAACAGTTAAAAATATAATCAATATTTGTGTTGATTATTGTGAAAGGTTGATTAAGATATGCCTGAAGAATACAGTAAGTACAATTAATTGGACACCCAAGATATAGATTAATAACTGAATAGTTACAGCATATATGCCCATGACTTCCCGGGCATTTCTGTACAATTTCACCTTTTAATTCCCCGATAAATAAACTTCTTGAGCGATCTGCCGGGTGGTAAACCGGTGGCAATTCACGAATAAGCTCAATAGATTTATCAACAATCATATCCGGTTTTTTATTGAGTCTTTTAAGAATCCTTTTTGTATGGGGACTTTCAAGAGCATTTTTTTCTACAAAGATTTTGTCAAATGTGGGGTAACCATTATCAATAGTATCTAATATATTAGTCATCAGTAATATTTTCCTGTATAAATAGGTCATTATCTTTGTGTTTCTGCATTTGAACTGAAACATCGGATAATAATGGCAATAATGATTCTATACTGTTAAATTTAATCTTGATAAAATAATCTGTTGATTCAAAACTTTTGTCGTATTCTAATGATACATTTTTTGGTAGTTTAATATCCCTGACATAGTTTTCAAAAATTTCTGAGTAGCGGTTATATAAAGGGTAACGGCTATTATAAATTTCATTATAAATATGTGCTTTATCGTTTAATAATTGCAGTATTTTTATTAAATTCTCAAAAGACAATCTATCCTTTCTGTAAATATCTGTCAAATATTGCGCTAATTGATTAGTTTCCGTGAATGTAAATCCTTTTGATAATATTTCTATTATTAAATCTATCTGATTTGAACTAAATGATTTATATAATAAATATGCCGAATTTAATGAAATTTTATCATTATAGTATTGTTCAATAAGTCTATTACTGAAATTATGAAAATCCTTAAATATACTGTATCCTTTTGAACCGGAGGGCCATTTTAGTGTGTTAAATATTGGAAATATTTTTGAGACATCTTTTTTAATCTGATCTGATATTGTTAATAGATCAATTATTGTTTTATTATTAATTTTTTCTTTTGCAGTTATATCTTTAAGAATAAAGTTAATTATGTTTAATTCAGAATTATCTTCAAATAAAATAATATAATCGCTTTCAGCGTTTTTATAAATAACTGTTTGTTTATCATTGTTAAGATAGCCGACTGACGCGCTATTGTAAAAAGTAGGATACGAAGAAATTATCGGATTCAGTTTATCTGCGTACGGATTGATTATATGATCATTTAATAGTTTTTTAATATTTTGTTTCATAATAAAATATTTATATAACTATTTTTATTAAATGTAAACCTGTTAAATAAGTTCATCCTTATATTGCTCATTTATAGATAAAACAACTTTAATAATTTAGAATCATGTCGATATATTGTTATAGGTGTTGGGGGTTTATATGATCAGAGGTATTTATACAAGTGCTGCCGGTATGAGTGTAATGCAGGGGCGGATGGACATTATTTCAAATAACCTTGCTAATGTTGATCTTAACGGTTATAAGGCAGATAACGCTATTATGAAGGCATTTCCTGATATTCAGATCAGACGAGGTAATGATGATGGTCTTATGGCATTCCCGCTGGGGAGCTATGATACGATGCCGTTTGTCGGTAAACTCGGTACCGGTGTAGAATTAAATGAATCATTTACTGAGTTTACACAAGGTAACCTCAAGCAAACCTATAATGATTTTGATTTTGCACTTGAAGGGAGAGGTTTTATAGCCGTAGAAACAGATCAAGGTGAAAGATATACAAGAAACGGATCATTTACAATAGATAATGAGGGATATCTCGTTACAAAAGACGGGTTTAAGGTATTAACTGAAACCGGAGAATATATTAAGATAAAAGCGAATAATTTTATAATAGACAGAGATGGGCATATCTATCAAAATAACGAATATGCCGATGATGATCAAAGACTTGTTCAAAGACAGGAAAATGAGTGGAGAGAGACTGAGGAGATTGGTGTTTTAAAGATTGTGCGGTTCCCTCGAGAAAGAGAGTTACGAAGGGAAGGTAATTCGTTTTTTTATGAATCTGAGTTTTCCGGATCACCTTATATTGCAAGAAATGAAGAAAGACCTGTACTGCATCAGGGGTTTATTGAGGGTGCAAATGTCAATATCGTAAATGAGATGGTAAAGATGATAGAGGTGCAGCGAAGCTACGAGGCAAACCAAAAATCAATACAGAACCACGATCAGACATTGGGTAGAATAATTAACGAGGTCGGTATAGTCAGATGATCATAATATTGTTATTTGAGGTTTAGATTTGATGTTTCTTGATTCGCTCAAATCAAAAATTGATTGTAGAGCCGGTATTTTAAGTTATATACTTCATAATGAGGATTTTTTTCTTCAGGTTCATGATATATATCAAGGTGACTATAGCAAAGACCCTGATAAAATAAAGTATTATCCTTTTCATGAAAAATCGGGTGTGGTAAGGTCCCTTATAGCTTATACGGCAAGCGGCCATTATTATGTAAAATGCAGTTCAAACGATATTATTCAAGTTAAAAAATTTCTCTACCAACAAAGACACAGTATATTTTCAGTTTATTGCGAAACTGAGTTATATCGATTTATTTTTGATGATTTCTCAAATCAAATAAAAAAAACAAATGATTTTTATTATATGAAATTAAATGATAAAGATTTCGTATATAAAGAATATTTATATGATAAGTATAGTTGCAGATTATGTAATAAAAACGACTTTGAATCGTTATGTGATCTCCAAAAAGGATACCATCTTGAAGAGGTTTACTCAGGTGACCGGTATTATCCATATAGGGTTGAAATGGAAGCATTTAAACAATCATTAAGTAATTCGATAAATTTTGCTGTTTTTGATAAAAATCTTGGAAAAGGGGTGTCTAAAGCTCTTGTAAACGCAAAATCTATTAATAACCATCAACTTGGCGGTATCTATACAATACCGGACAAAAGAAATATTGGTTTAGGAGGTTACTGTCTCAATGAAATGCTTTTGTACCTTTTGAAAAGAAAGCCATCAGTATGTTTGTTTGTTAATATTCAAAATCAGCCTGCTATATCTCTTTATAAAAAACTTGGTTTTAATAATATCTTTAATCTTTCAATAATCTATATGGAGTAAATAATTATGGATTACCCAAAAATAGCAGAGTATATTAATTCTCTTAACGATAATGACAGTCTTCTTGCTACAATGCAGGAGATAGTTAATCATAATTCTAATTACTATATTCCGGCAGTGAGAAACGGTTGCGGACTTTTTTTAAAATGGTTTGCTTCAATTGTTAACCCGCAATCGATTCTTGAGATAGGATTTGGAGCCGGCGCATCAACATATATGATTTACTCGGGATTCAATAAGTTTAAAAGATTCATCACTCTTGAAAGGGATATAAACCGATATAATAGAGGTATTGATATACTAAAAAAGTTTAATATATCTGATGTCGAACTAATACATATTTGCGGACTTGAATACCTTAAAAATACAGATCAATACTTTGATTTTGTGTTTTTGGATGCAGTCAAAAAAGAATATATTGACTATCTGCCTCTTATTTATAATCGCTTAAATATCAATGGATATCTTATTGCCGATAACACAATTTTTGGCGGGCGGGTTGTAGATACAGATATCGAAAAAAAATACAAAAACGGTGTAGAAAAACTCAAAGAATTCAACACCGTTTTAAGTCAGGATAAAAGATTCCTGACACAATTCATTCATATTGATGACGGAATATCTGTATCAAAAAAAAATCTATAGTCTATTGAATAGGCAAGTAGATCTCAAAATACGCTTTTGGATGTTCACAAGCAGGGCATTTTTCGGGAGCTGTATTACCTTCATGGATATGACCGCACTCTAAACATCTCCATTTTACTTTTGCATCTCTTTTAAAAATAAATCCGCTTTTTAGATTTTCATATAATTTTCTATAATTAGCTTCATGAGCTTCTTCTATCTTTGCTATGAGTCTATAAACGGCTGCTATAACAGGAAAACCCTCTTTTTCAGCAGTTTCAGCAAATTTTGGATATAAATCTGTATGTTCTTCGTGTTCTCCGTCAGCTGCTGCCTTGAGATTGTCCAATGTGTCCCCGATTATTCCTGCAGGATATGTTGCTGTTATTTCTACGGCTCCCCCTTCTAAAAACCTGAAGAATCTTTTAGCGTGAACTCTTTCATTTTCTGCTGTTTCCATAAATATTCTGGAAATATGTTCATATCCCTCTTTCTTTGCCTGTTTTGCAAAGAATGAGTATCTGTTTCTTGCTTGAGATTCTCCGGCAAAGGATTTTAATAGATTTTTTTCTGTTTCTGTTCCTTTTATACTTTTCATTAACTACTCCTTTTTTTTATTAAAAATATTTATTTTAATATATTGATAGATTTTACAATAGTCAAATAAAATCTTGTTAAAAAAACAATTCTGTTGTATATTATTTTAATTCTTGAAATTTTCGGAAAATTTATGAAAATAATTAATTTACTTGCCGGCGGCAAAAATATCATTTTTGAATACAGAGTTTTTAATATTTTAATATTGGCTGCATCATTTTCTTTTTTTTCTTTTTCTATTGTATCAGTCCTTTTTAAAGATCAACTGATAGAAAAAATATTAAATTTTATGATATTCATGTTTTTTTTGGTTTTATATATATTTTCCCGTTACTATCGTTTATCAGCTTCTATCATAACAATAAGTCTGACTTTTTACCTATTTATTATTTTTCCGTTTACATGGGCAGTTTCAGATGGTATTTCCGGATATATACCCTATGATCTTTATATTGTTATCGCTTTAATTATTTTTTTTAAAAAAGGTTTTCAGCGATATCTTTACATAGTCATAACGGGCATGATTTTACTGATGGTCTATCTTTATTTTGATTGTTTTAAGAATAACAGTTTCACACTGGATAAGTTTAAGAATTTTGAAACATTTCTACATCTGGTAATATCATTAGCAGTATTCTCTTTGCTTCTGATAATAATTACAAACAGGTATATATACAAACGGGAGTTAGCCTCAGTTTTCCTGAAAAAAGCAGAAAACATGAGGGATGAGGCTTATAAAGCCAAGGATATTAAGAATAAGTTCCTATCAAATATGTCACATCAATTAAGAACACCACTTAATTCAATTATGGGTTTTAACGAGCTTTTAGGGATGACTGCTTTAGATGAGGAACAACAATCCTATCAGGATATGGTCAGGATATCCTCAACCCGCCTGCTTGAGATTATTACTGATATACTTGATATTACAACTATTGAAACAGGCGATTATCAACTCCAGATGTCACCATTTAAGTTAAGTTCGATGATTAACCGTATTAAAAATGAATCTAAAGAAAATATAAAAAATCCAGATATAACTCTAAGGACAATAATTGATCCGTCATTACCGGTTTATATTGTTTCTGATGAAATGAGGGTTTCAAAAGTTATAAAATCTTTACTTACAAACGCAATTAACTATTCTGATTCGGGAACGATTTATTTAGAATGTACAAAAAGGATTGAAGATAATACTCATTTAATTGAGATAAGTGTTATAGACAACGGTATAGGTGTTTCTGAAGAGCATAAAGAATTAATTTTCCAGAGTTTCTCAAGACTTGATAATAGTAAAACAGCAGGGGTTGATGGTCTCGGTATTGGTCTATCTATATCAAAAAAAATTGTAGAGAAGTTAGGAGGCAATATCGGATGTGAGAGTGATCCGGGAAAAGGTTCCAAGTTTTTTTTTACAATACCGCTTGTTGAAGCCGGAGAGACTAAAAGTGAATATGATAGGGTAAAGTCAATTATAAATCACCGCAATTGCAAGATACTTATAGTTGAAGATAATAGAATTAATAGCAGATTATTAGGAGAAGTTCTTAAAAAAATCGGAATAGATTTTGATACCGCATCAGATGGATTAATGGCATTAGAGAAATTTAATAAAAATAAATATGATCTGATTTTTATGGATCTTGATATTCCGTTAAAAAACGGAATTGCTGTAACAAAAGATATAAGGGAATTTGAGAAGCATGCTTTTATAATGAAGACTCCGATAATTGCAGTTACTTCAAATGCATTACCCGAACAAAGTAAGCTTTGTCTTGAATCCGGTATGGATGATTATATTATAAAACCGGTAAAAAGTTCAAAAATTTATGAAATAATTGAAAAATATACAGGAGATTAATTAAAATGATTCCTGTGTATATGGCTCCTTTACAGGGGTTTACCGAAAAAAGTTTTAGACAAGTTTATCGAAGACATTTTACCGGTGTAAGAAGATACTATTCGCCGTTTATTGTTACTGTCCGATCACATAAGATAAATAATTCTATATTAAATGACATTTTATTTAACGGGGAGATAGATAACGATCTTGTACCGCAGATATTAACAAATAATGCAGCCGATTTTCTAAGGCTTGCCGAAAGGATCAATTCATTCGGTTATAAATTTATAAACCTAAATTTTGGTTGTCCGTACAAGATGGCTGTTTCTAAAAAAAGGGGAGCAGGAATTCTGAATCAGCCGGAAATGGTGGATAACCTTTTAAGTGTGGCTGTTAAACAGTGCAGAATATCGGTAAAAATTCGGATTGGTAATAACAGTGTTTCAGAAATGGAAGAGATAATTCCGATACTAAACAAGCATAATCTTGAAGAAGTTATAATACATCCTCGTTTGGCAAAAGATATGTATAGTAAGCCGGTTGATCTCGCAGTAATGGATAAATTAATTTCTAGAATTAAATCTCCGGTTATTTATAATGGTGATATTTTTTCATATAACCAATATTTACATATAAAAGAACGGTATCCTGACATCAAAGGTGTTATGTTAGGCAGGGGTTTATTAATTAATCCATTCTTACCGGAGGAGATAGAGGCAGATAGAATTATAGCCCCCGTTATCAAGCGGAAACGGTTCAAGATTTTTTTCGATGATTTACTTGAGGCTTTTTCTGATAGATATGCAGGTGAGAAACAGATCATTGACAAATTAAAGGGGTATTGGATTTATTGGGGTATAAATACCCATTCTAGTAGAGATTTATATAAAAAAATTATCAGATCATCAACTATCGGTGAATTTATAGCATATTCATATAGTATGTTAAACTCAGATGATTTTATGTTTTATATTCCGCCGTTTGCTTTCGAGACTACAATTTTTACAAAATAAAGTTAATAGGAGTTATTATGTCAAAGAAATTATACCTCATTGTGTGTTTTTTTATTGGATTATATTTTGCTTATAGTGAGATACCTTATCCATTTCTGCATGTTCCGGGGATGTTTGATAATGGTGATAATTGTACCAGTGATAATAATCTGATTGTCACTCTTAATAATCCCGGGGGGTACTATTACAATAATTATTTTACCGAAGATCACAGATATGACCGGGGTCTGATCGGGTGTTCGTCTAATATTGTTGGTTCCAAATACAATCGAGTTTCTATTGCTAATGTTATAGGAGATGAAAGAAAGAATATATCATTGGTTCTGATGGCACAAAGGATATTTTGTCTGATTCATGGTTATGCATATCCCGGACAATCATGGGGGATATTGACTTCTCATCGCGGTAATGACTATACCGGTGTTCAGGTCATTGATAATAAAGAGATTGAGTATAGGGGGGTTATTGAGAATTTATGGTTATTATACGGTAAAAAAGTAATAATTTCAAAGAGATTCGGTAAATACCGTGTTGTTTTAGAAAGAAAATGGTACGATACAGATACTTATATATTGGATAATCCTGATGGTTATTTTGACAGTTACAATGACATAAAGCTAAATCTTGTAGTACATTCGTCAGGCGGTCTTGCTCTCCGTGAATATATGAGGATGGCACAGAATCTTAGAATTCAGAACCATGTAAATCTGATAGTTAATCTATCTATTCCACAAAGGGGAGCAACTATAACCTTGAATTTGCGGAATGGCTTTAATGAGCTTATAACCGGCGCAATAGACGGTGTTTTTGCAGAGGATAAAGCTGATACGGTAGTTGTAACAAGTTCAGGTGCAAGATATACCTATAAAGAAGTTATTGATTCGACTATTGTTGATATGCTTTATGGAGATACACCCATGGCAATCTCATTAAAACAGCTTTTAACTACTGTTATTCTTTATTTTATACCTTTTGATACCGCCGGAACCAATGTTCTCGGTACAGATCCTGCCCTTTGGGATCTTAATCCGCGCCATTCTTTTGTAAAACAACTAAATACTACGGCTATCTCTCCGGAAATAAGGATATATAATTATCGTGTTAAGGATCCTTATTCGGCAGCTTTCAGGAACATCGGCAGATTTACGGGGCTCGGTGAAAGCGACGGTGCCGTAGCATTTACAGATACAGATCTCTCATTTCTACCGGGTTATGAAAATTTAAGGGTTCAGGATATAATTGTTGATCATGCAAATCACATCCCTTTTCCCTATATCAAACCATTATTTGAGTTAACAAATACATTAGACGGTTATTATCCGCTGATTAATATTCTAATAAGGAAGCCTGAAAACCGGCAGAAATCTGTCGAATTGACTGAAGCTCTTATGCTCTGTGTTTTAAATGAATTCGGATTAAATTTACCTGAATTTATGGCTAATTATAATTATTCTGTAATAGATTATTTTGCTGATCATCCGGTGGATATAAGGCAATAAACTGTTTATATTTATCAAATATTTGTAGAGTTTTTCAAGGTATTATCTTATACTTGATTAGTTGAATTTCTTTTAGGGGGCGGTATGGAAAAAAGACCGGAAATGAAATTAAAGATCGGTAATGATGAATTGAAAGGTGTTTACGCAAATCAGATAGCGATTATGCATTCAAAAGATGATTTTGCTATCGATTTTATTACTGCATTTCCTCCGGAGGCAGTTGTTAACTGCCGTATTATTACAAATCCTGTTGCACTAAAGAGAATGCTTCATGCTTTGACGATTAATTTGACTAAATATGAAGAACAATTCGGTACTATTAAAATTGATGGTGATAATGGTGGGCCATCCGGAGAGGTTATTAATTGAGCCGATATTTTTTTATAGCGATCTCGTTGTTTTATGGAGTTTTTTTTTCATCATGCGGATATAAAGGAAACACTTTATTTCTGATAAATTCATCATATAATAAATATTTTCCGGATAATGGTTATATTGAGGATATAATTGCTGATTCGCTGATTAGAAAAGGTTATAGCGTCGATTATCTTGATCATTATTCTTATAATGCTGCCGGTATGGTTATTAAAACGCTTATAAGCGATAAACAACCGGATATTATTGTAACAAATAACTTTCTGTTCCCTGTTTTAATAAAAGATGATACAAATTATCAATATCCCTTAAAATTTATTACCTTCGGTTTTAATATGCCGATAACTAACAATAGAACAGATCATTGTATCTGTAACATAATACCTGATGCAGGTATATTTGCAGATACAATTATATCAGAAATGGCTAAAATCAACAAGATTGAGCAATATGAAGAGATTTTATTTGTAATGCAGGAAAATGACACCTTCAGCATCGAGGTATATTCACACATCAAGAATAATTATCCGCAAATAAGTCAATATCTGTTAACCAACCAAAGCCAACGAAATATCAATCAAAGAATTCAGAATAAGAATAAAATAGTAATATTCTCAGGTATGGAGATGAACAGAGTAATAGGCGAGATTAATATTGACAGTGAAATATTAGTCTATGGAATCGAGCTTATCACGGATTTTGGAAGGTATTCTAATTCAATTAAGAAACAGTTCTATATTGACACCAGATTGGGTGTTCTTGAATTCTTAAATTCAGATAATTACGATGATTTTATTAACAAAGATTCAGCCGAAGAGAAAATATTAAATTATATTTTTACAGACAGATACTGCTACGCTTTTCGTAATATGTAAAAAAGAATTTTAAACAATATATCTATATAGGAGTGATAGTTGTATTTAAGAAAACCTGAATGGTTAAGAAAACAGATTTTTGATCAATCAAAAGAGAATGATATCAAAAAAATAATTAAAGAGCATAATCTCCATACAGTTTGCAGTGAAGCGAGATGCCCTAATCTATGTGAATGTTTTAAATCGGGTACCGCTACATTCTTACTTCTCGGTAGTATATGTACAAGGAATTGCAGTTTCTGTAACATATCGGGTCGGGGCGGAGATTTGACTGTAGATAAGGAAGAGCCGAAAAGAGTGTTTGAAGCCGTAAAAAAGATGAATTTAAAATTTGTTGTATTAACCATGGTTACAAGAGATGATCTTGATGACGGCGGTGTGTCTGTTGTAATTCAAACTGTAAATATGATAAAAAGTTACAACAAAAATATTGGGGTTGAGGTTCTTGTTTCTGATTTTGACGGTAAACAAAATCCTCTTAATGAGTTGCTTAAAACGGATATATCTGTTTTTAATCATAATTTAGAAACAGTGAAGAGTCTTTATACAGTTGTAAGGCCGATGGCTTCATATCAAAGGAGTCTTGAGTTATTAGGTTTTGTTAAGCAAAATAGACCTGAAATACCAATTAAAACCGGCATTATGGTTGGTTTAGGCGAAAAAAAGGAAGAAGTTGTAAAATTAATGGAGGATTTTGCAAATATAAGTGGAGATATATTTACTATCGGGCAATATCTTCAACCTACGAGAAAACATTACCCTGTTAAAGAATATATTGAGCAGGAGTTATATGATTATTATAAAGTTGAAGGCAAAAAGATGGGGATAGGTGTAATTTATGCCGGACCTTTTGTAAGAAGTTCATATCATGCAGAAATATTGTATAAATAAATAATTTTGTTTGACAATTTATTTTGCTTTTTTTATAATGTTTAAGAACAAAAAATTCGATAATTTTTATAAAGTTTTATTTGAACCACAATAATGTTTTTGTGTTTCAATAGAAAGGAGCTGATAATGTTGATAAAAACATCAAAAATGTTTTTTGTTATTGTGTTTGCTTTCCTTATGACAGGTACACTTGTTTATTCTACAAATGAGACTAAGAATCTTCAATCTATTGTATTAGAGGATTTTGAGCTTGGTACAGATGGTCAACCGAGGAGACAATGGGCTGCATTTCCAAGTACATTCGGAAGAGAAGGTAATCTTCCCAGTGGCAGAAGTCTTCAGGATTTAGGTTGGGTAACAGCTTGGCCGGAAGCGTATTTTGGAAGAGAAGGTATGTATGATAGCGGTAGTGGTCCCCAACCGTATAAGACAAGTCTTGGTTTAAGGACAAGATTTACAAGAAGAGGATATAATAATGTTGATTTAGTTCCGTTGGCTAAGAATGCGGCAGGTGATTTGGTTCCTTCACCTATACCTTTTAGAGGCAAGGTTGAGATGATCGATATGTGGATTTGGGGAGCTAACTATAACTTTGATGTAGAAGTAGTACTAATTGATTACAGAGGTGTTGAGCATAGATTACCTTTAGGAAACATCAGACATTCAGGCTGGAAAAATTTTGTAGTAAATATTCCAAGTTATATTCCTCAAGCGGTTGACTATATACCAAATCAGAGAGTTTTATCATTGGTAAAAGTTGTTCTTTGGACACAACCTAATGAACAGGTAGAGCAATTTGCACATGTTTATTTCGATCATATTAAGTATCTTTCTGACATTTTTGAAGTGAAATATGATGGATATAATTTAGGTGTACCTGAACATATAAATACAATATGGAATACAGAAAACGGTGAGGCTATAAGAGCTCCATCAGATTCAGAAGTGAAAAGGTAATTGGGAGGATCATATATGAAGAAACTGATTTTATTATTAACGATTTTGTCTGTTTCCTTAAGTTTTGTTTATACACAAGATGCAGGATCTGAAGATGATGAAGACAAATTGATGAGATTGACAACCGTAAGACTTAGCGGATTTGAGGATGCTTCTTTTTGGCGTGTATATATGCCGATTGATCAGGGGATTATAGTTAAGAGATCAAGAATCGGGGCACCAATGCAAGTTGATGATAGATTTGATGGTGTTACTGCAGAAGGTGGAGAAGCTGAAACAAAAGCTCCTAATCATCTTATTGATGAAGATAACACATACGGAATTCCGAGAAACTATGCAAGGGATAAAGTACTTGGTGTTAAGGTTATGTATATCTCAAGAGGACATAACTGGTTTACAGTATCTCCAATAAGACCTATCGTAGTTGAGGGTATCAGTCACAGCTTATCTGTGTTTGTTGCCGGTAGAAATTACAGACATTTTATGAAGGCAAGAGTATTGGATTTTTATGGAAATGATAGAATCATTCCAGTAGGTTATCTTAATCATCCCGGTTGGAAAAGATTAACTATAAATGTACCCGGAGAGAGGATTATTAAGCAATGGGACCATAGGTTTATGAATGATCGTGGAATTAAGTTTAATGGTTTCTTGGTTGAATGTGAGCCATCAGAAACATTTGGAACATATTATTTATATTTTGATGAGCTTCGAGCGAGAACAGATATTTTTTCTGAACAAACCATCGATAAAGATGATATGGCAGATAATTGGTAAGATGAAAAACCCCCATTAGGGGGTTTTTTTATAAAGGATCAAAGATGATCGGTAGTAACATAATAATCACACTTGGCGCTCCTTATGGTGTAGGATATGAAATATTCCTAAACAGTTTAAAGCAGATTTATGATATAAATGGTTTAGTATTTGCAGTTGGTTCCGGTAGAGTATTGGAACTTTATAGAGAGATTACTGGGAATAAAGATGCTTTTATTAGGATAACCACAGCAGATATAAATAACTTAGAAAATAAACTAAATAGTAATAAACCAGTCTATGTTTTAATTGATATTGATAATGATGATACAAAGGTTATCAAGTCAATAAACGATATTTCGGAAGAGGTTGACGGTTATATCAGTTATTTATCTATCAAGATAGCAGCCGAATTGACAGCAATGGGTATGTTTTCCGGTGTTTGTACGCTGCCTGTCAGTAAAAAAAATATTAATATATTTAATAAGACTTTTACAGGGCATACTGAATTTTTTCAGTTTTATTGGAGACAAAAAGAGGTCTATATGACATTTGTTTCTGATAGTCTTACAATAATGCTTCTTACAACACATATACCTATAAGATTAGTTGATCCTATAGTAAATAAAAAACTGGTTAAAAATGCTTTGAATTCGGCTTATGATCTTTACCAAAAGATGGGATATACAAAAAAAATTTGTTTTCTTGGTCTCGATCCACATGCCGGAGAGATGGGGATTATTGGTAAAAAAGATTTGATGATAAAAGATATTATTGATAAATCAAATTATAGAGAATTTATAGATGGCCCTTTACCTTCAGATACAGCTTTTATACCAAAGAACAGAGAAAAATATGATATGTATATATCTTGCTATCACGATCAAGCACTGATCCCTTTTAAGATGCTTGCCTTCAAGGATGGTGTAAATTTAAGTTGGGGAATGAAAATGATAAGAACAAGTGTTGATCATGGAACCGGTTGTGATCTTATTGGTAAGAACATTGCTGATATTACAAGTTTCATAAACGCCTATAAGACCGCTGTTAGACTATCATCATAATTTCTATGAATTACTTGTTTTAGATTTAAGTTCATTTAATTCAGCTTCCATTTCTTTATCAATTAACACAAACTTATCGCAGTGTCTGTAATAATTTGGCTCATTTAATCTTCTTGAATTTCGAAGATTAACAAGACCATCAAGTATGATTGTCCTTGTCATTGTAGCTAACTTTCTATAAGAAAGATCTTTAATAGAATTATAAGGTATCGGATCAAGAATTCTGATGTGTGGTTTTGTGTCTCTTATCCAATAGGCACCGGGTCTAATTGCGTTCCATGAGTCAAATACAACAGGAACAATGTCTGATTTTGTGTCAAGTGCTATCTTAAATGCCCCGCCATAAAATTTACCAATTTTTCCATCACGGCTTCTTGTACCTTCAGGATATATTACGAGTGGATTACCTCTTTCGATTTTAGCTCCTAATTTTTCAAGAGTATCCATGTAATCTGTTGAATCAGAATCATCTTTTAGGACAACATGACCTGAAATAGTTGCAAAGAAGCCTATTAGTGGGAGTTTAGTATAATAAGCTTTCATTAATGATTTAATACAACCCGGTAGAGCAAGCATCATTATAACATCAAATATTGAAGAATGATTTACTACATATATCCTTCGTTCACCTTTTTTTGGGGGCTTGACTCCATTTGTTTCTATTCTTATTCTATAAGTTAAGAATGTATAGAAAAAAGCAAAAGTAAAAAATTTTGTCATGTATGTTATTAATCTTCTATCTTTATCAAAAGTAATGAGTGAAATAATAACAATAGGTATAGTAAAAATAAATTGAATAAGATTGATTGTTAGAAAAGCGATCCATCCGTAAACTGTATTAAATATGTCCGCAAAACTGATATTATCTGTAATTTTTTTTGGCATTATTCCATCCTTAACTAAAGCGAATTAATATGTCTGTCAATCAATTGACCTACTTGGTATCCGGAGGTTATAACTGACGGATAACCGGCTCCCGGATATATACTCGAACCTACTGAATATAAGTTTTTAACAGGCGTTTCGGGTTTAAATCGATTAATTCCTGATTGATCAACATTTTGTTCAAATCCATATATAACGCCCTCAGGGGAACTTGTGTATCTTTTCATTGTAAGTGGAGTTGCAAGCTCTGATACCTCAATTTTTGATGAAATGCCCGGAGCAAAAATTTCTATTCTTTTAATTATAGTGTCAGTTACACTTTGCTTTTTTTGTAAATACTCTTCTTTTGTTAGATTATTCCAATTATTAATAGAATCCAGAGTTAATGCAGAAATAACAGTTTTACCTGCCGGAGCTGCGGTTTTGTCAAATGCAGAATAGTTTGTGATACTCAAAAATCCATTTTCATAATCGCCATTTAAAGCATTATTATAATTATTCTCATGATCATAGTCTGTAAAGATTGTTAAATTATGTTTAGATAGTTCTGTTTTTGAAAGATCTGCATTAATACCAAGGTAGAGTTGTAATGCAGATATAGAATTAGTAAGCCGAGAGATTTTTTTTAAAATTTTACCCGGTAATATATTTTCATCTATAAGCTCTTCAAATGTTTGTTTTGCATTAGCATTGGAGACTACCGTTTTAGCAGAAATTGTTCTTCCGTCATTTGTAATCACACCTTTTGCTGTCATCTCTTCAATTATTATTTTATTAACTTTGGTTCCTGTAATAATATCTCCGCCGTTAGATTTAATAATACTCCCAAGTGCGTCTGATAGTGATTGAGATGTACCGGATATATTTCCACCGCCAAAGTTATAATAACAAACTGTCGGAACAATATATAGGATCGAAGCAACCTTAGATGGCGGCAAACCATAGAACCACCAAAGATTTGATATAAGTCCTTTAAGTTTGGAATTAGTTATATGTTCAGAAAGAAGTTCCTCAAAGGTTTTATAGACGAGACTAACAAGATAAGGAAATTTAATAGGAAGCATTGGATAAACATCTTCTAATTGTTCAAGAAGAATATTTAGTGATTCTATTTCATCAAATTCTTTTCTTAAAGATTTCATAATGTCAAATAAAGATGTAACACCTTCTTTTTCTTCCGGAAAATTATCAATAAGATAGTCTTCGAATTTATTAAACCCCTTAGTAATAGTGTAATCATGCTCAGGGAAAATGAGTCTTTGAAAACTATCAAATTCGATAAAATTAACTTTTGATTTGAGTCCGAGATCATCAAAAATTTTACTCATTAAAAATAGTTCTTTTATAGGTCCCATGTTATGAAGTGAAACATCAAAAGTATAGTCTTTTCTTTTAAAATTTGTAGCAAATCCTCCAATTTTGTTATGTTGTTCAATTACTAAAACTTTTTTTCCTGATCTAGCTAAAGTTGCCCCACAAACTAAAGCGCCGAGTCCGCTACCGATAAAAACTGCATCATAATTCATTAAGTTACCCTTTGATAAAATCAGTTCATATAAAAATTGATCAACAATCTTTTATTAATTGATCAATAAATATATATCTGTTTCCTAAATTATTATATGTAGAAAATAAATTATAATATATAATATTAAAATATGCTATAAAAAAAGTTTTTTTTTATAATTTTTTGATATTTCTTTTTAAAAAATTATATAAGTTTTCTTGTGAGGTTAAATAATGATGAAGATTTATTATTTACTACCTGTTTATTTATAATATTTTTGAATGATTTATATGGGGTTTTATCAAATCGAAAATCAGCAGTTAAGAAATCGAGTTTAATTTGTTTATTCACAAAATCTTCATTGATCAAATTTATTGGTTCTATACCGGCAAAAATGTTAATCGAAAATTCATTAAAAACTTCTACCTTGATACCAATATTATCTTCAAATATGGAACCATTATCATATAACTTTGAAGAAACACGGCTATAGAATAGAGGTACTCGTCCATAAACTATGAGACCTGTTTTTAATCTTGAGTTCAAAGACAAATCCCTAATCATATTAATATCAGTTTCGTAAGGAATATATACAGAAGAAACACCTTGATTCATATAAAATTCTGAGGAAAGATAATTATATACAGGTAATAGCGGTCCTAATTGAATATCGAGATTCGAATATTTGCTCAATAAATTAATTTGTCCGTTACTATTTGCTTCAAATGATTTAATTCCAATTTTAATTAATTCCTGTATAGTATTTTTGAGACTTTTAAGTTCATTTTCATATAAAATATCAGGCAGTGATATTGTAATACTTTTATATTTTGTACAAAGATCGGTTATTTTATCAAAAGAAAGATCAAAAGTGTTAATGTATATAATTAGAGTCTCTATGGGTAAAATTGGATTTTTCAAAAAAAGATCTATATCGGTGTATTTAATTCTTAATCTATCGGGTATATCACCAAATATTTTTTTTCTTTCTTGATTTATTTTTTTAGGTTCAATAAATGAAAGTATTGTATGATTAAGTTCATTAACATTTAAAATATTTTTTAATAATTCGTCAGTTTTTTTGTTGATTAAAGAGATTGTCGATTTAATAAAAGTTGAAGATAACTCTAAAGTCATAATATTATCATCAATATTATATTCAGTAATATTCTGATTGAGACTATTTAAGATACTATTGAAATAAAAAGATTTTGCTTTTTTTGGGGGCAAGGGTATTTCTATGTCAAATCTCAATAATAAACTGTTATTAACAAGTTCAAATATCATTGATTTATTCTTCCTGATACAGTTTAGTTTTATTGGAAGATTAAATATATTTTTTTCAAGGGATAATATGTTTGATTTAGTTTCATTTATAATATTTTCATTTTTATTTTCATTTTTATTTAGATTTGAGCCAATAAGTCTTTTATGGGAAAATATGTGCCCGGTTGATATATCCCTTCCTGACCAATGACCTAAAATTGATTTGATATCAGGATATTTTAATCCTTTATCAATTGCGTCTCTATAAAGAGTAACAATTCTATCTACCCATTGATAGTGTTTTAATCGTCCTTCAATCTTAACTGATAGTACACCGGCAGATTTCAGTTCATCTAAATGGTTGATAAGAGATATGTCTTTCATTGAAAAAAAAGAGAATTTTGCTTTAGATTTTTGCCAGTTAACCCTGCAAGGTGCTGTACAACTACCTCTATTGCCGCTTCTACCACCCACAAAAGATGACATAAGGCAACGGCCTGATATAGAAAAACACATTGATCCTTCGGTAAAGACTTCAATTTCTATGTGTTGCTCAGATATTGCTTTGATTTCATCAATTGACAATTCCCTCGCAAGGATTGCCCGTTTAACGAGTTTTTCTTTTGCAAAAATAGCGTCTAAGGAATTTAGTACGGTAAATTGTGTTGAAAGATGGATTTCTTTATCGGCAAAAAATTTATTATGAATCAAAAGTAGTGAAGGGTCTTTAATAATTATTGCATCTGCTCCGGTCTTAAAGGCAAAATCAAATAACTGTATAGCATCATGCAGTTCACTTGATTTTAAATCGATATTAAGAGTAAGATAAACCTTAACTCCCTTAGCATGTGCATAATTGACTGCTTGTTTAAATTCGTAAGTATTGAAATTCTCTGCAGGTTTTCGCGCATTAAAACAAGATAGACCAAGATAAACCGCATCAGCTTTGTTAATAACTGCGGCAAGAAAGCTTTTTTTGTTTCCTGCCGGTGCAAGTAGTTCGATATCCATTATTTTTTATTTTTTTGAAGATTTAAGAATTTAAGTGTTGAAAATAGTATTCTAATAAAATATATGAAGAAAATTAAAATTATAATTCCAATTGGTATGAATAAAAACAAGATTTTTACTGTTGGCTTAAGAATTGTATCGTATTTAATCAAATTACAAATATGAGCTGCAATAAAAATATAAAAGGGGATAGAAAATCCAAAAAATATCGTATTACCAAGCATATCCCATTTTGCAGATAGTTCATCATTGGAAAAATACCGCAAGCTGTGTTTCATAAGTTTTGTAATGATAAAAAGTACAAGAGACATCATAACAGGAACAAAACTGTGTATTTGTCTGAAAACTATATTATTGTATAAAAAAAACTGAACTGCATTAAGGAGTAATATAGCTATTAACATGTATTTAGCGATTATAGAATCAATAAACGGATAAATTCTATAAATTATAATTATACCTGTCAGTATAACTATAGTACCTAATATCTCAAATCCGATATTTGCAAAAAATGCATTTTCAGGTAACCAGAAAAAAGTAAAATACTGTAATTTAATTACCCAAAATATCATCCCAATTAATATCAGTCTTGATGATACTATTAGTTCTTGAGTTCTGTTTTTGTCCATAATACTCCCCTTTATTGATTAGTTATTTTAACCTTAATCTCGGTTTCATCCACTTCAATAGTCGTATCCGCAAGTTCAGATTTGCTAATTGAGGTTGATAGAGTTTCTGATTTAATCAACTCGCTTTGGGAATCAATAGCATTAATAATATCATTGTTGTCTGAATAAAATATAATATTTATCCTATCAGTAACATCAAAAGAGAGTTCTTTTCTAAGATTTTGAATCTGTCTGATAAAATCTCTTGCAATCCCTTCTTCTATTAGTTCTTTAGTAAGATGAGTATCAAGAGCAATTGTTAATGAACCTTCATTAAGAACTGTAAGTCCCTCTTTCTCTGTTCTTTCTATTAAAAGATCATCTGCATTTAACTCATACTTATTCCCGTTAACAGTAATTGTTTCTGTTTCGCCGTTTTCAATTCTTTTAATAGTATCGATTCGAAAAGAGGAAACAATAACAGCAGCATCTTTCATGTCTTTGCCTAATTTTTTACCCATGACTTTAAAATTTGCTTTTGTTGAAAGTTTAACAAGTTTTTCTTCATCTTCTTCAAACTCAACCTTTTTAACATTAAGCTCTTCGCTGATTATGTCAGCCATTCTTTTCAATAAATCCATTTCTGATTTGTTTTTTGTAATAAGGTGAGCTGAATTTAATGGTTTTCTTAGATTAATCTTTACTTTTGAACGGAGACTTCTCCCCATTTCTACTGTTTTTTGTACAAGATCCATCTCTTTTTCAAGCTCAATATCCCTTAATAAGGTGTTTTCTTCTGGGAAATCACAAAGATGAACCGATCTATCTTCGCCGGTTAGCCTGCGGTATATCTCATCTGTTAAAAATGGTGCTATAGGGCATGATATTGTGCAGAACCTTAACAGGGCATCAAATAATGTAGAATAAGCCTGTTTTTTATCACTGTCATTTTCGGATTTCCAGAAGCGTCTTCTTGATCTTCTAATATACCAGTTTGTTAATTCATCGATAAACTTGTATAGTGTTTTAATAAGTGCTTGAAAATCGAATTCGGCATACATTTTATCGATCTCTGAAGTTAATTTTTCTGTATAGCTTGTTAACCATTTATCAAGTGAATTTGACCTATTTGTATCGTAATCTTTTTCCGGCGTCCAGTTGTCAACAGCTGCATAAGTTGCAAAAAAAGAATAAGCATTCCATAGAGGTAGATGAAAAGATCTGAGTACTTCCTGAACACTATTCTCATTAAAAAGGAGATCACCGCCTTTTACTGCAGAAGAATTCATTAGAAAGAGTCTCAATGCATCTGCTCCATATTTATCAAATATATAGTCAACCTCAGGGTAGTTCTTTAGTCTTTTAGACATTTTTCTGCCGTCTTCAGCAAGTACTAATCCGTTTACAACAACATTTTTAAAAGCGTTTTTGTTGAATAAAGCAGCGCCGAGTACTACAAGTGTATAGAACCAACCTCTTGTTTGATCTAGTCCCTCTGCAATAAAATCGGCAGGGTAGGATTTTTCAAATTTGTCTTTATTTTCAAAAGGATAATGACTCTGTGCGTATGGCATGGCACCTGACTCAAACCAGCAATCGAGAACTTCTTCAACTCTTTTTGCTTCTCCGCCGCAGGATTTACATTTTATTGTGATCGGGTCAATAAAGTGTTTATGCAGGTCTGTTATATTCTGACCTGAGAGTTTTTTAAGTTCCTCTATACTGCCCACACAGATTATTTCTCCACATTCACATTTCCACACAGGAATTGGACACCCCCAATATCTATTTCTTGATATAGCCCAATCTCTTGCATTCTCCAGCCATTTACCGAATCTACCTTCCTTAATATGTGAAGGAACCCAGTTTATTTTCTTATTTGCTTCAAGCATTTTATCTTTAATTTTATCTATATTAACAAACCAGCTTGAAATTGCCTTGTATAACAATGGTGTATCGCATCTCCAACAATGAGGGTAGGAGTGAACAAGTGTTTCATGTTTTAATATGAGCCCCCTTTCTTTCAGTAGGCGTATAATCTCTTTATCAGTATCTTTTACCCATCTGCCTTTAAAGTCTGTAATTTCTTCGGTAAACCTGCCCTCGGAGTCAATAGGACATATTGATGGTAGACCAAATTTTTTACCTATTTCCGCATCATCTTCACCAAATCCCGGAGCGATATGAACTATGCCTGTACCGGATTCTGTTGTAACATGGTGTCCGGCAACCACTTTAAAACCGCCTTCTTTTTCCATGTCTTTAAAATAATTGAATAACGGCTCATATTTCTTATTGATAAGCTCTTTTCCTTTAAGAGTTTTAATTATTTTATAGGTGCTTTCATCTTTGAAGTATTTAGCGATTAATGATTGAGCCAGAATAAATGTTTTATTATCTGATTCTATAAAAATATAATCAATATCTTCTCCCACAGCCAAACCGGTGTTTGAAGGAAGTGTCCATGGGGTCGTTGTCCATGCAAGAATGTATGTATTATCTGACTCTTTTAGTTTAAAGGCAACTGTTATAGCAGGATCCTGAACATCTTTATATCCCTGATTTGTTTCAAAATTTGAAAGTGGTGTAGTACATCTTCCGCAATAAGGAAGAATTTTAAATCCTTCATAAATCAAGCCGTCTGTCCAGAGGGTTTTAAAAACCCACCAAATCGATTCCATATATTCAGGATCCATTGTACGATATGAATTTTTAAAATCAACCCATCGTCCCATCCTATCAACTGATTTTTCCCATTCATTTGTATATCTTAATACGCTATTTCTACAGGCTTCATTAAATTTGTCTATCCCATAATGTATCAGTTCTGTTTTATCTTTTAAGTTTAGTTCGGATTCAATAAGATTCTCAACCGGTAAACCGTGGCAATCCCATCCCCATTTTCTATTTACAAGTTTTCCTTTCATTGTTTGATATCTGGGAACAATATCTTTTATAGTTCCGGGTAGTATATGACCGTAATGTGGAAGGCCGGTTGCAAAAGGGGGGCCATCATAAAAAATATATTCATCTTTACCCTTATTTTTTTCGAGTGATTTATAAAAAACATTGTTATCCTGCCAATATTTCAATACTGATTTTTCGAGGTTAGAAAAATTAACCTGCTTTTCCGGTTTCTTAAATCTTTCCTTCATTTATATCTCCAATGTTATTGATTAATTTATAAACAGACATTTGTTTATATCATTTAATAAAAAAAAAAAAAAATTTTTTTTTTTTTTTATTTCCAAATTAAAAAACTCCCATAATTACAAACCTTTTTTAATTTATATTT
>CAZSQU010000021.1:26775-40031 GCA_964608985.1 uncultured Spirochaetales bacterium
ATTTATATGGTGTTTGTAAAAGTAAATTATATCATCCTGATTTATTACATTTAAATTTTCAATATATAAAAGAAGATGTAGAATATATTGATTTATTTAATACCCGTATAAAAAACTACCAGTAATAACAACCTTTTTTAGATTATAATCTTTACATTTTTTTGTCATATATATATATAAATAACTTGATAAAATTGTATAAAAAATATATACTATATATATATTTGCCAGAATATTATTGTTCCGGCATTTAATAAAAGTAAATATCTGAATATGGGGTGATTGTAATGGCGAATGTAAAGGGCTTGATTGTTGAAGATGACGAGCTTTACGCAAAAGTTATTAAAAAAGATCTTGAGAAAAGCGGTTTTGATGTATTAGGAACCTTTAGAACCGGAGAAGAGGCAGTTGAGTACATAATTGAAAATTCAAAGATTGATTTTGTTATAATGGATATAATTCTTGCAGGAACAATGTCCGGTATTGAAGCGGCATCAGAGATTTACAAGAAAAAAGATCTTCCCGTTATATTTTTATCAGGCTATTATGATGATGAATTGATAGATAAACTTCTTAAAATAAATGCTGATGCATATCTTCAGAAACCGTTTGTTTTACAGACATTTGTTTCGATGATAAAAATGTCAATTCAAAAAAAACAGCTTGAAAGAAACATTAAAAGGCAAAAAGACCTGTTAGAGATGTTTTTTGAGAATGCGCCTGTTGGATCTGCTTTTGTTGAAAAAAATGGCGGCTTAAGAAAAGCCAACGGTTTCTTTTATAGAATTGTTGGTGTTGATAAGTCAAAGTTACGAAAAATTTCTGATCTGTTTATCGATGAAGATAAAGTAATATTTGATAGTTATCATAAGGATCTATTCTTGAATAAAAGAAAGTCAGCGAATTTTATAGTTTCTCTTGAAACAAATAGAAAAATTAAATTGAATATAAACATGAACACTATTTTTAGTCAGGATGAAAAGGTTGATGGCGTAATTATGTTTATTCACGATGTTTCCGAACAAAAGTTCTTTGAAGAGATAAAAATTGAATTTAAAAATAATATTGAACAATTTCATAATGAATTACACAAACTCTCAGGATATCTCGATATTAAAATTGATGATAGAGAGTATGATCAGAATTTACTTCAAAACTTTGGAATTTCGGATAGGGAACTTGATGTACTTAAACATTTAATTCTTGGTCTAAGACCAAAAGATATTGCAGTTAAGCTCGGTAAATCATACGAAACAATAAACAATCAAATAAGAAGTATATATCGTAAATTGCGTATTTCAAGCCGTATTGAATTATTGAATTTCTTGCGTAATAATAATATACAATTTTAGACGGAGTAATTAATATTTAATGAGAACAATTGATATTAATATTATTGTTGAAGTAATTAAAAACGGGTTTATTAAAGCAAATTATATATTACCTGAAGATATTACCGGATCCATAAAAAATGCTTATAGTAAAGAACACTTTGAACCGGCAAAATCTATGTTGAATGTAATATGTGAAAATATTAGTATAGCAAGTCAAATGGAATATCCATTATGTCAGGACACAGGTATGGCTGTTGTTTTTTGTGAAATAGGTCAGGATATTCATATAACAAACGGTTTGTTAACTGATGCAATAAACAGAGGTGTCGAAGCCGCTTATAAAGATGGATATCTTAGAAAATCAGTTGTCGCTGATCCATTAAGAAGAGTCAATACCGGTAATAATACACCTGCAGTAATTCACACAGAAATTGTTTCCGGTGATAGTATTACATTCTATTTGCTTCCCAAAGGTTTCGGTGCAGAGAACCAATCAGCAATTAGAATGTTTGTGCCTTCGGACACTTATGATGATATTGTAAGTTTTATTGCTAACGGGGTAATTAAATCCGGCGGAAAAGGATGTCCGCCATCAGTAATCGGTGTTGGTATAGGCGGTACATTTGAGTATGCTGCGTATCTATCTAAGAAGGCCCTATTGCGAGATATTAATAACTCAAATCCGGACCCTTTTTATGAAAAAATGGAGAATGATATACTTCAACAGATAAACAGATCCGGTATTGGTACAATGGGAGCCGGAGGGGATACGACAGTGTTAGGTGTCAATATTTTAACATATCCGACACATATTGCCGGACTTCCGGTAGCTTATAACTATTGCTGCCATTCTGCAAGACACACCAAAATTATTATATAAGGGATTATTAATCATGCCTGAATTTAGAATAGATACTTCTAAAAATAAAGATATTGAGATTATGAGAGGCACTCCTGTTGGTACTATATTATTACTTTGCGGATATATTTATTCTGCAAGAGACGCAGCTCATAAAAAAATTGCAGATTCAATTATTGAAGGTAAGAATTTATTTGATTTTAAAGATAAAATTCTCTATTATATGGGACCCACACCGGCAAGACCCGGAAATCCAATCGGGAGCTGTGGTCCGACATCAAGTTATAGGATGGACTCATATCTTGAAATGATGTTAAAGTTAGGTGTTTCTGCGACTATCGGAAAAGGTGATAGGGATTCGTCTGTTTTAGATATAATAAAATTATACAAAGCTCCATATCTCACGGCCGTAGGCGGTGCATCTGCATATCTTGCAAAAAAAGTTAAATCATCAAAGGTTGTTCTTTTTCCTGAGTTAGGTCCTGAAGCGGTTGTTGAATTGCTGGTTGATCAATTCCCGGTTATTGTAAGTTATGATATAAATGAAAGATCTATATTCGATGGAAGATGAGTGACTTATAGAAGATCAGATACACCATCTTGATTGTTACTTTCTAATAAAAACACCTCAGGTCTAACTATAATTGAGAAATCAACAGTAAATTTTGAGTACCAAGGATCTGATGCAGTAACAGTATCAGGGTATATTCCAAAAGCGCCTCTTATTGATATACTTTTATGTGGGTGTAATCCGAATCCAATAAAACCAACATTATGTAGTTGAAATTGTTTTGTTGATTGAAATGAGGTAACAAGGGACTCTACCTGCCATTGTATAAATATATCAAAGTTAAATTTATATCTATTGGTTGAATCAATAGAAAGTTTAAGGTATAGCTGGTCGTAATACTGAGGAAATGTAACCTTGTATTTAATATCAAAATATATAAAATTAACCCAATTATAGGAAATATTTAGGCGAAAACCGAAGTTAAAATCGTTTATGCTTACTTCCCTTGAGGACATATCTGATAGCCAATCTGTTACTGTTCCGGCGCGGCTCTCTCTTAAAGCTATGTAACTAATATCAAATAAACCTACTTTATTAACTCCTGAGTCAAATATGAATTCTGCACCGATACTAAAACTTTTAATCCTTGCCAAAAAACCTACATTACCTGCCATTCCTGAAAGAATGCTAAGCGGATTAGAAGTAATAGTATCCACAAATTCTGATTCGCCGGTGTACATATTTGCAGAGAAAGGAAGAAGTATTCCCGTGTTTAGAAACAGCTTTAGACCAAAACTAGTCAAATCAAACGGTTCCATACTGATACCGGCATTAATTCTTGTCGGAAAAACTGATTCAACCGGATCGGTTTGTATCAAGGTGTATGCATCCATAAAAACACTAAAATTAAATTCAAATCTAAAGACTTTTGATGGTGTATTAAAGGACAGATCAATTCCATATAATCCTTGTGGAAGTAGATTTTCTGCATAAATAAAACATCTGAACCAGTCAAGGTTGAATCGTGTAATAAATGAGACCTGTCTGTAAGTAGGGTAGAATATCTTTGAGTTATAGTCGTTCATTGAGAATTTGGTTAGATCATTAAGATTGTTTATCTCTCCAATGTAAAGAGAGACCGGATATGATTGGTCTCGCCATCTGATAACTCTAAGTTTTAAAAAAATATCATTAAAAACATCCATAACAATGGCCGAAGTATTATTACCTTGATCTGAGCCAAAAGACCATTCATTATTGTTGATATTAGTATTAGCAATCGGAGATTCAGAGGTGAACATTTTTGATGGAACCAAGAATATCGGAAAATAGAAACCAAATTCAAAAAGATTATTAAATAGTGATAACCCCGGTCTTGAGATTATTTTGATGGCAATCTGATTATCAAATGTTGTACTTCCAATCTCCATCGATAAGAATGATAAAAAAAATGCTCCGGCAAGACGAGCGTCAGTTATCCGTGTATCTGTTGAGTTATCAACAACAATATCAGCCGTTAAATCTGGAACTTCCTCAACTATGACCTCTTCAATCTCAGGTTCAAGGACGACTACATTTCTATTAAACTGATATTTTTCTAGTACATACTCAAGTCGGTTATTTGCTTCAAACGATAAAAAAACTTGATCTTGTTTAAGTCCGTTAAAAATTTCTTCGGTTATAGATGAAGGTTGTAATATATCGGCATTATTAAAGTCCGTTTTATTCATTCTATTAATAGTTCTATTTCTAAGTTCTGTTCTTATGTTGACAGGTGCGCCAAGATTGTATAACGATCCGTATCTTCTGCCGTTAGCATCGATAAGAAATACAATTGAAAAATCACAACTATTTCCGGTGATAGTTGTTTCTTTCAAGTCTATTATAAATTGTGACTCTCCTGCAGATATTAATCTAAACCGTCCGAATTTACTTGTAAATGTCGTTGTTCTTGTTTGAACTGAATAATTAAATGATATATCGGTATTTTCGGATATTTTAAGACAAAAAGCAGCTTTATCATTTATAAAAATTGTGATGTCAACAGACTGCCGGTCATAAGTGATAATAGTAGTTCCGTTATCGACTCTTACTCCCTCAAAAATTCCTTCCATTGCACCGTTTGTTGTAACAATTGTAGGTTTAAAGACTTCATCAGGTTCTGTATTAATTTTCTTTATCAGACCATATATCGTATTACTCTGTGCTGTTGCAAGTTGAACTATGAAAAGTAGTATTGTTATAGTAAAAACTAACTTTTTAGAAAACAATTGATGTCTCCAATGATATAAATTTTTGCAGGTCATCGCTGTATTCAGTTAAATTAAGGTTGAAATTTTCACTATCCAAATATACCGGTTGGAGTGAACCGGGGGCTTGAATACCGAGTAATAGCCCAATCTTTGCATTAAATATATGATAGTCAACCCGAACGGCAAACCTGAACCCTTCAGTAATAGTTTTGATAAAATTGCCGCCGTTATCTCCGTTAATATTAAAAACATTTAATCCTGTTTCGTATATAACTGAAAGGTTTAAACCCGGTACAAGTCCGTCTTTAAGTAGGAAATGGCTGTAAAGTTTCAACGCAAATTGTTCGCTTAATAAAAACAGACCGTTTAATTTAAATTCAAGTTTATCATTCAAACCATACAAAGATATTCCGCCTGTGAGAATGAAATTATGATTAATTCCATTTTGAACTTGATCAAGAGTTTTTCTTCTGTTAACTTCAAAATTTGAACCATATGGATTAAGAGAAAAATTTGGTCCATAATATATAAAACCGAGATTTATACCAAGTAAATGCCCTGAGTCAGGTATATTAATAAATTTTATGTTGGCTTCAATATTGTTTCCCACACCGAAAGTATTTGGTATGTCTGAAGCTATTGCAAATTCATCAGCAATATTTAAAACAAAGTGAGCATGTTTATAAGTAAAATTTAAATATAATGAGGAAAAAAGCAAGGTAGTTGTAAATTGTGCAGAATTATTCTGATAAATATTCCTATGATTAATCATCGTATCACTTGGAGCACTATTCAATCTGTTGGGTTCATCGGCATTCAGATCAATATTTGAAGTTAAACCGATGTTTAGTGAGAAATCATTCTTAAGATGTGCAAAGAAATCAAAAGGGTCAAAAAATATATCAAAGCCGAAAATATCAGGATCAAGAAGATCTGTAACAATAAAAGTTGTTGAGAAAGGAACAATATTATTTGATGGAAGGTTTAGATTAAAACCGTTAAACCTGAAATATAGCCCCAATTCTTTAGAAGTGGGTTTAAATGATAAATTATGGAGGTTGGATGTGATAAATCCTGTCCCAAAAGTTGTATATGGGATATCGCCTACTAAAAGATGAATAAAACCGTTGCTGTTTCCGTAAACTATATAATCAATTTTATCAATATAAATAAAGGCTGTTTCAAGTGGATTATCCGGTATGTACCAATCAAGTGTTCTGAACTCAAATGCACCGGAAAAAAGTCTGAATCTGAGTTTAAGGTCAATTCCTATCCCGAAATCAGCAGCATGAAAAGCGGTCTTAAAATAAGTTGACTGGTAGTCAGTTACGCCAATACCATCAGAAACAGCTTCCGCTGAAAAACCAAAGTTGAATATCGTTTGTAAAATAACAGTTTTACCATCATTTGTATCTATATTATATGATATAGAATAAATATTCGCAACGGCAAGCAAGATTGTAATTAATAATGCAGTTGACCTGAAAGACATCTTATTTTTACCTCTTATAACATTATATACCTTATTAAATAATAAACAACTTAAAATTGTACGATTTTGATAAAATGATTAATTATATATCGGGAAGTGTTACTGATTTTCTGTATTGTTTAGTATTAATATTATCAATTTTTATATTATCTGCTGATTTAATTATTTCTATTCCATTTTGAAATTTAAAAACAGGTGAGTATTCTAAACTCAATTTGTAATAGATATCTATCATATCTTGCAGATTAGATATCTCTAAATATTTGAAGTAGTTTTTTTCATTCTCTAAAATATCTCTGATATTCTGCGGAATCGGATCTGAAGAGATTGTACTGCACAACATTAAAAGGGTTGGTCTGAAACCGGTGTACCATGCTATGCCAAGAATAAGGGGGGTTAATCTCTTGTATTTATTTAATGTGAAAACAACGAAAATGCCTGTCATCTCGGTTGTTTTTTTTAATATATTAAATTTATTTACTTCAATATAATCTGACCATTTTATCTTAAAAGTTTTACCCCGTTGTTTATTTTCTACATTATACTCAGTGTTATTTATCATTATACTTCCTATGAAAGCATATCAGCTTTTAATTTCGCCGTTTTTACTGCATCGATTATAGTAGCCCTGAAGGCTCCTTTCTCAAGTGTAAATAGTCCCTCTATGGTGGTACCTCCGGGGGAAGTGACAGCATGCCTTAAGTTTTCTATTGTTTCAGTACCGTTTAGCATCATTGACGCACCTTTTACTGTTTGTACTGCAAGTTTCTCCGCAGTATTTTTTGTTAGACCACAGTAAACCCCGCCTTGGGTTAAAGCCTCTATAAAAGCAAAGACGAATGCAGGCCCGCTTCCGCTTAGACCTGTAACAGCATTAAGTTGATTTTCAGTAAAAATCTCTGTTTCGCCTATAGATTTAAAAATGTCAACAACGGTTTGTTTGTCTTTTTCATTAATATTAGGATTGAATGATATTCCTGTAATCGATTCTCTTATTAATGCCGGTGTATTGGGCATCGTTCTGACAATTTTTCTGTGATTGCCCAATTTATCTGTAATATCTGAAATTTTCATCCCCGCCATTATCGATACAAAAATTGTATCGCTGTTTAATTTTGACAAGTAATTAATTAAGTCATTGTTTTTGTCAAGCTGTTTAAACACTTGCGGTTTAATAGCAAAAATTACTATAGAATAATCAGTATTTATTGTTTGAAGATCATCAAGAGATGATACACCGAATTTTATTTTGACATTATTATTTATTTCCTGATTTATCTCATATATTGTAATAGAGCTATTGGAATATAATCCTGAATCAACAAGACCGCCGATTATTGCTTGTCCCATATTGCCTGCGCCGACAAAAAGAATATTACCCATTATTATTTCTCCATTAGATTATTAATTGATTACCGCCCTGTTTAGAGGCTTTGATTGATTTGTTTTCTGCCGATGTAATGAGCTTTTCTACATTCTGTTCGGTTTTCTTCTCTGAAAACTCAATGCCGGTTGAAAATGTCAATGTTACACTACCGTAATCTTTAGATATCTCATAAGTGTGAATAACCTCATCTTCAAGCCATTTTTCGAGATTAACTCCAAATTGGGCTTTGTCATTAGTTGAGCCGTAAAGAATATAACAGAATGGTGATACATGATACATTGTTGAATCAGTAAATTTTTTAAATAAATTCTCGTGTATTTTAGTGTCGAGCAATTCTTTCCATGAAGATTTTATCTCCTTGCTCAGTGTATCACGCTTATCAACAGATATAAACGCTACAAAATTTGTTTTACTACTGTTTTTTTTGAATGAGAGATCTACCTTATTAAAAAGTTCATTTTTGATCTTTTCATCTGTAAATATGTGTTTAGCATAATCTGAAAACATAAACTTCAAGAAGAAAAGTATATCTGCTATGAAGAATTTATCCTGTTTTTCCCAAACAAATGATAAGAAACCGTAAATCTCATCTGTGTTATATGGATATAGCGGTATATGCATTCTCCCTTTAATATCCCCTTTTAAAGGAATATTCAATTCTGCAGTATCAAGAATTTGTTTAGAAAAAACATCTATTATTGAACCGTTTTGAGATATGTAGAATGTACAGCTTTCCCATTTGAAATATGAAGTGGCTATTTCAAGTGCGGATCTGATGTAATCTTGAGGGTTTACAGAAAATCTGACGAGGTCATTTATCGGTTTAAACGGGAAATTCTTTTTAAAGTTATCTGAGATTTTAAAATCTTTAATCCAAAGATCTTTATATTCATATATCATACTGTTGATTTTTATTATTTTTTCTGCATTACCTAATCTATTATCTTTAGGTTCCTGTATTGCATCAACCGGATTATTACCTTGTTTTTCTGTATTTAAATCTGTATTTATATCTTCTTTTTGTTCAGATTTTATTTCTTGTTTCTGCTTCGGATCAACAGATTGTTCTGCTTCTATTGTTGTTTCTTTGTATTCATCCACCGAGTTCTCGTCATAGTTTATTTCAAATTGATCCGGTTCTTGATCTTTGGATAATGGAAGGATATTAATAATCAGAAGTATAAATAAGTAAATTAAAACAAGAAAAAGAATTGGTATAATCAGATATTTGACAATGTATGAAAGGTGGTATTTATAAATCCATATTATATAATTATTGTCTCCGGTATTTTTACTAATAACTTTTGTTATTCGTGAATATGACGGGTCACTTACAGTTAACGGTGAGTTGAATTTCTCCGGTTTAAATGTTTTATCATTTATAATCGGTTGCCAATTATCAGGATTAATCGGATCTTGCCTCCAAAGCACAAACATAAATCCATCAGGAATGGAGTTTTTGGTTTTATCGGTAATAATTCCGCCGAGAAGATCACCGTTTACATTCTCAATAATCTTCTCAGAGTCGGAAACTTGTGATTTGTCGATGTCGGGATAAGTAATAAAAGCTACAATCAGTCCGCTGATTATCAGCCAAAGACCTGTAACACAGTAAAAAAGTATAGTTCTTATACTCATCTATTCAATTCCTATTAAAGCAAGTTGTTTATATCAAGTAACGATTTTTTATCCGTATTTTTTGTTTCTTCAAGTTTTCTTAACTTTGCAGGTAACCATCTGTTGTTGTAGTCATCAGCTAACTTGAAAATATCCTCATCTTTATAAGGTTCCGGTATTTTTACTGCAAGCGTATAATCCTTTTTTTCAAAACCCAATCTCATAACATAAATCGGGTCTGTTACAGTAAGAGCCAAATTCTTTGTGTAGAATATTACAACTGATATCAATATAAACATTATGATGACAAAGTTGGCAATACCGTCCCATGCATTGATTCTACTTAAAGACTCGCGATAATAAACAATTATTAAGTTAATTCCTCCAAGCCCCGTAGCACGGCTGTATAAATGATCATGCATCTGAAGTTTATATTCTATGCCGGTAAGTGTAAATCTATTGTCAAGATAGATGTCGTTGCCCCTGAGTCTTATATAAATTATTCCTGAGTCTTTCTTGTCTAAACCATTTAGAATGTTAACAATTTCAGCATCTGTTTTGTTCTTCAAAAGAACATCAAGAGTTGCATTAAAAGCAGTTTCTTTCTGTTCAAATGAGAATGAGTTAGATGGTATAAATGTGAAAACATCTTTAAAAATTGATAAAGTAAAAATAACTGTAATAACTGAAAAAACCGCTATAGTTGATACAGTCTGTATGTGTCTTTGCGCCATCTCTGAATTTACATTTTTGATCTTTCCGAACACTTTAAGTATCCTTAAGAATCTTAATATCCTTGTAACCCTTATAGCCTTGATCATCTTGAGAAGTCCGAGTTTGTTCAATAACCCTATTCTTACAATTGATGAGCTGAACATAGTGGTCACAAGAAACGGGCCTGAAACAAAAAACAGTAACGGGAATGATGAAAGTGCATCTATCCAGCCGTTTCTATAAAGAAAATAATCTGAACCCTTTTTGCGGGAACTTGCCGATACAATCCTCACGATAAATTCAGCTGAGAAATAGAGATCAAAAAAGAAACTTGAAAGCGTTACATATTTGATAATTAATGGGTTGAAATTAAGGAATGTTAATAAATCCTCAGTAATAGTTTGAACAACAGCAAGAAAAATAACTATTAGTGTAATATTTTCTAACAGACTAACAAATTTACTTGTTTTTTGGATACTCATCGGATCTCCTTACCAGTAGTTACCGGCAGCAATTCTATATAACTCTTCAATCATATCAAGATCAAAGCCGAAAAACTTATAATTTTTTCTTTGAGTCTGAAACCAGCTTTTTTCAAATGTTTCAGCTCCTTTTTCTGTTTTTACATTAGGTTTGTAATATTTTCCGAATGAGAAGAAAATCTTGGCAAGGCGTGCTGTTGCGGGAAGATTAATATCGTCCTGACAACTAATATGCGATTGAAATGCTTTCTGAAGAATCTCAGGTGGAAAATAGCCTAACTGGTTCTGAAATTGTTTAAATAATGAATCGTAATACACCTTTTGAGCTGAAACATTAGCATATTTCGAATCTTTGATCATCATTTTTTGTTTTATTGAAAGATCATTTATATCGTTTCTGATAACCCCGGCTGATGACAATAGCAAAATTGTTTTAATATAATCTGCAATTTGAGTCGGTTCAAGTTTTATTTTTTCTAATATTTGTAATTGTCTTGCTATATATCCTCTTCCGAGAAAAACATTCTCAATATATCTGTCGATTATATTAAACGATATGATTTTTTGTATGGGGTCTAATGCTCTTCTTACCTCAAATCGTTTCAAAAGTCCGTTCATAAAAGTGTGAATTTGTTCTTGAAACCTGTCAAGCGTTACCTGTCTGCCTATCAGTATGTTTACATAATTGAAATTGATTTTTTTCTGAATAACTGTAGAAAGGTCTTTAGTCAGTTGTGTGTCCATAATCTCTGTTAGCGACTCCAGAAAAAGATCATTTATATTTTTCCATTGGAGATTAGGGAAAAAAGCCGGTGAAGAAAAAGTCGGTTTCAGGGCATTTTCATTCTGCACAAGGAAAAGGAGTATGTTTTCTTCAATAGCCATGCTTGTTTCATTGATAAAACAGGGATTTACTGTAAGCTTACCAATGAAAGCCTTCATTTTTGCCTTTTCTGATTCTGAGTACATAAGAATCTATCCTCTTGAAAATATGATTTAAAGAACAAGCTATAATAATAGTAATTTTAATTAATTGCAAATATATTTTTAAAAAAGATTATTATTTGTATAATAAATAATAATGGATACCTCGCGAATAATTGCAAGGAGTAAGATTGTATTCGAATATATTATTTGGATTATCAAGGAGATAATGGTGTTTCAAAAAATAATAAAAATGTTTGGTTTTAAAAAGAAAGATAAAAATATCGATATTGATAATAAAAGAATCATTACTTGTGAATTTGAAAGTCGTTACAAAACATCTATATGTGATCTGTTTTTTCCGGATATTGTTAGTGCCGGAGATAAGAGATCAATAATTGATCCTGAGAAAATTGATATTGTTGAGGAAGGATTATATAAATTAAGCGATATTATTGGTAAGGATTTATTAGAAAGATCAATAACGGTAAAGATGAGAATTGAATATAATAAAAGAGAATTATTTATAAGTTATATTTTACCGGATTACGGTAAGGCGGATTTAATCAAAATATATCTTAATGCGGTAATAAATTCCTTAAATACACTTTTTGTATCATATCTCGGATATGAAAAAATATCAATAACATTAAAAAAATCAAACGGGGATATTGATTTGATCAAAAATTCGTCTGTTATAGCTGTTAATTCCGGTGAATTATTGAATAATCAGTCAATTTATTCGGTAGTACCTCCGGAAGTTCTTGAATTGATCATTAATAAAAATCAGGATAAATATAATACGGTCGTAGATATTTTTAAGCTGGATTATAGTGAATATTATCCTGACAGAAGGGGTTTCTTGATAGATAATAAAATTTCAGATGTTAATACCGAGAGAGCTTTATTTTACAAGCTTATCAATCATCTGCCGCTTAGCGACCTCAGATTAATTATCCAAAATTTAATTATTCCGGTTTATGGAGTAAAGGGGCTTGTCAGGTTGTTTTATTACGATCAAGAAATAATTAAAGAAGGGAAAAAGACCGGAAGAAAAACAATGTTACCCGTTAATATTAAAAAGTTATTTATTTTACTGCCGGAGAGAATTAAAAACGACTGGAATTACTATAAGCGATCACTAAAAATGTTTAGTATTGATCATTTTATTGATTATAACGCAACGGTGTTACTTTATTTATATAATCGTTATAAGAAAAAAAGCATTATTCTTTCTGAAGGGTTTGATAAATTTTATAAGGATCATATTGAAACTGATATTTATCAAGGATTGAGAGTCAGAATTGATGGGTTTGAAAAAACCGGCGGCGGTTTTGCAAGATTATTTGATTTAAGTGAAAATAATAGATTGATTATTTTAAATAATATTAAAACAATTACAGTTGCGATAGCTCTTTTGTCAGTTAAACGATTAAAGACGGAAATCCAATCTATTTATCCGCCAAAACGGCTTCTGATTTTTAAAGAGGATTTTGAGTTTGTTGATAAGGAAAGAGTAGCCGGTAGAATTAAAGATGAAGATATTTGTAATGCAATGAACACCATAGAGAAAAAAATCAAAAGGTTTATTAGGTACAATCTTTAAATGAAGGCCGTCTAACTTATTAAAGGGCACTTCTATTTACCTCATTCGGTGTGGAACCTTGATCTTTTTTGCAGATAC
>CAZSQU010000022.1:0-20972 GCA_964608985.1 uncultured Spirochaetales bacterium
AGATAATCAGCAAGATACAAGCTGCAGTAGAATTCTCGTGCATAATGCGGGCTAATGCCCGTCTGAGATATTTAAAAACCAATTCGGATGATACTGTGGTTCGTTTTGACAGATCATCATTATCACCCCTTACTTACTATAATATTCTAATATTTTCCCTTTTGCAAGCCCATCATTTCTATTCTCGATTAAAAATAAAAATCTTGCTTATTTTTCATAAGTCAGAGTATTGCAACCGGACACTTGTATCAATTCAATAGTGACTGAGTGCCGTTGTACTAATAGCGGATAATTAAGCGGTAAAAACAAATGAGTATAAATAAATTTCTCATAATGTGATTGTCAAAATTCTATAACTAAAGCTTGACTTATTTTTAATTTTATATATTACAATAAATTTTTATGATAAAAAGGATGGGTAAACATGCTTATTTTGTTAATTATTTTTGCAAGTGTTTTGTATATAAGTCAAATATATCTTTTTGGTATTCAGTTTATTGTTCCGAATCCGGTTCTAATACATATAATAATACTTAGTTTGGTTTTAATAATGCCATTGATAAATATTATTTTTGCTTTGATAGCCGGAAGGAACATAAGTAATTATCCGGAACAACAATAAAATTGGAGCAGAAATGTTTTCATTATTAAAATGTTTCTATTCCGTTTTTTATAATAAATTTTTGTATATGGTTCTTTGTTACTGTTGTTGGTATTGTTCCGGTTTTTATGTATCTTCTTGCTGCCGGGCCGATTGGATTAGTATATACTTATTGGATATTTCTGCCCGTATCAGTATATGCGGTTATTGTTATGAGAGGTTATTATAAATCCGGTAAAATCAACAAGTCTTTATTAATACTTTTTGTTATATCGCAATTTATTTATGTAATCGATATAATTGGTATTATTATTTTTTGGATCTCAGTTAAATATACAAATGAAGTTACACAAATTCTTGACGATTTTATGCCAAAAAAAAACAACCCCGATTAATAAAAAAACCGGCTTTTTTAAAAAAAGCCGGCTATAATCATTATTAGTACATTCCGCCCATTCCACCCATCCCGCCCGGAGGCATTGCAGGTGCAGCAGCTTTATCTTCTTTCTCATCAGCTACAAGTGTTTCTGTTGTAAGAAGAAGTGACGCTATACTTACGGCATTTTGAAGAGCCGATCTGACAACCTTAGCCGGGTCAATAATACCCGCTTCGATCATATTAACAATCTGAAGTGTTTGTGCGTTAAATCCCATACCCCATTTTTCTTGAGATAGTTTATGGATAATAACTGCTCCCTCTACTCCCGCATTTTCAGCGATTAGCTTTAATGGAGATTTTACCGCTAATTCAACTATTCTGGCACCAAGTACTTCATCAGGATCAATAGCAGTAAACCCTGTAAGGCATTCTGCACAGTGGATCAAAGTAACACCACCACCCGGTACAATTCCCTCTTCAATAGCGGCTTTTGTAGCGGCAACGGCATCCTCCACTCTTGCTTTTTTCTCTTTTAATTCAACTTCTGTTGCGGCGCCTATGTTAAGAACGGCAACTCCGCCTGCAAGTTTTGCAAGTCTTTCTTGAAGTTTTTCTTTATCATAATCTGAAGTAGAATCAGCAATCTGTTTCTTGATGAGAGTAATTCTTGATTCAATATCTTTTTTATCACCCGCACCTTCAACTATTGTTGTGTTTTCTTTGTCAACTGTAACTTTATTAGCTTTACCGAGATCTTTAATGTCAATCTTTTCAACATCAAGTCCAAGTTCATCTGTAATTACTGTTGCGCCTGTTAGAATAGCAATGTCTTCAAGCATAGCTTTCCTTCTGTCACCGAAACCCGGGGCTTTTACGCCGACAACTTTAAGTCCACCCTGAATTGTGTTAACAATAAGTCCTGTTAGAGCTTCCCCTTCAATATCTTCTGCGATGATAACAAGCGGTTTTTGTGTTTGAAGGATTTTTTCCAGGATAGGAATAAGCGGTTTCATTGCAGTTATCTTTTTCTCGTGGATCAAGATATGCGCATTCTCAAGTGAAACTGTGCCGTCTTCTGTTCTTAATGCAAAGTAAGGAGATACATAACCTCTGTCAAACTGCATACCCTTAACTATGTCAAGACTGTTTTCAATAGATTTTGATTCTTCTACGGTTATAACACCTTCAAAGCCAACTTCTTTGATACCGTCTGCGATAAGTTTACCTATGGCTTCATCATTGTTTGCGCTTATAGATGCAACTTTTGAGATATATTCATCTTTTACCTTAACTGCATTCTTCTTGATTTCTGCAACAACAAGATCACATGCTTTTTGCATACCTCTCTTAAGCGACATCGGATTAGCACCGGCCGTTACATTCTTAAGACCTTCGGCGATCAGTGCTTGAGCCAAAACAGTAGCTGTTGTTGTTCCGTCCCCTGCGACATCGTTTGTCTTGGTAGAAACTTCTTTTACAAGCTGTGCCCCCATGTTTTCAAACGGGTCAGCAAGTTCGATCTCTTTTGCAATTGTAACACCGTCATTTGTTACAGCCGGAGCACCGAATTTTTTTTCTAAAACAACATTTCTTCCCCTCGGTCCGAGCGTAACCTTAACTGCATTAGCAACTGCGTCAACACCTCTTTTTAAAGCATCTCTAGCTTCAGTCGAATACAAAATTTTTTTTGCCATTCAATTTCCTCTCTTGTTTGTTTATTAATAAATTTTTTTTGTCAGATTTTTTCGATACCGTAAATTAATAAAAAATACAAAAAAGGGCAAACAAAATTTTTAAAATTTAATAAATATATTTTATTGAGATTTTATAAAATAGATGTATTTGATTTAAAGGATCAAAATTAATACCTGTATTGACAAAGACGGCAGATTGTTTTATATATCTTTGATTATGAATATACTATTAACGAATGATGACGGTTACCTTGCAAAAGGTATAAATTATTTAAAAGATTATTTTACTGCAAGGGGTGATAATGTAGTAATGATCGCCCCCGATAACCAAAAAAGCGGTTTTTCCCATGCAATTACGCTGACTGATTCGGTTAGGGTCGTTATAGACCGCGACAATCTCAAGGTTCTCAAAGGGACCCCCGCGGATTGTGTAAACTTTGGTTTCCTTGGTATATGTCCGTTTAAGATCGATATTGTTTTATCCGGAGTGAACCACGGTCCAAACCTTGGTTCAGATATAATTTTTTCCGGAACAGCTGCGGGTGCCAGACAAGGAGCATTTCATGGCGTTCCTTCGTTTGCTCTGTCAATTGACAACTGGGATAATGATCCGATCGTTGAACAGGTCGGCGACTTTCTTGACAGGCATTTTGATAACCTACTAAAGTCATACCAAAAGGGGAGTTTCTACAATATAAATTTCCCCAATCTTACGCCGGACAAGATTCAAGGGGTTAGTAAAACCGTTCCTTGTCCCAAGAGACATTACATTGATAATCTGGTTTCATTTGATTCTCCGTCGCAGGGTAAATATCTTTGGATAGAAGGACGGTCGCCTGAGATTCCGGTAGATCATGGAACGGATGCTTATGCTATCAGAATGAATGAAATATCTGTCAGTTCGGTTAAAATATATCCGGAATCACATAATATGAGTTTTAAATTGTAGTTTGTTAGAGCATAATGCGGTTTAGAATAGTCTTTTTGCGTAGTTTTATATTAAGATAAGTGTAAAGCGAGTTGACAGTGAAATTTAAACTTGTAAATTACTAATGTCGCTTCAAATTTATTTTCATATAATTAAATAAATAAATCAGGTGGTTTTTATGATCAAAGTTACAAATTTGGTAAAGACATTTGATACTGCTTCAACTGCAGTAAATGATGTTTCTTTTGAGGTACACAAAGGTGAGATAGTGGGACTTCTAGGGCCTAACGGTGCCGGTAAGACAACTATTATGAGAATGTTAACAACTTATCTTACCCCGACGAGCGGTGAGGTTATTATCGACGGCAAAAGTGTGCTTGAGGATTCACTTCACATCAAGAATCTTATTGGCTATCTGCCGGAACACACTCCGCAATACGATGATAAGACTGTTTATGATTATCTGTCGTTTTGTGCAGAGATACGGGACATAAAGAAAGAAGACAGGCCGGATGCAATCAAAAAGATGGTAAAGCTTGTTTCTTTAGAGACAGTAATAACCAAAAAGATCTCTCAACTTTCAAAAGGCTTCAAAAAAAGGGTTGGGCTTGCCTCAGTTATGCTTCATGATCCCCAAATATTGATACTTGATGAGCCGACTTCAGGTCTTGATCCTAATCAGATCATCACTTTCCGCAAGATGTTGCGAAAACTAAGTGAGAAGAAAACTATTATTCTGTCAACACATATTCTTTCTGAAATTGAAGCACTTTGCGAAAGAGTGATAATTCTAAAAAAAGGCTCTGTTGTGGCTGATGATACAATGCAGAAACTCATTGAAAAATTTGCAGATGAAAAATACTATGACATAGTTATTGCGGCCGACAATCTTTTGGATCTTGAAGAAAAGCTCAAAGAGATTAAAAGCGCGTGGAAATTTGAATTTGAAAAAAAATTGTCACCAAAAGAGTTTAAATTTAAAGCAATGGTTTCTAAAAATGCCGGTTTTGAAGAAGAAATCAAGGAATTCGTTAATAAGTATGCTCTTAAGATAGTTGAAATCTCAAGTGGATCGGCTAATCTTGAGGAAATTTTCTTAAAACTCGCAGGAGAGGGGGATGACAATGTTTAAACCGATTCTTACAATATATAAAAAAGAATTATCTGATTATTTTAATTCATCAATAGCTTATGTGTTTCTTGTTTTGTTTTTACTGATACCTAATATATTTTTCTTCCATTTTTTTGGCGGTATATTCAGAGAAAACAATGCAACTATGAGAACATATTTTGCTATGCTTCCGTTTGTTTTTATTGTTTTTATACCGGGGCTTACGATGGGCGGATGGGCAAAGGAAAGAAATGCCGGCACACTCGAACTCCTTCTTACATTCCCGATAAATGCATGGCAGGTGCTTCTCGGTAAATTTTTTGCATCACTTACACTTGTTTCAATTGCTCTTGCAAGTACGATAACAATACCTGCATTTACAAGTATAGCGGGCGGTTTTGACTGGGGACAGATTTTTACACAATACCTCGGAGCAATCATACTTGCCGGATGTTATATATCTATAACACTTTTTCTATCAAGTTTGACAAATGAACTTATTGATGCTTTCCTGATAAGCGCGGCGCTTTTATTGGTGCTTACGACATTCGGGTATCTTTCAATGATAGTAATATTTCCGGCTTGGCTTGAATGGTTTAGGCAGACGCTTGTATATTTGAGTTTGTCAACACATTTTGCCAACTTCAGTAAAGGTGTTATCGATACAAGAGATATACTGTTTTATGCCGGTGTTACGGCAATATTCTTTTATCTCAACCTTCGATCACTCGAAACCAAAAAGGGGAGTTAATCAATGAAGAACAAAGTAAAAAACAAAATAATGCAGTCCTGGTTAATATTCGGACTGATCGTAGTGAATATTATATTTTTAATTTTTTTAGCAAACTTTTTTTATTTGAGATTTGATTTGACGGAAGGTCAAAAATACTCAATATCAAAGCCGACAAAAAACCTTGTCAGATCATTAACAAGTAACATGACAATAGAGTACTATTACAACGATAAAGCCAAAGAAGTAAGAAATATGGCACTTGTTGTTCAATATGCCGAAGATATTCTAAAAGAGATCCAAAGTTACTCAAGAGGAAATGTTAATGTAATTATCAGGGAATTGAGTTACGAGAAAAACATGGAAGAGATTGCAGACCTTGAGGAAGAAGGAATAATGCAATTCCCGCTTGTTCAGAGTGATACTTCTGAGGTTAGGCAGGTACTCGGGTTTTCCGGTATAATCCTAAAATATAAAGGCCAAAAAGAAGTTATAACTGCAGTACAGGGAAGTGAGGGGCTTGAATTTGATCTTGCCGTAGCAATTAAAAAACTAAGTGCTGCCGACTCCGAAGAACAAACCAATACTGCTGTCGGTATTCTTGTCGGAGCTCCCGGCAAATCAATAGAAAGAGATTATAGACACATAAGATACTATATTAAAGAACAATTCGGTAACGAAGTGGACATCTCATCAGGTCAGTCTATCCCGGAAGAAGTTACAACTCTTCTTGTTATTGGAGCTGACATGTTAACCGGCACCGACCTTTTTAATATCGACCAGTTTATGATGAAGGGCGGAAATGTTATGTTTGCTGTTTCGGGAATAATTATTGATTACAACAATCAAAATCCTGCGACGGGCGGGCCTATGGTGTTTCCTTCTCAGAGCGGACTTTTTGATATGCTTACACACTATGGTGTAACGATCAATAAAGACCTTGTGGGTGATAATGAATCTCACAATGAAGTAATGACGAGAACAAGAGGTTATCCCGAATTATCAAGATATCCTGTTTGGGTCAATGTTAAATCTGTGAACTTCAACCCAACAAGCAGTGTTGTAGCAAATTTACCTGAATTGAAACTTTTGTGGACATCTTCTGTTAAGGCGAGAGAGGGGCTTACCGGCAATCTACAAACACTCTTTACAACAACAGCTCAGGCTTGGGCAGATACATCCAATTTTAAAATACAACCGGATGAGTATCTGTATCACAGACTCGATGCAAATGAGAAATTTGATCTTGCAATTCAGTATGACGGTGAATTTACCAGTTTTTTCGCAGGAAAAGATATCCCTGTTGATCAAGAAGGTGCGCCTGTTTCTGATTCTATCGTAGAAACCGGAACTTCAAGTATAATTGTAATCGGAAACGATAGATTTATTGACAGTAATGAGCTTGAAAGAGGCGGCGCAGGTGAATTAGAGCTGATTTTTGCGCTGAATGCCGTTGAATCTCTTCATACTGACAGTGCGCTTATTAAGCTAAGATCAAAAGGTATGTTTGAAAGAAGACTTGACCGTGTAGCACGACCGGTTCTTGAGAAAGTAAAAACATTTGTTATTGTTTTCTCAACATATATTATGCCTATTTTGTTTATTATTGGCGGGGTAGCTTTCTACTTTATCAGAAAAAAGAGACTCGAAAAGCTTAAACAAAGTTTTGAACAGTAAAAAACAAGGATGCAAACATGAAAATAGACACAAAGAAACTTGTAATAATACTTGCGGGGATTGTAATTCTGCAGTTAATAGTATTGGCTATGATGAAGATATTTTCCCATTCAAATGTGCAGATATCAAGGATCAATAAGCCGCTTTTCAAAAACCTTAAAGCAGAAAACATAGCATCATTCAGTATAGCAGATGCAGAAAAAACTTTTGTTTTACAGAAAGAAAATGATCAATGGTTTGTTGATTACAGGGATGCACTTACACCTGCAAATACAGAAAAGGTAGAACTTTATTTAGAAACTATTGTCGGCTTGACCAACGGAATTATAATCGAATCAAATCCCAATGAACAACAGATTGACAGATACGGATTTAATCCGGCTCTTACTCAGACACTTGAAATTGCAACTACTAATGGCAAGACTTACAAACTATTGATAGGAAATATCGGTTCAACGCGGGGCACTTCAGTAATAATGACCCCGAGCGATAACAAAGTAAGGGAGATCAAATCGGGTATTTCTGTTGATACGCCTAATGATGTACTTCAATGGACTGACAGAAGGATCATAACCGAAGTTGAGGCAGAGCAAATATCAAAAGCAACATATTCCGATATGATAAATACTCCTGCGTGGAATTATATCATAACAGTAATTAATGAAAATGCTTCATCAGAGGGTGTTCCGGCTCAGACAACATATTCTATTGAGCCTTTACCTGAAGGGCAATTACGGGACTATGCTCTTCAGAACCATTTAAGAGCTTTGATAGGACTGAATGTTGACGGTTATAAGTATGACAGAAACATTGACGGACTTACTCTGTCGGCAACAATCAAACTTGACCTGTCAAGCGGCTCATCAAAAAGTATTTCTATCTACAAAAATAATGAGGGTGAAACTTATGAATTCGTAGCAAAAACAGACTATAATGATTATTGCTACTATTTATCCGCTCAAAGTTTTGCAAGAATTATTAGAGATTCTAAGGATTTTGTGATTACACAACAATAATTTGTGAAAAGCTCTTGTTAACGCAGGAGCTTTTTTTAATTTAATTATAAATACCATAGAATAATAATAAAAAGCTAAATTAATAATAACTCTCTTGATTAATTAACTTTTTTTTTATATATAAACATTGAGGCTCTTGCAAAAATCCCTTTAGTTTTTTGCTTGATCTTTTATTTGTTAAACATGCGTCAAAATGCGGCAAAGAATACTCAAATAAAGTGATTATTCTGCGTTTATTTGCCACATTTTTCCTTGTTTTCCAAAAAAATATGCTTCGCAAAAATTCAAAATTTATTTTTGCAAGAGCCTCCATTAAATGAAATTTATCGGGAGAAATAATGAAAATAATTGATATAAATCAACCGGTTTCTACAGAAATAAACTTTGAATCGGAAGTTGATAAAGAAATCACCCTTAAAGGGATGATAAGGAGTATGAGAATACTCGGTTGGGGCGGATTCTTGATAATAAGAACAGGCGGATACTCAATACAATCAGTCTATGATAAGAACACAATTAATATTGACCCTGACATATTGACAGTTGAATCAGCAATCGAAGTCAAGGGTACGGTTAAAGCAGCAAAGATCAAGGACAAATCAATCCTGCCTTCAGAATACGAACTGCACATTAAAGAGATCAAAATTCTGTCACAGCCATCTGAAAATCCGCTTCCGATTGATACAACAAAAAAAGAAATCAATGTTGGACTCGATACTAATCTTGATATGAGACCATTAACACTGAGACATTTCACAAACAGAGCGGTTTTTAAGATACAATCAGTAATATTCAATGAATTCGGCAATTTTCTAACCAGAAACGGCTTTACAAGAATATGTACACCAAAAATTGTCTATTCCGGTGCAGAGGGCGGAGCAAATATATTTAAACTCGATTATTTTGGAAGAAATGCATATCTTGCTCAATCACCTCAGTTCTATAAACAAATGATGGTTGGGGTATTTAACCGTGTATTTGAAGAAGCCCCCGTTTTCAGGGCAGAAAAGCATGATACCGCCCGCCATTTAAACGAATACATCTCTTTAGACCTTGAAATGGGCTTTATTGATGATTTTTATGATATTATAAAAACAGAAGTAAACCTCTTAAACCACATTTTTACACAAATCAAAAGTCAATGTACCTATGAAATAGAACTACTTGGCATTGAGATACCAACCATAGACAAGATCATTTGCTACAAACTTTCCGAGGTTCACGAGATTATTAATAATGAATACCAAAAAGACTATCGCGGAGAGCCAGATCTTGCACCGGAAGAAGAGCGATTTATATGTGAATATGTTAAGAAACATAATAATACCGACTTTGTGTTTGTTACACATTTTCCGACTGAGAAGCGCCCTTTTTATACAATGGATGACAAGTCATCTCCGGGTGAAACCTGTTCGTTTGACCTGATATATAAGGGGCTCGAGATAACAACCGGAGGGCAGCGTTTACATAACTATAATGATTATATAACTAAGATGACATCTTTCGGTCTCGATACAACTCTGTTTGAATCATACCTTCAATGTTTTAAATATGGTATGCCTCCCCATGGCGGTTTAGGGCTTGGTTTAGAGCGGCTTACCGCTTTATTGTGCAATATTTCTAATGTAAAAGAAGCATCGTTATTTCCAAGGGACATTAAGAGACTGGAGCCTTAAAATGATTATAAACAATCTGCAATTTGACCCCTTGCAGGCGCCGTTTAATACATTTGTTGCGGTTATTAACTATTTGCTGACCAATAATACACCACCGTCAAACGATTATTTTCTTGAAGTAATCAAAGCGGTAAATGAGTTTTTTGAAAAAGGCGAACAAACTAACAGACCTTTAAATAGTGAAGGTAAAGCCGGTGGTATAGTATATTTTAAAGAGGTTGAGGATATAATAATCCTGCCGGATCTCCATGCAAGACGGATTTTCCTGCAATCGGTATTATCAGGTAGATTTACAGACGGAGAAGAGTCGTTGATTGAACTCCTTGAGTCTGGTAAGTTTGCTTTGGTTTGTCTCGGCGATGGTGTTCATGGTGAGGCAGAACATTCTAAAAGATGGAAGAGCGCGGCGGATGAGTTTGTAAAAGGTTATACAAATCACAAACACATCGATGCAGAGATAGCCGATTCTTTTAATCTTATGCTTGTAATAGCACTGTTACAGATCAGATATCCGACAAGATTTTGTTTTATTAAGGGTAACCATGAGAATATATTAAATGAAAACAGCAACGGTAATTATTCGTTTGCCAAATACTGCTATGAAGGCGAAATGGTTTTATCATATTTTAAAAAATTTTATACAGTAGAGCTTCTTGCCGAATATGCAATATTTGAGAGAAATCTCCCCCTTTTTGTTGTGGGTAATAATTTTATGGCAAGTCATGCAGAACCTGCAATTTTATTTGATCTGCCGAGAATAATTGATTACAGAGATGACAGCGCACTAATAGAATCACTCACATGGACAGATAATTTTAAATCACCGGAAGGCACAGTAAAATCAATTATTTCTAACTTTTATGAGAGTGATCCGGATGATATTATATACTTTGGAGGGCATCGTTCTATTAACAGTATATATAATCGAACAGGTAACGATAATTTTATACAAATACACAATCCGCATAAACAGATATTGGTAAAATTCAAGAATATAGTTGGCACTAAGATAGAACCGGAAACTAATATTTTTGAATATAAGCCGGTTATAAACAGACAAGAAATTCCAAAGGAAGAAAAAAACACGCTTATAGATCTATTAAAAAATAGTATATCACGAATTATCGGGGCTTAGCTGTGAACAGGGGTTATTACAATGTCAGATAGATCAAAGATTGCTCCGGGAAATAAACGAAAAAAAACAGAAGACAACAAAACTCAACAGCCTGAGAATAACAAAAAAATTAAAAATTACCTCATTCTCGGGAAGATAGCAAAAGGCGGTATGGGCGAGGTTTATAAAGGGATACATGAGTCATTAAAAAAAGAAGTTTTAATCAAAAAACTTTTATCGGATTCTTCTGAAATACTATCTGAAAGATTTAAAAGGGAAGCATCAATAATGATGGACATCTCCCATCCCAATATTGTACATATTTTTGATTTTTTTAAAGAAAACAACTCTTCTTACATGGCGATGGAATATATAAACGGGCTTAGTCTTGCAGAATTTATGACAGAATCAGGCCCATTGTCACCTTATATATGTTGTTATTTTGCTATGGAGATCGCAAAAGGGTTAAAATATGCACATGAGAAAGGCATAATCCATCGTGATATAAAACCCGGTAACATCATGATCTCAATGAACGGTGAGGTAAAAATAACTGATTTTGGTATTGCCGTTAAAACCGAACGGACTGAGGAGTCAGACCTTACAAGAACCGGTACAATTCTCGGAACTCCGGCTTATATGTCGCCGGAACAGATCAGATCACCAAAAACAGTAGATTATAGAACGGATATATATTCTCTCGGAATACTTATGTATGAGATGCTTACGGGAAACAGGCCTTATGGCAATGATTTTTCGATGGAAAATATTGTAAATATTAGAAAAGGCAAATATACACCGCTCCGCAAAACCGACGTGGTAATACCGGATTTTCTGAATAGTCTGATAAAAAAAATGATTGCACCGACAAGATCTGCAAGATTTAACAGTTTAAATTCGTTGATTAATAAATGCAGATTTTTCATAGATATCAGATTCGGTTCAGTAAATGATATAAGGAAGATTATATCATACAGGATAAAATCCGGTTTCAAGAAATATCCGGTTTCTACATCCTTACATAAAAAAGGATATAAAAACGGTACAATTGAACGGAATCTTATATTTAAACACCGTTATAATATTATTACAAGATCATTCAAGGTTTTTTTTCTTTTAACTTGTACTATCGTTGCTCTTGTAATTGTTTCTGCCGCATCACCGCGTACTTTTTTAAAAGTCTTTATGCCGGACACAACCGGTCTTCTAAATGTCTTAATTAATGATATGAATACCCAAAATTATTCTTCATTAACTATTACAAAAAGAGATCAATTAACGCCGGTTAAGATAATTCATTTCGGCCACAGATCAAAACAACGAAAAACAATTAATAACATACCGTTGTCATCCGGTGAATACACAGTTATATACAGTGCGATTGATAAAATATTAATCAAGGATGTAACGGTAAGACCTGTCTCAGAAAATCTGCCCAATGATTCTATTGATTTTGATATTGCACCAAGATTGCCGTGTTTAACAACAACAGATTTTAATATACGAACTCAAAATGATGATTTAATAAACAACTACACCGTTAAGTATAAAATTTCAGATTCAAACACATGGGAAGTTCTCAATCCTGGCAATTCAATACTTTCGGGAAATTATTACGATTTTTTAATTACCGCAGAAAAATATAAGCCGCATTATATTAATTGGATAAAAATAAATAACAATCAAAATTTATTAACAATTGAAGCGATTCTGATCGGAACCGATTAATCCGCCATAACAACGGGTTAAGAAGTAAAAAAAATAAAAATGTTTGTTGCAACTAATTAAAAATGCCGATATACTTAGTAACAAATTGCGGGGAACAATAATTGATATTTAGTCTTATAATTAATGATACTGTAAATTTTGAATTGAACACAAGCAAGGAAACGCAAATAGGAAGAAAGGATATTGGTGTAATACCTGATATTGATCTCGGTCCTTATGATAACGGACCAAACATATCGAGGAAACAAGGATATTTCTTTGTTGTTGACGGAGATCTATTTTATACAAACACAGGTAAGAACAGGGCTTATCACAACAGCAAACCCTTAAAGAATAACGATCCTGTCAAACTATATAATAACGATCAACTGAAAATTGTAACCGTGAATACCGTTATAAGGATTGCTGATGAGTAATAAACAGACATTTATATCTCACAATAATAATAAATTTCTAAAACAAATATTATTCTTCTTAATATACTCGTTATTATTAGTAAAACCGATCTTCGCGGTAGAATCTGTTACTGAAGCAACGGTATTTGACGAATCAGGCAGATATGAATCTCTAATAAACTCGCAAGCACAGGTTTTTAGAGATAATGTTCTGATCAATATGTTTATTACAGCTTCAGATCTGATCAGTGAAAATGCAATTTATGAGAGATATTATAATGAATGGACAACAATTATAGATAGAGAGATTTCTGCAAAATATGGAAGACTTGACATTAATAATCTTCCGGTTAGCCGACAGAAAGAGTGCGCAGAAGAGATTTTATCGTTACTTCATAAAGAGTTCTTTATAAGGTACAGTGAATATGCCAACTCACCGGGGGAATTGTTTCGCGAGCGAGTTTATAATTGTGTCACAAGCTCAATAATCTATGCCGCATTGCTTACGAGATACAACATCGGTAGAGTGGAAGCCGTAGAAACAAATGACCATGTATATATCTCAATTATATTTGAAGATTGCAGAATAGATGTAGAGACTACAAACCTGTATGGATTTAATCCCGGAAATAAAAGAGAGGTTCTTGACAACCTCGGTAGAATAACAGGGTTCGTTTATGTTCCATCAAACAATCATGCTAATACAAGTATTATTGATTTGAAGAAATTAATCTCTCTTGTTCTGCATAATAGAGCGGTTGTTGCGGCAAATCAGCGGGGCGATCATCTTAAAGCCGCCAAACTTTCATATATTTACAGCCTGGTAAGAGCAGATCAAAAAGGGCAAACCGACCTCTATGCCGGTTTTCAGAATCTTATAGCCTCACTGGCAAGTCAATCGCGCTTTGATGAAGCACTTTTTGTTATAAACGGAATATTTGCAAGGTACGGCATAATTGAATTATTCTTTAAAATGAGGCCGGTGATTTATGGACAAATGACAAATGTTTCAACAACCGAAGCGCAACTTTTAAGAGTCAAAACCCTTTTAAATAATGAATACTTACAATATCAGGATTATTATCGAACACAATACAGATCGGATTTTGCTGATGCATATTTTAGTATGATTGTTAACTATGTTAATCTGCTTTCAAACAATAAAAGGTTCAGCGAGGCGTTTACTTTATTACAAGAATTTAAATCCGTTTATACTCATCCCAAAACTCAAGAACTCCTTAGGTCATTATTGATCGATTTTGCTAATAATACAATAAGGTCAAATTTTAATCCGCCTATTGATTATAACCGTTTTAATGAACTTTCAGAAATTTTTAGTGATATGCAAAATGAAGTGTTTGCCATAGAAAAATATTATAGAATGCACTATATAGATTATAGGATAAAATTATCAAGTTTTGACGGATTAGCAAGCGAAGTTGAACAGTTGATTGGGAGATTTAATAACGATAGAGAGGTTACTAATCTTGCAAGGTATTTTTATGTTCAATCCGGTGTTTTTTATAACGGAAGACAAATGTTTCGCGAAGCTGTTGAAATATCGGAGTCAGGCATCAATAAGTTGGGACCTGACCAAGTAATATCAAGAAATTTAAGCATTTATTATAAACAATACATTAATAGTATTATACAAAATAACAATTCTACTCTTGCACTTTCGGTTTTAAGGACGGCAATAGCAAGATTCCCGAATGACCCGCAATTGACAGAGCTTGAAAGAATTATTTCGCGAGGTAATTATGATTGATCTTTTTAATAACGCACCCGATTCTCTTATCATTATTGATCGTAAGACTACAATTCTTATGATGAATGATAAAGCTAAACAAAGCTTTCCTGCATTAAAAACGGGAGATACGCTTTCAAACAGGATATTTTTTAACAAATCAAAAGATAATCTTTTCAGATCGCCATTAATTGAGAGTCTGTTTTCTTCTGACTTTGAGAATATTGAGATATCCTACAAAGGAGATGAAAATGACGGATTGACAGCTTTTTATCTTATGAACGGCAAAAACATCATTGATGATAACGGACCAAATCTATACCTTTCGCTAAAAAATGTCACAGAAATATTGTTTTTTGAAAACATTTTTGAGGATCAATACGATGAGCTTATTAAAGCTACAACTAAACAGGACGCTTTGATAGAGGAGATCCGGAAGGCATACTCTTTATTAAAAGAGAAAGATGAAGAGATGGCTAAAGAATTAAACATTGCAAAAGATGTTCAAAAGAATATATTTTCAGTTAAAACAGGAAGACTGCGAAATTATCAGTTTTTTTCAAAAATTCTGCCCGCCAAAACTGTAAGTGGTGACTTTTTTACGGTTATTGATAGCGATGATAGGTTTGTTGATCTTGTAATTGCTGATGTTACCGGACACGGGGTGCCTTCTGCACTTGTAACAATGATGATAAAAATGTCCCTTGAAACACGAGTGAGGGAGTTTCATACACCGCAGGAGATAATGGAACATGTAAATCATGATTTATTTAAGCTCTTGTCAACTGCATACATATTTTTGACTATGTTATATATAAGACTTGAGACAGAAACAGGTGTTATGAAGGTTTACGATTTCGGTCACTTTCCACCGATTATTGTCGGCAAAAACCGGAATGTAAATATACCAAAGATCAATGGCTTGATGCTTGGGATTAAGGATGAGCTTGATTACGGTTATACAGAAATAACAATAGAACCGGGTGAAGCATTGTATTTAATAACCGACGGATTAACAGAGGCAAGAAATGCTAATGGTGAATTCTATGAATCAAGATTCTTTGATAAAATATCTCGATTGTCATTGAATGAACCGGAGGCTATTGTCCGCGATATAATCTCTTCTGTAAAGGAATTTGCCGATAAAGAATACCTTGATGATGATCTTACACTTGTTTGTATGAAAAGAATAAGTTAATTTTTTATTATTGCTTGACAAACCTGCAAATATTCAGTTAATATTCAAATTAAATATTTAATAAACGGAGCTAATCAATGAACAGAAAAAAATTATATCTTCTTGGAATTGCAATAGTTATGCTATTTTCATGCCTCACTTTAGATAAAAATGTGCGGTATGTCAGACCGGCTCAAATTAATATTCCGCAGAACATAAAAACATTTGCCATCATTACTTCAGGGCAGCGGTTTGGTAATGATATGTATAATATTTTGCTTACATCTTTCAGTTCACAGGTAGTCCAGCAAAGATTTAGCTTGATTGACAGGGCTAATATTGAAAGAATAATTCAGGAACAAAGACTCTATAACACCGATTTTTTTGACGAAAACACAGTTGTTGAGATAGGTAGTCTTGCCGGTGCACAGGCAATCATATTCGGTGAGATATCAAATATCAGAGAACAATCAAGAAACGGTAGAGTTGTTATTAATAGAAGATATGTTGTTGATCAGAAACCGGACAGTCAAGGAAGAATGCAGAATGTTTACGAATACCGTGATGAACAGATCAATTCACAAATTCGTGAGTACAGCTATAATATAACTCTTAAAATAATCGATGCCGCAAGAGGTACGGTAATACATAGCTCAATGCAGCCGCTTAATTATGTTTATGAAACTTATGTTAAACCGGAAAACACGGTAATGATTAAATCATCAAACGGAACATTTGTTGCTCAATTTCCTTCATTAAATCAGGTTGTAATTGGCGATACTCAAAGACTAACAGAGAACTTTACAAAGGATGTTGCACCTCATTACGGCACAAGAATAATAAGATTTCAACGAATATCTATGGATAGAATTAACGAAACTTTTATAAAGCTCGTTGATAGGGATCTTTATGAGGAGGCATTTCAATTAATGACCGATTCGCTTGATTACATAAATACATTAAAACCGGAAGACAAGGCGATCCATCTATATAACCTTGGAAATGTATATGAAATAAGGGGTGCTTACGATCAAGCTCTTGATTGCTATCAACAAGCAACCAGACTTAATCCGACAGACCTGCATACAACGGCACTTCGTACTATAAGGATTCGTATTGAGGAAGAAAGAAGATTAAATGATCAGATTAATAATGGTTAATAAAGATAAACGGCTATACAGCCGTTTTTTTTATGGTGTTTGCCTTAATAACAGATCGGAGAGATCATCAATTTGTTTATACAATGAGTCATTTATTTTATCAAATAAACCTTTTTCGGGTTTTAGAATAAAATTATATGGTTTGCCTTTAAAATGAAAGGTCAGTCTGTAACAATGCAGATATCCACGATCAAATTTTTGAATTCCAATTGAAATTTTACTGTAATCGGTATCACCTGTAATGGCCGTGCTGTTACTCTTCATAACCACTCTTAACTGGTGGGTTTTACCTGTAACAGGATATAAAACAAACAAACGAAAACCCTTCGTTAAAGGGAGCGATCTGAAATGTGTTATTGAAGGGTTAATCAGTGTTCTTGATAGTCGCCACAAACCGTTTCTAGACCTGATAATATCGCCTGTTATAGTTGCCCCTTTTTGAAGGGGCTTCCCTGCTGTTACACCGATGTATATTTTACCAAGCTGATTATTTCTTAAAATAGATCCGAATTCTGCTGCGGCATCTCTGTTCTTTGCAACGATCATCAATCCGCTTGTTATCTTGTCAAGCCTATGAACTGCATAGATACGATCTATTATATTTGCTTTTAGTTCTGTGAAGAATCCTTTTACCGAATTGTTATCATGAAATTCTATACCTTCAGGCTTATTTACAATTGCAAAATCAGCATTCTCGAAAATAATCAGCCCGGGAGCCATTACTTTAGAGCCGGATTATCAATAATCAATTGTGCTACTTCTTCGGGCGAACCGGAAGCGTCTATCTCTACAATCTTACCTTGTTTTTTGTAATATTCTACAAGCGGTTTGGTTTGGCTGTGATAAACCTGCAGCCTGTTGTTGATAGCGTCTTCTGTGTCATCAGGTCTTACAAATAACTTTTCACCGTCATTATCACAAATCCCCTTTACTTTTGGAGCATTAAACTTAGTACCATATATAGCTCCACACTTTGGACAAGTTGTTCTTCCGCAAAGTCTTCCTCTTACTACTTCATCATCTATTTTAAAATAGATGGCTTTGTCGATGGGCTCTGCTTTTTCCCATTCTTCAGCTTGAACCATTGTTCGTGGGAAACCATCAAGAATATAGCCTTTCTTGCAGTCCGGTTCACTTACCCGTTCTTTTACAATACTGATAGTAAGTTTGTCGGGGACTAGTCCGCCTGACGCAAGTATTGAAGATACCTGCTCACCGAGAGGCGTTTTGTCTTTAATTGCTTTTCTAAAAAGATCACCTGTACTGATTTGTAGTGTACCGAACTTTGCATTTAATATTTTTGCAATAGTACCCTTGCCGGCTCCCGGAGGGCCAAAAAAAACTAACTTCATAACTGCTCCATAAAAAAAAGATACTCAATTAATGAGTATCTAATACTATTATTAAAAAAAGTCAAGTATTAACCTAATGCCTGTTTTAAATCATCAATTATATCATCAATGTTTTCTATGCCAATAGAAAGTCTAATCAATTCAGGTGTTATGTTGCCTTCTGCTTGTTGTTCAGCGGTTAACTGCGAGTGTGTAGTTGTTGCCGGATGAATAGCAAGAGACTTCGCATCACCAACATTTGCAAGGTGGGAGAACACCTTAAGTTTTGCAATAAAGTCTCGACCTTTATCCAGACCGCCTTTTATTCCGAAAACCACCATGCCGCCAAAGCCGTTTTTCAAGTATTTAGAAGCAAGCTGATAAGAAGGGTCATCTTTTAAACCCGGATACCTTACCCAATCAACATTTTTATTTGACTTTAGAAACTCGGCAGCTTTTAGGGCATTGCTTGAGTGTCTTTCCATTCTAAGTCCCAGAGTTTCTATCCCTTGAAGAATTATCCATGAATTATCAGGGGATATACAAGCACCAAGGTTACGAAGCGGGACTAGACGAAGTCTTAAAGCGAATGCAATCGATGATAAATCTCCGAGATCATGAGCGAACCTTAGTCCGTGATAACTTGGTTCCGGTTCATTAAAAAGTCTGAATTTGTTGTCCTTCCAATTGAAATTACCGCCGTCAACTGTTATCCCTCCTAATGCTGTGCCGTGACCCCCAATCCATTTTGTTAATGAATGGACAACAATGTTAGCGCCGTGTTCTAATGGTCTCAAAAGGTATGGAGTTGTAAATGTAGAATCAACAACAAGAGGAATATTGTGTTTTTTTGCAATAGCACCTATTTTTTGAATATCTGACACATCCAAAACCGGATTACCTATTGTTTCAATAAATATTAGTTTTGTGTTTTGTGTAATTGCGGTATCAAAGTTTGCAGGGTTACGAGGATCAACGAATTTTGTTGTAATACCGAAAGACGGAAGTATGTCATTAAACATCGTAAATGTTCCACCATAAAGGTTGTTTGCGGAAACAATCTCATCACCTTTTTCACAGATATTGATTATTGTGTTATAGATTGCTGAAGTTCCCGATGCACAGGCAACAGCTCCGGTACCGCCTTCAAGTTGTGCAATTCTTTGTTCTAATACATCTGTTGTAGGGTTGTGTAGTCTGGTATAGATGTACCCCAATTCTTTTAGACTAAAAAGATTGGAAGCGTGTTCCGCACTTTTAAATAGATATGAGCTCGTTCTGTAAACAGGAACACCCCTTGATAATGTTGCTTGATCAACCACCTGTCCGCCGTGTAAAGCAATAGTTTCAAATTTTAGACTCATACTGTTCTCCTTATATTATGCAAATTTAATTAGAATATATAGTAATTTCAAAATAATGTCAATATATTTATTCTATTATTACTATCGTATAAGTAGTGTATGTTTGGTTACCTTAATGATACGCCGGTATTAAGAGCGGTGCCATAGTATCCTACTGTTTCAACTGATTTGTTTGAATAAAGAACTCTTGCGTTTCCTGCTATTGCTATTTGTTCAAAAGCTACAAATATTGTTTCATCGTTAAAGACAATTCGGATATTTTGAGCTGTGTTTAATGGTATTTCAACAGGAATTACAAATCGGTAAGTGACTATTCTGTTGCTCATCGTTGGTACAAAGTCAGTTACCCCACTGAAGTTTAATCTTCTGTTATTTGCTTTGATCTCTGTAAAAAAATTAAAATCCTGTACTCCGATAAAATATCCGCTATATACCTTTTCTGCCTCTACAGTTTCAAATCTGCCGTTCCTGTTAGCATCACAATTAACAATAACTTCATCGCTCCACCACCTGTCCCATTCCCATGTAACAACAATACCGGTAACACGATTACCAACGACTCTTAAGTCAATAGTCGGTTTTATATATATATGCGGGTGACTGTATAAAATAATGCCGGAAAAACAAAATAAAAATCCAAAAATAAGCTTTTTCATATTATATACCCCCTTGGCCAGCCATAGATAAGGTCATCATTATTCCGATAAGAATAATAAATATAACAGAACCGTATTCAAGAATGTTGCCCACAATTCCTGCAATTTTACCTCTTCCTGCTGCGCCGATTATAGCATCACGCGACTTGATTCCAACTATTCCCACTGTTGATAACAACACAAACATCCCGAGCGATATCGCTGTAACAATAATTATACCATAAAAAACCAGATTACGGGGTATAACAAAAAACATAATTGTCATAGCAACAGGACACGGAACAATACCTGCTGCAAAACCCACTGCAAAAATATTCTTTTTTGTCCTTTGATTTATATGAACCTCATCTTTTTTAATAATTTTAAGTATTAAAAAAACAATTCCTACAATTATTATCATAATACCTGATATAAGCATTAGGTGTCTTTGTAGTTTCATCCTAAAAAAAATACCCATACCCGTAATAATGTATGTAAGAACCAGAGAT
>CAZSQU010000022.1:20982-39998 GCA_964608985.1 uncultured Spirochaetales bacterium
CAGAGATATTAATATTGCCGAACCGGTATGAATAACCGAAATAATCATTGATAAAAAAAGTGACTTGGTTATCGGGTGTTTATCCTTCATAAAGTATGATAAAACAAGACTCTTTCCGTGCCCCGGACCTGCTGAATGCACAATTCCGTATAGAAACGCTATTCCGAGAAGCAGTAATAATGTTGTAAAACTGAAATTCTCGGATAGATCAAACAGATAATCCCTTGTATTCATATCAAGTGTTCTAATTAATTCTAAAAATGCTCTTTTCATAAATCCCTCTTTTTATAAAAAATTGATACAAACCGATTGGTGTCTTCAATCTTGAATAATCTTGTAATGATAAAATACAAAACAGTTAAAATAACACCGCCTACACATCCTTCGAGAAGTGAATCAAGTTTTGGTGCAATGTGAAAATTAATATTTTTTTCGATAAAGTATCCGCAAACAAGTAAAATCAATCCCGCAAATATTATATTAATAATTTGTTTTATCTGATCATAGGGAATTCTAATGTGATCCTTTTTTCGTACGGCGATGAATATTATCAAAGCAAGCATTAACACAAATTGAACCAGATAGCCTGCTGATCGCCCGAGTGAGAGGGCAGAGACTTTTAAATATGGCACCATGATCTGTGCAGTAACTATTGTTACTACTGCGGCTATAATCGAGAAGATCATTGGTATAACGGCTATCTTTTGTGCATAAAAATACTTAACAGTAATAATTGTTAATGATAAAAACGGAATACCTATCATAAAATACGCCAATGCTTCTGCTGTTATCCTAATGTCATTCTCATTAAATCTATTGTATCCGATCAACAAATCTATTATCTGGATCCTGTAAATAACCATACAGACGGAAATAAACAGCATAAAATATGTTGTTGTCCTTAAACTATGAAATAACGAAAAAAGCATTTTTTCCGGTTCATTCCTTGCAAAAAGCTTACTCATTACAGGAAATGCGGTAATAGATATACTGACAGCAATCATACCATAAGGAACCATTGCAAAATTCTCTGCAGATTCAAATATAAAGATAGACCCTGTGAACAGAAATGATCCGAGTGTCACAAATTGAAACCGGACAAATTGTTCCCCGCCAATCGCAATTACTCGCGGCAAAGCAATGAGAAACAGTTCGCCTATCTCTTTATTGATAACCGGCATTTTAAAATTATACCTGTATCCGTTGTGATATGCTCCGGCAAATTGTATAGCAAACTGCAGGAAACTTCCGAGCACGGCCCCCCATGCAACCCCTCTTATACTCATCCATTTACCAAAAAATACTATCCCCGCAATAATCCCCGTATTGTATGTAATGAGGGCCAGACTGTAATAAAAAAATTTCTCTATCGCATTTAGATATGAGCTTAGAACTCCTGATAGTGACATAAATAAAACCTGAAGCAGAAGTATTCGTGTCATTGTAATTGTCATTGTCAGTTTAACCTCATCTGTCCAACCGGGCACAAGGAAATTTCTAACAAGATATGGAGTAAAAACAAATAGTATTAGGTTAAAGAAAATCAGTGCAATAAAAAATATATTTATGATATTTGTACAAGCTTCATTGATCCTCTGTTTGGAATCATCATCGCTTTTGATAAATGAAGAAAAATACGGAACAAGAACAACAGATACAAGGCCGGCGACAATAAGATTAAATACTATGTCGGGCAGTTTAAAGCTTGCCGCATAGCAGTCTGCAAACCCCTGACTCTCTGTAGCTCCGTAAAATGAAGCCATTAAAGTTGATCTCAGAAGCCCCAATACACGCGAGAGGAGCGCAAAGATTGCAACAGTCATTGTTCCGCTAAATATTTTCTTTTTGATATTAATCAATTAAATTTCCTATAATCTCGAGGATTTCTTGTTTAATTAATTCTGATCCCAACTTGATGTTTTTTTTAAAATCAGTTATAGCAATTTTGTCGGCATAATCAGTTCCTACACAAATTACCATCAATGATTTTACTTTTTGCGCAATGTAGTAAGACTCCATATCAACTAAGTCATAACCGTTTAAGAGCGTTTTTTGCTCTGCACTTGTAACGGGAGCGTCAACCGTTACAAGTTTGAATATTGCCGTTTGTTTATATGTTTTTAATAAAATCTGCTGTCCTTCAATAATATTTACCTGACAAGGCACAATAGTAGATAACAAAGAAATATTGTTATTTAATATACCGCAAGTTCCGGCTTTTATATATAGTGTAAAATCACCTTTTTGTAACTGTTTTTTTTCAAAAAACTCAATTAATTTGTATTTTCCGATTCCGGTTATAAATATATCGATCTTCTTATCTTCACTTTTAAATTCAATATCACTAATCATGTTAAACTTTATTCCGGAATGATTAATCAATGGCTTTGCCTCTGTCATCCCTGCAAAAAAAATCACCATTTTCTTGTATTTGTTTATTTGCTCCATTTAATTTCTAGAATCCTCATTTCTCTGTCTTTTACATTTTTAAGGTTAGGGCAATCTCTTCTGTGAATTATAATGCCTCTACCCCTTGAAACAAACCCGACACAATCATCTGCCGGCAAAGGTTTACAACAATTAGCTACCGAAAACAAGAGGTTTTTTTCCCCATAAACCTCAATTTTATAGTTTCCGGTAATAGCCGCAGTGTCTGATTCGTGGGGTTTTTTATGTTTTTCCTGCTTATGCGGTTTACTTACAAGCTCTTTCTCGGTTTTTGCTTTTAAATTATCGCTATCAGCATTTTCATATTTAACGAGCTCATGTCTGATCTTTCTCTGAGCATGGGTGGTTTTTACAAAAGAGAGCCAAGAGCGGCGCGGATTAGGGGTTTTACAGGTTATTATATCAATTATCATGCCGTTTTCAAGTGTAAGATCTAACGGTATTATCTTACCGTTTGCTTTTGCACTTTTTATTCTGTTGCCGATATCTGTATGAATCCTGTAAGCAAAATCTATAGGCGTAGCACCTTTTGGAAGTTGAACAGGATCACCTTTGGGTGTAAAAACAAATATCTGTTCCTTTAGAATCTCATCTCTTACCTGTTCATAATAATCAGTACTTGAAAGTTTCTCTTCATGCACCTGCTTTAGTTTATCTAACCATTCTAGTTCTTTTTGAATAGCATTTTCACCCTTTTTGTAGTACCAATGAGCGGCTATCCCGTATTCATTTACCTCATCCATTTCTTGTGTGCGTATCTGAATTTCAACCGCTTTTCTTTTATCGATTAATACGGTCGTGTGTAGTGATTTATATCCATTATCTTTTGGGTTTGCAATATAATCCTTAAATCTTCCCGGTATCGGCTGCCAGATACTATGAACTATTCCAAAAATTTGGTAACAATTCTCGACAGAATCTGTTATAACCCTGACTCCGTGTAGATCGAAAATCTCATCAATTTTCTTGTTGTATTTACGCATCTTGCAGAAAATAGAATAGTAGTGCTTGGTTCTCGATTTAATTTTAAAAGGAATTTTGCCGTCAATAAGCCGTTCTCGGAGTTTTTTATTTACTATTTTATCGGAAATATCCCATTCTTCAGACCATTTTTTTAAATCATTATCTATCATTTGATAAATATCGTTATAAAGGTGTTTGAATGCCAGATCCTCAAGTTCAGTCTTGATCTCATTTAATCCAAGTTTGCCTGCAAGCGGTGCATAAATATCAAGAGTTTCTTGCGCTATCCGTTTTCGCTTGTCTTCACGAAGATATTCGAGGGTACTCATATTATGTAGTTTATCAGCAAACTTTATTATTATAACCCTAAGATCAACAATCATCGCAAGAAGCATTTTTCTTATTGTTTCTGCTTTAGCATCAAATGAATTTACTGACTTTAGTTTTGAAATTTTAGTAACCCCATCAACAAGCGAAGCAACATCATTTCCGTATTTTGTTTTGATGTTATCAAGTGTTACCTCTGTATCCTCAACTACATCGTGAAGAAGACCGGTAATAATCATATTGCTGTCAACATTCATTTGCGCAAGCTTAATAGCTACTGATAATGGATGAATGATAAAATCCTCACCTGAAGCCCTTTTTTGTCCGCTGTGTCTTTCAAATGCAAAAGTATAGGCCTGATTAATGAAGTCAATCTCCTCGGGGGGTTTATCCTGAATGTAATCAGAGAGCAGTTTGTAGAGGTTGTCTATTGTTTCACTCATCGATTTTAGTGGCCTCAGGATATTGATTAAAGTGTTTCTTACTTATTTGATAAACAATCAGATAAGAAGCAATTAAACCGGCAATCGAAAATATTATTGATATCATTTGTGTCTTAAAAATAGAATTACATATAAAATAAGCAATAAACGAAACACATAAAGGAAAAAGAAATATCAACAGAGAGCTGAATATTGCCTGTTTAGAATCTCTATCAATCGACACTCGATCTCCTGGGTTTAAAGGTTCTTTTGATAACACACGCATTGTACAATCTTTTGCAGAACAATTGTGCCCGTTAGAGGCACACTCCAAACAAGACTCATTATCAACGGTAACATTATACATACCGTCCGGCTCACGGGACTTAACTACACCACTTAGCATCTATTATAACCTCGGTAAATTATTCTATCCTATATCTAATAAGTTTTAAAGAGTCTGTTTTAAGTAATATACATAAATCATCTCCGGCAACAGCTATTTCAAAACTGCTAATGAGCTCATTTGAGTTAAATAGCATTTTTTCTGACCATTCCTCTGTAAGCATATCTTTAACGAATACTGTAATATTATACATAGTATTGGATGTACTTATTGAATAACTTTCAAAGAGTGAAACCATAAACGGTATTCCGTTAACAAAGCCGCTTTTCATCATTGTTTGTGTCGGATCCCCGGTCACAGCACTAGTATTTAATAGATTATTATCTGTTAAAACAAACACGCCCATTGTTTTACTGCAAGTGTAGAACAGAACCGGTATCCCGTTCTGATCTACACTAATACTGTATCTCATTACATCATTTGCAAGTTTTATTATATCTTTTAATACCGGACTATGGCCTGTTCCACTATAATCATAGACTGAGCATGATAAAACGCCGTCTGACTTGATATAATAATTATATATTTCAGATCTTAAATAATTGTTGATTATCTTGCTCTCTCTACTGTTAGAATCCTGTAAGGTATATGAGATTTTATCATTCTGTAAGGATTCCAGCAGAATACCGCCGTTATTATTGACAATACCATAATAATTATTATTAAAATATATATATCCGTGATGCCCCCTGATGAGCTTATCGTACTTGCTGACAGTAAAATTATCACCACTTTCGTCTATGACCCAAGTTCCATAGTCTTCAATATAATTATTAACAACAATTACTGATTTATCAAATATAGCAAGACTGCTTACACTCATGTCATTTGATGTGTCTGTATTTATTACGGGTAATGATAACAGAGTTGTATAATTATTTGCCCTTTTATAAGGCATATACATTTTTACCGATAAATTATCTTCTGTTACACATATAAGAGCCGGGCTATCATTATTTTCAATAATAAGATCGCTGTTCATCTCTCCTATATCATAGATAGTTACTTCTTTGTCTTTATAAAAAACTCTTTGATTTGTGCAGCTAAGAAGAAATAAAGCGGCCGATAATAATAGAAGTCTGCGCAACACAAGCCCCTTAACAACATAAATTAATATAAATATTTATATATAAAAAAACCGCCGTATGGTTTTAACTATATCCGGACATTATAACTTTTTTCTAAAGATTATCAAGTTTTATTTTTGTGAACAAGTAAATTCTATTCAAATAATTAGGGGTTATTTATATTCTTCCCATTTAATCGTAATATTAAGCCCTCTTAAAATATATGCCCACCCGATGAAAATGTCTCTTAGTGAAAACACGGCTCTTTTTAAACCAAAAACCATTCTTATTGGAAGCGTAAATAGCCCGATAGATGATAATTTAATTCCATAAATTATTACTTTAATTCTTGTTTTAATATCCATTTTCGTTTTTTTGTTGTGGGATCTGAATAAGCGTTTTAGGAAATATGATAGTTTCATTCTGTTACTTTCCAGCGGCTCATAAACAACTGCATCGGCAACCCACTTGATAACAGCACCTCTATTGTAAGCTCTAATAAAAAAATCAGAATCAGAACCGCCTCTTAAACCGAAAGATTCATCAAATCGTAACCCCCAGTCTATCGATAATTTTTTTAAATTTAATAATACATTACCGGATGCACCTGTATATAGAACTAAACCATGACTATTTTGTTTTCTTTGATATATACCGGATTCTTTTATCCATTTAGGCGTGTTATCAGGGTATTCAGTTACAACGAAACCAACAACAACATCACAACCCCAAAGAATATAATTGGACCAAAGATTATAAAACCACATATAATCGGCCTTTTCATCATCATCAATAAACGCAAGATGATCGATATGCAAATCTTTAACAATATCAAGTATTTTATTTCTTGCATAAGGTATCCCTTGTCTTGGTTCTATAGCATAATGGATTTCAAAATCTACCGTTTTTCTTAACTCTTCTAATATAACAGAAACAGATCCTGACGAATCATTATCTACTATAACAATAACTATTTCAAGTCCTTCGGGAACTTTAATTTTACTTAAGGACACAACTGTTTTAATTAACAGTTCAGGGCGCTTATAGGTGCATATACCTATTGCAGTTTTAATCATGGGGTTATTCATTTTTACATTTGCTCCTTTTTTATTGAATAAACATTATTGCAAAAAAAATATTGTTTAACAAGGATATATTTCTTGATATTTCTAACTTACACAATATTAAAGGCGCAGATTTAATTTTTGGCTAATCCGCAAAATAGTTAGATATTGATTTATGTTATTAATTCATCCGGAGAATCAGCGGGGACAACCTATGCTTGTCAAATTATTCGTGAAATACTCCTAACAGCTGCCATAGGTTGTCCCCGCTTGTACTTCCAAATAAAAAAAAATTAAATTCCCCGTCATTTTTGCAAATACTTTTACAAATAAATCGTTTTTATTAAGCAGAAAAAAAAATAAGGATACGCCATGAGAAAAAACAGAGAAAGAAAATTAAACGGTACATATTTCGTTAAATCAAATATAATTTCTGAAATAGCAAATCAAATTTGCTCTCAAGAAACACAATATATGTTTATGGAAATTTTAGAAGAAGCAATGATCAAATTTAAAATAACAATTAAAAATTTTATCATTCTTAAAGATGAGTTTCAAATAGTTATTCAAACAATCGGTAAAACAGACATATCTGAAGTTATGCAGTGGATTAAACAGATATTTTCGATTAGATTTAATAAGAGATTTAACCGTATTGGCACAGTCTGGCGCAGTAGATTCAAAAGCATTTTACTTAAAGTTAAAGAAAAAGTTGATAAGTTTATTAAAATTATAAATGAATTGCCGGTTAAACTTAAATTATGTATAGCAAACGGAGAATACCGGTTTTCAGGATTGTACCATATAAAAAACAGAATTAATACTATCATTAACTAAATTGCCAAAAATTATATTTGCACCCCAATTTTTTAAAAATAATAATGATTTTTTATTGCCAATTATCGAAATTCATTATATATTAGACGATACTACAATAACAACAAATATTTATGGAGATAAAGATGGTTAGAACGGTTTACATGTGCGATGAAGAAAAGAAGGAAGATACAAGTGATAATGTATTCGAAAAACAGTTCATTGAGCAAAGAAAAATAATTATATCTTCAACTGTAAACCAAAAACTTGCAGAGAGGGTAATTAAGACACTATTAATAATGGATGGTATCGATAGCAAAAAACCGATTACCGTTATTATTAATTCTCCCGGAGGAGATGTGTTTTCAGGTTTTGCTATTTTTGATATTATGAAAGCAATTAAGTCTCCTGTATATACACTTGTAACAGGTTTTGCTGCCTCTATGGGGTCAATAATAATGCTTGGTGCAGAGAAGGGTAGAAGATATGCGACAAAAAACTCTAAAGTTCTGATTCACCAGCCATTAATCGGCGGTATATTTGAAGGTCGAGCAACTGACATTGAGATTCAAGCAAAAGAGATTCAGGAAACAAAAGATAGAATAATCGAGCTTTATGTAAAAGAAACCGGACAAAACAGGGAAAAAGTTGCCAAAGATATTGAACTTGATTACTGGATGACTGCCGAAGAGTCGGTTAAATACGGGCTTATTGACACAATAATCTCAAAACTAGATGAATTGGATAATTAATGGCAACAATCTATATTGCTACTTCAAGGGATGACATAAGATTTAATCTTAAAGAAGTCCTAGTTCAACGGTACGACATTTCTTTCATTTATAAAGATAAAATGGATATTGATACGGACGATATATCTAATGATTCACTATTGATATACGATTTTACTGATACAGACGATTCATGGGATACAAATTGGCCCGATAATATGCCAACCCCCAAAAGACTTAATGTCAAAAACATTGCTGTTTTGGGTATAGTCAAAAGAGAGCACCATGATCTTGCATTGAGTTTACTTGAGAACGGGTTTTCTGATTATATTCCATACCCTTTTGAAGTGCCGGCTGTTTTGGGGCCGGTTATGAATACATTGCGTGATATTGAGCTTGATAAAGAATTAAATTCACTCTATCAAATCGGTATAGATCTCTCTGCACAAATTGATCTTGATACCTTATTAAATGATATATTAAGATATGCGCAAGATTTTACCTCATCTGACGGCGGTTCAATTTATCTGGTAACTGATGAAAAGGATCAATCCGGTAACCGGTTAATGACATTTGAACAATCAAGAAGCGACACTCTCGGAGACAGATATCATAAATTAAAGATGCCTATTACAGATCGATCTATTGCCGGGCACTGCATTATTTCGGGAGATATTCTTAATATTGAAGATGTTTATAGTTTGCCCCCAAATGTTCCTTATAAATTTGATAATTCATTTGACAAAGCAAACAACTACCGTTGTTTAACTATGCTTACTGTTCCTATGATTAATCATAAAAGGGAAGTAATCGGTGCTCTCCAGCTTATCAACCGCAAAAAAAACCGCAAAACAATCTTATCTAATCCCGAAAAGATTCCTGATGAAATTCTTGAATTTGACCATAAATGTGAACGGCTTATTAAGTCTTTAGCCGGACAAGCAACAATAGCAGTTGAGAACAGTCAGTTATATGAGGAATTAAGGATACTTTTCGAATCATTTATGGCGGCTTCGGTAAGTGCGGTAGAAAGCCGGGATCCGTCAACTGCCGGTCACTCTCGAAGGGTAAGTAAACTCTCCGTTGCGATAGCTCACCACATAAGTATTAGAGATAATGAACCGTTTAAGGATATAAATTTTGATGTTAATGATATACAAGCTATAAAATATGCCGGTTTGCTACATGATTTCGGTAAAATCGGCATCAATGAGAAAATCCTACTAAAAGCAAAAAAACTTTTTGATGAAGAACTAACAAAGATAGATGCAAGAATGGAACTTCTGAAATACACATTCATTACCTGTGACGGCAACACTCATCCGATAGATTCAATAATAAGTAAAGTAGGTATATATTCCGAAGCAATACGCAAAGCCAATGAGCCGGGCAGGATCGAAGATAATACACTCACTGATATCAAAGAAGCCCACACACAACAGGTTAAGAAAGTCGGCGGAGAGCATGAGCCGGCAATAAGTGAGTATGAATTTAACAGATTGATTAATTCCCGCGGTTCCTTATCGAGTGATGAATATAAGATTATACAGTCCCATGTTGAACATACACACAACTTTTTAAGTCTTATTTCTTGGCCAAAGGGCTATGAATCAGTCGATGCAATAGCAAGGTTTCACCACGAAAAACTTGATGGTACCGGATACCCTTTGGGTCTAAAAGGCAATCAAATACCTATTGGCAGTCAAATAATGTGTATAGCCGATATATTTGATGCGCTAATATCAAGTGACAGGCCTTACAAAACCAGAATGCCCATAGAAAAAGCTCTTGCAATTCTCGAAGAAGAAGCTAATGCCGGTAAAATCAACAAAGATATACTTGAACTGATGATTGATAATGAGTTATATAAAATTATTCTTGAATAGTAAGCGCCCTGAGGTAGTCAATTCCTAAAAACCCTCTATTAATTACCTGAATTGGGGAGTGGTAGATTGGCAAATCGGTAAACTCAAAATCATCGATCTTGACACTGTTACCGTCAACTGAAATAATCTCATTTGATACATAATACCTTATATAGCTTAAACCCATTATATCTGCCATCCAACCGGTTTTTTCCTTTAAAGTGCCAGGCAATATTGAGCACTCATTAGCAAATTCTAAAGAAATCCCGCTAGTTGCACTACCTGTATCAAAAAGAATAAAACGATGTTGGTCAACCGATCCCCTCTCAAGTGTTACAGGTAAAAACGGTTTGTTGTTGATTATTAATAAATTGTTATTACCCATAATCGGGAAGCCAATCCTATAATCTATTGTTGACTCCGATTGATTAATACTATATCCTAAAGAATTAATTATCCCGCCGCCTATTACACCGTTGATTCCATAATAGATCGCTCTATCAATTATCAAGCACGGATAATTTGAAACCTCAATACCATTAAAATCAATTTGTTCAATCAAACCCAAATCTGTACTAATATTATGAGTATCCCTGAATTGTGAGCCAATATTTAAAATATTTTTAGCTATAATCCTAATATTATAATTGTCGGCTGTAAATCTATCAATAATAATAAAAGGCGCACCCGTATCAAATACAAAACCATCGGTCTCTATCCCGTTTATTTTTAGTCTAATCATGATCTTATTGTTCGCATAATGATATTCTGTGGAGCCATGAACCCCTGTTATGCCGCCAATATCAAGACCGGTGCCCTTTAGCGCATAAATAAAGCCGGTAGAGTCGGCATTTGAACTATTGTTATTTAATGAGAGCACTCTTATTGCCTTCTCAATCCTTAATGTGTTTGGTTGTTCTCTGGTGTAAATCAACAGCTCCCTAATCATCTGATCTTTTATAACCGGTTCATCATCCATAATAGCTCGATAAAGAATATCGATTGCATTGTCCATCTCACCTTTCCATCGTTTAATTTTTGATTCAGCAAGAATTCTTAGAGAGTGATTGGTTGTTGTTCGGATAAATTCTTCCATGGCAGCAAGATCAATATTCTGAACTATTTGATTGTAGTAATCTGAGTCAAATTCTCTATTATAAATGCTTAAAATATTGTTTTGCTTGTCAATCTTGATCACTGCACCTTTAAAAACCTCTGTGCCCGTTCTATTTATCTGATCCCGTGATAAATTATCGTTTATTAAAAAAACCCTGTTATAAAATGGAACACCGCTGATTTCAAGATCAGCATCTCTTAATACCATGTTCCTATCTCTATTAAACACGCCGAGTATATACCTGATAATCATCAAGCTGTTATTTTTAAATGACTCAAACAGTCCGTTTCTATGATAAAAATTATTTATTATCCCGTATCTTTCTTCTATGTCGAAAGTCAGAATCAAAGGTAAGTTGAGGCGTGTATATCGTGTGTTTATTTTTATGAAACCATCAGTGTTAATTGATAATGGTATTTCAACGGGATATGAATTTACTGTTTGTTCAGCGGTGCCAGGCTCTGAATAAATTGTCCCGTTTCCAAAATCAATAAATAATTGATCAAAGCTAAAAACAGATAAACTTAACTGCGACTCTGCACCATTTATGACTTTTACAGGTATGTTTTTTATAACAAGACCGTTTATCTCAATCTGATCAATGATACCCAATCTTGCAAAGTAATAAATATCTGTTCCAATCTTTTTTTCAATAAAATAACCGCTTAATATTGTAACCCCTAATATTCTTGCTAATTCATCACTGATTATTGCTGCTTCATACATGTTGGATATCAAGTTAAACGGCAAACTTGATCCTTTAATGCAAACCGTGATTTTTTGATCTCTATAAATAATCGGTTGGTTGATCGAACCCGAATTAATACAAATCAACGGATTAATTTTTTTATAGGCGTCAGTTATAATTTTTCTTGAGAATGGCGGGTTATTAGAGATAAGATAGTTATTTAAAGGGGTGAGGTCGTGGGTATAGATAGAATTCCCTATAATAAGATCAATGTCGGAAGTTCTGCTATCAGGTAATAATAAATGAATATTTAATATTAAAATTATTAAAACAAATACAGTTTTGTGAAACATACTATTTTATTTTATCAATAAGTTCGTTGATGTTTTCAATCTGTTTCTTCAGTTCAACAAGGAATTCATTTTTGTTAATATCACCAATTACAGCGATTTTTTCTTCTTCATTATCTGTGGTAACCGATCGATAATAATCATCATAATCCTTTTGGCGAGTGCTATAAGCTGATTCATATACATATTCAAGCGTCTGATTAACTTCAATAAGCATTGATTCCCAATTGTCTTCAAGTTGTTTTAGGTTATTATAATTATTGTTGAATTTTAATGTATATAGTGCATATCTGGCTTTATCTTGAGGGTAATCTGCCCATAATTTGTCGTATCTTTTATGAATAGCCTCCCAACTGCCAAGTTTACCGCTTTTTATATCTGTTTTAAGTTTATCAAGTTCTTTTTTTGGCATCAGCTGACCACCGACATTAACCCATTCTGTATAAACCTCTTTTGATTCTAAATTTTTAAGTTTTTCAAAAAACTCGGTTTTGGTAAGTTCATCTTCATCTGTTAAGTAAGTAACCAGTGTTATCACCCCAAAATAATTTATAACCTTTTTATAAATAGCCCATCCTTTTTCAGGTTTAATGATCTTGGCAATGCCGTTTTTAACAGACAGACGGTCTATTGTTTCAATTGATTTATCTATATCATTCGGATTGGTTTCACTAAGAACAGAAAGTGATCTCCTGCCTGTTTTTATTGTTAAACTATATTCACCATCTTCAATGCTGTTCTTTCGGTTAATTGCATCACCATGGATAAATTCGAGGCGTTCAATCGCCTTAAAGATTTCAGATATCGTGTCAGGAGCCATTACACTTGTTTCAATTTTCTGAACCTTTTTAAACCTCAGATCCCGTGCCTTGTATTTAAACTCGTTTCTGATCAATGCGTACATATTATATAGGAACCAATATCCGGGAATTATTGAAATTCCTTTTGTCGCAGGGTTATTTGCGACAAGACTGAATGGATAAATAATCTCCATTTCATTTTCATACGCACCTTTAGCGACAAGCATAAAAGACGCAAACTTTGAATTAAATTTAAAATTAGTGCACAAACCCGGCCAAAATCCTCGTCCGGCAATTAGTTCGCCATCTGCGGCTCTTGAGTTGTGATTGGAACCGATTGTAGCACCTGCGGCAATATTTGATTGCCCCATAATCGTGGAAGAAATTAAAAATGAATTATTATGATGCTGCTCATGAAAGGGAAAAATCAGATTGTTGAGAAGCTCACAACAAGACACAGTCGAGTTGTCGCCAAGAATTGAATTGATCAAACGCGCGCCGTATTTTAGTTGCGTATTGCGGCCTGTTATAAAACGGACGGCTTTACTTCCGTAGAAGATTTTACTTGCATAACCTACAATTCCGTTTACTAACTCAACACCTTCACCTATTTGCGACGGTTCATCCTTTGATGAAAGGATTGTTATATTTTTTAATTTGTTTGCACCTTTTATATAGGAATTTGCACCGATATTGGAGTCTTTAATTATACTGCAATTTTTAATTACACAGCTTGAACCAACCTCACCGTAATAACCGGGGGTTAAGTCAAATTGATTAATCGTAATCTCTTTAAGTTTATCGATTAATTGTTCATCATCCCGGTACTTTGACCATATATATGCATCTGCCGTTATCATTCCAACAAAAGGAAGAACAGCTCGTTTCCCGTTTTCATTAGCAATCTCAATCCATATACGGGAAGATTCCGCATCATTATCCTTAATTATTCCGTTACCGAACTTTGCCTTTGGTGTTGTAAGCATCTCGCTTATATTAAATAGTATTGATTTATTGCCAATTATGTAATGTGAAAGATAATGAACATCTCTTATAACAACATTGTCTCCGATATCACACGAGATAATAGTAGAATTGTTCAATCCCACAGGTAATCTCAGGTCATGAAACTCAAGAAATGAGTCAGTCAAGTCTCCGATTGTAATATGTCCGAAAAACTCACAGTTTTTTACAAGATTCGGGTCAAATCTGTCTGTAACAAGTATAAGATTCCAATCTTCAGCTACATTGTTGTTTTTTACTAAAACTTCAATCTCGTAGGAAGTCAATTGTCTGCATTGCCTCTTCCCGTTTCTTTTATTTTGGTAATGGTATTTGTCTTCAAATGATGAGTCTGATTTCGCGGACATATTAAAACCAAGCGAAATTTCTGACAAAGGTTTTATTTTAACTTCAGCCATTTTTATCCCGTAATTAGCACAAACAATTTTGATTATAGCAGGTTCATTTATCTTTAAATACTTCTTCAAAAATTACAACACGATCTCTTCCGTTTTCTTTTGCGTAATAAAGAGCTTGGTCTGCCCTATTAATTAATGACTCATTGTCTTCATCGGTGATCCTAAACTCCGATATTCCCAAACTGACTGAAATATGAAAAGGTTCTTTCTGTTCATTATAAAACACTATGGACTTCATTTTTTCTCTAAATCTTTCAGCAGGTATTCTTGCGTGTTGAGCACTGGTTTCGGGTAGAAGAACGACAAATTCTTCACCACCATATCGAGCAACGATATCGTTTTCTCTAAATATATCCTTGCTTGCAAGAACATCACCGAGCTGCCTTAGAACCTCATCACCTATTAAATGCCCGTATGTATCATTTATCTTTTTAAAATGATCAATATCCATTAGAACACAAGAGAACCTGCCGTAATGATCCATAATTACACCGATTGGATTGTCTTGTGGCGCTTTTTTGTAATTTTCGGCAATAGTTTTCTTAATCTTCTCAATGTCGTCCATGTTCGTATCGCCGTTTTTTGCATTTGCAATTCGCCAGTAATCTCTAAGTGTTCTTGATTTTTCTTCTTCCATTTTATCAAAAAATGCACGGCGGTTCAGTACTTTGGTTAAGAAGTCCGTCATTGACATTGCATGAAGTTTTTCATTCAAAATTTCAATCTCTGCCTTTTGTTTATTGATTATAGCCGAGTCAACTATTGTTTGAAAAGAGTTGATAATATAGTCATTTAATCTGTCTATATTAATAATTTTATGGTAGATAAAACTGATCAGATTTACAAGATTGATAGTTATAACATCAATATTTTCATTTATTTTTTCAGGTACAAAGTAGAAATAGTTCTGTCCGCTGCTTATCTGATCAAGTTCGTCATTTGTAATAGTAACGCCGGATATGTAGAGATATTGTGGTTTTCTGAGTTTATTTGTTTCAGTAAATGTCAGATTAATATTCTTTATGGTATCTTCATTAACCTTTTCTTTATTGATTATAACAAGGTTTGTGTTTTTTGTTTCTGTCGTAACCTGAATATCAGATACAACATGACGAATATCGGCAATTGTAGTAAATCTTATATCAAAATCAAGATTCATATTCTTAAGTTTCTCAACAAGAATATCTGAACCATCAAGTATAAAAAAAACACAAAATCCTTTTTTAATCATATTTTCCTGCCGTAATATTAGAATTTAATTGTCACTTTACCTTCGAGTTTGGCTTCACCTTTCTGATCCTCGACAATTACCTTGCAGTCGATAAATCTACCGGTTTCATTCTCATATTTCTTTTTAACTTCACCCTTAGATGTTAAAATGTCACCTATATTAGTCATCGATTTGAACTGAACATTATATTTGGTAACAGCAGATATTCCGGCGTATCCTGAAATCATCCTACCGAGAATACCCATTATCAACATGCCGTGAGCAATCGTGTCATGAAGTCCTGCTTCTTTTGCATACTCAGGAATTGTATGTATCGGATTAAAATCACCTGAAGCGCCAGCATACTTTACAAGTTGAATCCTTGTAATCGGCTCATTTGTTATTGAAGGAAGAGTATCCCCTTCATTTATTTTATCAAAAGACGGTAGTTTACTCATTAGTCTCCTCCCCATTCGGCATAACAACTATACTCATTTTAGCAACAAGAACAATCTCATCGCCCCTTGTGTAGGTTGTTTTAAAATTTGCCATCTCCATAAGAGACGAAGATCTCAAAGATTCTATCTGCATTGTTCCTTTAATCTTATCACCGGGATATAAAGGTGCCATATATTCATAGGCCTCTTTTGCATGAAGAAGTCTTTTTACATCGATGCCTATCTCTTTCATGATATCCCATATTTTAGGATAGCCCCAGAAGTTCATAACCGTAGCAAATGTTAAAGGTGCCGGCGTGTCTTTATATCCGGCTTTTACAGCCGCATCTTTATCAAAAAATATCGGATTATCATCGCCTATTGCCATACAGAGTTCTTTGATCTTACTTCTATCAACCTCGTAAAAATACGGAGGAAATTCTTTTTTTTCGTAGCTTAAATCAAGCATTTTGTTACCACCTTAAGATATCATTAATCCACCGTCAACAACAATCACCTGTCCGGTTATATACTTAGACCTGTCTGAAGACAAGAAAAGAACAGCTTCAGCTATATCATCGGCTTCCCCTGATTTGCCCATCGGTATCTGCTGCATAAAAAACTCTTTGGCTTTATCGGAAACAGCTTTTGTCATATCGGTATCAATAAATCCCGGAGCAACAGCGTTTACCGTAATGTTTCTTTTTGCCAGCTCAACTGCCATTGACATTGTAAGACCGATAATTCCTGCTTTAGATGCTGCATAATTTGCCTGCCCTTTGTTGCCTTTAAGTGCAACTATTGAAGAAAGGTTCACAATTTTACCATATTTTGCTTTCATCATTAATAAAGAAGCAAATCTTGATACAATAAACGAGCTTCTTAGGTTAACATTGATTACCTTGTCAAAGTCCTCTGTGCTCATTCTCATAGATAGACCATCTTTTGTAATGCCTGCATTATTAACACAAATATCTAGTTTGCCGTATTTTGTTTCTATCATATCAAAAAGCTTTTTAATCTCATCTTCAGAAGAAACATCCGCGATATACCCCTCTGCTTTATATCCTTTTGCCTTGATCTCATCTGCAGCTGTATTAGCTGTACTGCTTGTTCCCAACACAATTACCGATGCACCTTCTGATGCCAGTTTTTCTGCAATAGCTCTTCCAATACCACGACTGCCGCCGGTAACGAGCGCAACTTTATCTTTAAGATCCATAATTAACTCCTCAAACTACATTTTTATTATTTTTTAAACTTTTTTACCATTATTACTGCGTTATGACCGCCAAAACCGAAAGAGTTACTCATAGCATAATTTACTTCTTTCTCTCTCATCTTATGTGGAACATAATCAAGATCCATACCTTCGTCGGGATTATCAAGATTGATAGTAGGAGGTATCTTATTCTCGGCAACAGTTTTAATAATTACCATTGCCTCAAACGCACCGGCACCGCCGAGAAGGTGTCCTGTCATAGATTTTGTTGAGCTTACACATACATGTTTTGCGTGTTCCCCGAAAACAGATTTAATTGCAGCTGTTTCCATCCTGTCATTTGCCCCGGTAGATGTACCGTGAGCATTGACATATCCGACATCTTCTTTCTTAATACCTGCCATATCAATTGCATCGGTCATTGCTCTGATTGCGCCCACTCCCGATGGTTCAGGTGAAGTTATGTGGTATGCATCTGCGGTTAACCCGTATCCGACAATCTCTCCGAGGATTTTCGCGCCTCTTTTTTGAGCATGTTCGTAGTCTTCAATTATTAAAATGGCTCCGCCCTCACCCATAACAAAACCGTCTCTGTCTTTATCAAATGGTCTTGACGCTTTTTTAGGGGCATCGTTTCGTGTTGAGAGTGCATGCATATTAGAGAATCCAGCATAGCCCACTCTACAAGCAGCAGATTCTACCCCACCGGTAATTACTATATCTGCTCTTCCTGCTTGAATAGCAAGAAATGCTTCGCCAATAGAATTTGTACCGCTGGCACAAGCTGTTACATATGTTGTGTTAATTCCGGTAGCTCCGGTTGCTTGAGCGATCCAACCGCCTGCGAGGTTAGGTATCATCTTAGGTATGAGGAAAGGACTTACCCTTCTTGCGCCTTTACCGGCCATTATCTCTACTTGCTCCTGAAAAGTCTTAATACCGCCCACACCGATTCCAAGAAGAACGCCTATTCTAAAGGTGTCTTTTGCCGGAAATTTTAACCCTTTAAATTCATCAAAAATAATATCATGTTCCTCAGGATGTCTCATCGGAATTCCTGCCTGAAGGCATGCTTCTTGAGCTGTTGCAAATGCTAATTGGGCATAAGGATCCATTTTATTGGCAAGTTTAGAATCAATATGATATTTTTCTTTATCAAAATCCCTGATTTCTCCGCCTATGTTACTTTTAATTTGATCGAGATCAAAACCCTTAATGGTATCTATACCGGATTCACCGGCAAGAAGTTTTGTCCATGTTGATTCTACCATATTTGATAACGGATTGATTGTTCCCATACCTGTTACGACGACTCTTTTTGACACAAAGCCCCCCTAATTTCTATTATAATATAATTTATTAATGAGACTCTTGATAAGTCTCCGGTATTGTACCGTAATATCTACTGATACAAATTCAAACCTAAAAAATAACATATTCATAATTATATGTCAATAAATTATATTAATTTGTTAAAATGGCGGGTGCGATTTTATTTTTTGGGTAATTTATAATACCCTCTCGTTAATCAATGTAAGTATAAAAGCAAACGCTCGAAACCGCTGTATTCGGGGACTCATAAGGCGTTTCCGCTCGTTTCTTTTATACTTTACTTAAACTAATAATTTAACAAAATTACCCAAGAAATAAATTTCGCTTTTG
>CAZSQU010000023.1:0-37871 GCA_964608985.1 uncultured Spirochaetales bacterium
ATGCGTTAAATAATCCTATCAGCAAGCATAGGTTGTCCCCGCTTGTACTTCCACACAAAATATTTTAATTTCCTCCGCCATTTTTGCAAATACTTTGGCAAATAAATCGTTTTTAATAATGAGAAAACAAAAAAAGGATACGCCATGAGAAAAAACAGAGAAAAAATAGCAAACGGTACATATTTTGTTAAATCAAGTATGGTTCCTGAGACAGCAAAACTACTTAGCTCAGAAGATACACAATATATGTTTATGGGAATTTTGGAAGAAGCAATGATTAGATATAAAATAACAATTAAAAATTTATCATTCTTATACAAAAAACAGAATTAATACTATCATTAACCCGCGTTATGCACGATAATCGTAGCGAAGCGAAGTAGATTGTTGATTAGCTTAGAGTTATGAAGATTTGAGACTCGCAGCATAGTAACACTATGTGAGAATCGAAAATCGAGTAACTCGTAGATAATCAGCAAGATACAAGCTGCAGTAGAATTCTCGTGCATAATGCGGGTTAACTAAGTTGCTCAAAAATTAAATCCATGCCCGGGCTTGCCATAATTGTTAAAAGAGTTTTTCCTAAAAAATGGTATTTCTCTCACTTATTAAATTGAAATATTTGTTTTTTTATTATAAGATGTTACTGTCTGATTTATTGATGGAGCATTATTATGAAAAAAAATTATTTAATTTTGTTTTTAATTTTTTTCTGTTGTTTTATATTTGCGCAACAGAATTCAACCAACGACAGGGGGTTGAGGGCTGTTGTTCAAAGTCTCGATCCAAATGCTCCTGTGGGCAAGCAATATGCTTTGATAATCGCTATTGACAGATATAGTGAATGGCTTCCTCTCCGTAATCCGGTAAAAGACGCAAAAGAGATTCAACAGATACTTGATGAGAATTACTATATAGACCGGTTCTTTACGCTGTATGATGAGCAGGCGACAAGGGTTAATATTCTGCGGCAATTTCAGGAGCTCATTAATCTTATACAACCAAATGATTCATTATTTATATTTTATGCGGGACACGGCCATCTTGATGCGCTAACAAATACCGGTTTCTGGATACCCGTTGATGGTGGTAACGACCAGTTTGCTCAGGTTAACTGGATCGGCAACAATCAGATCAGAGGTATGATAGGTAATATTAAATCAAAACATATATTGCTTGTGTCAGACTCGTGCTTTTCAGGTGATCTGTTGAATGCCCATCGCGGTATAGTCCCTTCAATAAATAATGAGTATTTTAAGCGCTCATATTCTCTGACATCCCGTCAGATATTGACAAGCGGTTCATCCGAAGCTGTCCCTGACAGCTCTGAGTTTGCTATGCAGTTAAAGATGTTTTTACGGAATAGCAACAACCCGATTGTTGATCCTTTGATGATATTCTCGGACATAAGAACCGGCATGAGTCAAACAACGCCGATGTTTGGAAGTATCGCAGGATCTGGGCATCAGGAAGGTGCAAGTTTCCTTTTGTTCAGGAAAACAAGCGATGAACCGCAGCAAACCGATAATAACGAGTATCTGCAGAGACTTAATGCCATTGATATAAATACAACAAATAAAATCAGACTGGAAAGCGTCATATCACAACTTAGATCTCTTCTGAGTGATATTGCCGGAAAGAATCTCACCGAAATTGAGCGTAGGGCATTATCTATGGTTTCAACGGTTGAACAGAAAATAAAAGAGATATATCGAACCGAAATAATTGATCAATTGTCACGAATCAACACAAGGGCTGCTACGGTTGCAGAACTACAAAATGCTTTAAGGCAGGTCGGTGTAATTGCTTCTGCGGCAAGGGAGAACGGACTTAATGATATTCTTGAAAGTACCCAGCGGATGGAACAAGAGATAAAAAGAAACATAGAGATCATGGGGGCTGATGTTAGTGTTGCAATTGATACGACAAATGAGACTGCATATGATCATTTTACGGCTGATATCCCTGATCTTGATCCGTTATTGCTCCAATATAATATGAATACAGACGCGTTCCGTGTTTTGTCGGGTGAGAGTTTCAAAAGAGCCACACTGTCTTTTGTTGACAACTCGGTCGTAAACAGAGTAGATGTTGTAGAATTGTATAAGAGTATAATAGATGTGGTAGCTATAAGAAATCTATCCATTGAGAAAAGGGTCCCCGATGTTGCGGATTATTGTGATAATAAACTTAATGATATGAAGACCTCGTTTATTAATCTTAGCAAAACGATGTTTAATTCTATTGACGGCAAGACAATAAGCAGTCTTGAAATTGTAGAAAGGTATTTGAAGAGTATAAATACTCTTCAGGCGATATTAGGTCGATGTGAGGTTGATATGCTTTACATTAGTAGTGATCTGACAGAGGCGATGGAAACATTAAACCTAAATAAAAGAATGCTGCTTGTTGAACAGAATTGGACTCAGCGTTTACCTTCGAGGGTGCCTCTGATTGCAGCCGGTTCGGCTTGTATCACTATCGGAGGTATTGCAACGATATTAACCTCCGGATTCTGGATTGGTAATGCGATATCCAGGCAGGATTACTATGATTATAAAGATGATTTTTTGCAAAACACATCAGGAGACCCTGAGTTTATAGACAATGCAATTCTTGCAAACAATCTCTTTTATGCGGCTATAGGAACACTTGTAACTGCCGGGGTTTTTTCGATTGCGGGGATTATTCTATTGGCTCTTATACCTAACAGACGCCTTTTTGATATGCGGATTAACAATATAAAGTCACGCCTGCAACAATTGGACATCTCTTTTAATGATATGGAGTTTAATTTTAAAAGTGACACTATTGGTATAGGTTTATCATTTGATATTAACTATTGAAAACATACGGTACTTACTTGATGTAAAAATCGTTGTAAAATTCCGGGTTTGCGATTTGTGTTTCGTCGATTTTTGTTACTTGAGCAAATGCCGGTCCCTTTTTGAGGAAATCAGATAATCTGTCGAGCTGCTCTTTTGTACCTGTGGCATATACCTCAACAGACCCATCAGCGCGATTTGTTACAAACCCTTTTACTCCCATGTTTAGGGCAACTTCTCGGGTTGAGTACCTGAATCCGACCCCCTGCACTCTACCCGAAACTTTAAATAGAATCCCGTTTCTTTGCATAAACTACTCAACAGTAACAGACTTTGCGAGATTTCGCGGTTGGTCTATGTCACATCCCAATCCTGCCGCCATGTAATATGCAAATAATTGGAGCGGAATAATTGTTAACATAGGCGAAAACACATCTTCAGTACGAGGTATGTAAATAATGTGGTCAGAGAATTCTTTTACCTTTTCATCACCTTCGTAACATATAGTTATAATCCTGCCGCCTCTTGCTTTAACTTCCTGCATATTTGAAAGTGTTTTATCATAAACACCGTCTTCCGGGGCAATAAATATAATCGGGGTTTGTTTATCAATAAGTGCTATCGGACCATGTTTTATTTCGCCGGAAGCAATACCTTCGGCGTGTTTGTAGCTTATCTCTTTTAATTTGAGAGCACCTTCAAGGGCAACGGGGTAGCTTATACCTCTTCCGAGAAACAAAAAGTTATCAGAATCCAGATATGCACTCGCCACTTTCTTTATTTCGTTGCTGTTTGATAGAATAGATTGAATTTTTGAGGGAATATTTTCTAGCTCTGCAAGAAGTTTCTTAGAATGGTTAAAACTTACATCGCGCATTCTACCCATCATTATTGCAAATAAATAGAGAGCAGTTAGTTGGGAAGTAAACGCCTTGGTTGATGCAACAGATATCTCCGGGCCGGAGTGAACATAGATGCCACCGTCTGATTCACGGGGGATGGTACTGCCTACGACATTACATATTCCAAGAACCCTGCCGCCTTTTCGTTGAATCTCTTTCATTGCGCTTAATGTGTCCGCTGTTTCACCGGATTGACTGATTACAAAGTAAAGGGTGCCCATCTTTACTATCGGGTTTTTGTATCTTGCTTCACTGGCTATCTCAACAAAGCAGTTGAGTCTTGAAAGCTCTTCGATGGCATAAGATCCGACAAGCCCTGCATGAAAACTTGTTCCGCACCCGACTATTCTTATTGAATCAAGGTGTAAGAGTTCCGAAGGTGTCATATTTAAACCGCCGAGCCTGACATTGCCGAGTTTGCTTTGAATACGGCCTGCAAATGCTCGAGACATACTTTCCGGTTGTTCAAATATCTCTTTTAGCATAAAGTGTGCGAATTCACCTTTTTCTATTTGATTAATATCCCAATCAATTGTATTGATTTCTTTTGTTAACTCTGTTAGTCGATAGTCCTTAGCTGTAAATCCGGATGAGGTGACAGAAGCGATTTCATAGTCATTCAGATATACAACCTGTCTGGTGTGTGCGATAAATGCGCTGACATCACTACCTATAAAAAACTCATCTTCTCCAATTCCGAGACATAGAGGACTGCCCTTTCGTGCAACTAAGAGTGTATCGGGCTTATCGGCACATAAAGCCACAATCCCGTAAGTTCCTTCAAGTTGAAACACCGCTTTAACAAAAGCCTCTTCAAAATCATCCTTATAGTATTTTTCAATAAGATTACAGATCACTTCACTGTCTGTTTGTGATTTAAAAATAACACCTTCATTCTCAAGTTTCTTCTTTAATGAAGCATAATTCTCGATGATACCATTATGAACAATCGCTACTTTGCCTTTATGCCCTAAGTGGGGATGTGCATTGATGTTGTCAGGTATTCCGTGGGTTGCCCATCTTGTATGAGCTATACCTATACTTGAAGAAAGGTTTTTAGGCAATATTGATTCAAGTGCGGCGATCTTGCCTTTTTGCTTTGATATTAATATTGCGTTGTCTTTGATAATTGCAATCCCCGCAGAGTCATATCCGCGGTATTCAAGTCTTTTTAAGCCATCAATAAGAACCGGTACACTGTTTTTTTTTCCGACATAGCCTACAATTCCACACATTTTATATACCTCTTAAAAATTATTATATACTTTTACACAATTACGACCTGATCTTTTTGCTTCATATAATGAATCATCCGCAGTTTTTAAAAAATAAGAAAGATCGTTTGTTTTATCATCGAGTTTTGAAACCCCAAGACTTATCGTAACCGAAAGATTGCCGTATTCTTTTGTCTCAAGTTTTTCTTCTTCAATACCTTTTTGCAGTCTGTTAGCAACACTGATTGCAACATCAATCTCTGTTTCAGGCAGCATAATAATAAATTCTTCACCACCGTATCTGCCTATAACATCAGTTTCCCGAATAACATTGGTGCATTTTTTTGCTACAAGTTGAAGTACGGCATCCCCTGTTGCGTGACCGTAGGTGTTATTAAAGTTACCAAAATGATCAATATCCATCATTATTACCGATAGAGGACGATTATATCTCTTGGATCTTTGGAATTCTCTTTCAGCAAGCTCAAAAAAGTATCTTCTGTTGTAAAGCTGAGTTAACCCGTCAATCGTTGCAAGTCTTTTAACCTCTCCGAAGAGTTTTGCATTCTCAAAAGCAATTCCTGCTTGCGCCGCAAAACTGAAGAGCATCCCAATCTCATTGTCGCCAAAACTGTTCTGTGCTAATGACTCAAGCAGAATAACTGCTGTAATATTATCTCTAAACATAACAGGGATACCGAGTAAAGATTCATAGTTGGTTTTGAAATCAGAAATAATTTCTTTTTTGTTGTTTATCAAAATCATGCCGTGTATTATATTCTCATTGATAAACTGAGTTGTATTTTCATCAATGGATTCATCGCCATTCTCAGAGTAAATTGACCCGACAGCAAGACCGTTATTTTCCATAAGGAAAACCACACCTTTATCAAAGGTAACTACTGATCTTAGGTTAAGGAGGAAATTTTTCATAACAAGATTAAGTTCAAGTGTTTCTGTTAAAGCGTTTGTTAATTCAGTGATTGTTTCAGCGAATGAACGCATTTGTTTTTCGGTCTCAAGTTTCTTTGCATTAGAGATTGCATTGTTAACTGCCTGACTTAGTGTTAGAAGTGTACTAACCCTTGATAAAAGCTCAATCTTATCAAATGGTTTAGTCAGATAGTCATTTGCACCCGCTTCAAATCCGACGCTTACATTTGAAGGAAGATTTTTTGCGGTAAGCATAAGAACCGGCATGTCAAACATAGAGTATTTTTCGCGGATTTTCATACATACTTCTATACCTGATATTCTCGGCATCATAATATCAAGAATTACAAGATCAAAGTCTCCGTTATTCTCCTCAATGATTTTAAGAGCATCTTCTCCGCTCATAGCCGTAAAAATTGAATAATCGAGACCTGAAAGCTGATTGAGTAAAACCTGAATGTTAATCGGCTCATCATCAACTACAAGTATGTTTATTGTATCGTGAACAAGTTGGTTTGATTTTAAAATATGCGACTTAAAATCCTGTATAAAAGCATCAGAGTAGTAATAATTTTCTTTTAAAATCGGCGCTTCTTCCTGATCATCTACAGTTAATGAATTCTTGAATGTATCTATTTGAGGTTGGGTACATACCGGTACTGTAAAACTAAAGAGCGACCCTTCACCAAGCTTTGATTTTACTTTTATTATACCGCCGTTAAGCTGTATCAGATCGCGTGTAATACTTAATCCGAGCCCCGTTCCGCCATAAATACGGACTTGAGAGTTGTCAACCTGGTCAAACACATTAAATATAGATTCAAGTTTGTCTTCGGGAATACCTATTCCTGTATCAATAATACTTATTTCTATGTAGTCACCTACAACTTCGGCATTTATGGTTATCGATCCTTGTTCCGTGAATTTGACAGCGTTATCTATGAGGTTGTGCATTATCTGCTGAATACGATCCTCATCTGCGTATATTAGAGGGAGGTTTTCGGGTGTATTATTATTAATTGTTAATTCTTTGTTTTTAATTAGATGGTTTGAGATGGTTATAACCATCTCAATAATTCTTTTAATATCAACAGGTTTCTTTGTAATCTTTAAATCTCGATTCTTAAGTTTTGAAAAATCAAGAATACCGTTTACAAGGTTAAAAAGTCTCCTGCTGCTTGCAGCAATCATAGAAATATTGATTTTTAGTACATCGGTAAGTTCACCGGCTGCACCATCAATAAGGGAGTCTGCTATTCCAATAATCCCGTTTAAGGGTGTTTTAAGCTCATGTGAGGTGTTTGCAAGGAATTCATCCTTCATTTTGTCAATTTTTTTCAACTGATCAAGTATAATTTGTTGGTTGCTTATCTCTTTTTGTTGATTGTATGATTGATACTTAATAATTCCCAGCATACCAAAAGATAAAATTAAAATATAGAATACTATCATCCACCATTGTTTCCAGAACGGCGGCCTGATGCTAAGTTTTATTGAAATGCCTTCATTCCAAATCCCGGTATGGTCTGCCGATCTGATCCTAAGGGTGTAGTCGCCGGGAACCAGATTATTGAAGCTTATAAGTCTGTTGGTGCCGAGATCAACCCATTCTTTATGAATACCCTCGAGTTTAAAAGAGTAACGGTTATTTGATGAATTTACATAGTCGAGCATAGCTACTTCTATAGCAAAGTAAGTGTCTCTATAGGTAAGGTTAAGTCGGTTGTTTCTGCTTAAAGAGATTGGAAGTGTTTCGTGTTTTCCGAACCGTTGAAATCCGGTAATTACAAGCAAGTTGTTAGATGTTTCTGAAGGTAGTTTGTCCGGGGTTATAAGGTTGTAACCGTTTCGTCCGCCGAAATAAATTATTCCTTCTTTTGATATATAAGATGCGCCCCTATTAAACTCATATCCTTGTATTCCGTCTTCGATGGAGTAACGAGCAATTGTTTTTGTTTGAATTAATAATCTTGCAAGGCCGGTTTTGGTAGAAATCCAGATATTGCCTGTTTTATCGGTAACAAGCCCCATTACTATGTTGTTTGGAAGTCCTTCGTTCTCGCCAAAAATTGTTATAGAAGAAAAGTCAGGTTTGATAGCAATCAATCCGCTGTTGTAGGAGCCGACCCATATTGTACCTTCATTGTCTTCTGCAATCCCTCTGATAAATCCGTCTGTTAAAAAAGAAGCGTCATAATTTAAGGATTCTGTTAGATCGCTATTTAAAAGGTAAATGCCGTCACCATTTGTAGCAATGATATATGATCCGTCTTTGCGTTGATAGATATCCGAAACCTCACTGTCTATAAAAGGTAGATTATTAAAACTTTCCGTTTGTGTATCAAAAATATCAAGTCCGGTAAAAGTTCCGACTAATAGTTTATTGCCGATGTAGGGGTGAATTATTGTTACATTTGAGTTTGATAGCCCTTGATCATAACTAAGATGTTTAAATTGAATTGTGGACAAATCAAATATTACAAGTCCGCTGTTTGTTGCTATATAGACAAATTTATCAATAATTATAAAATGAAATACACATTCATTAAAAACCCTGTAATATAAGGATCGTTCTTTGTCGTAAATAAATAAGCCTGCCCGTGTGCCTATCCATAAATTGCCGAAGTTGTCGGTAAAAAAAGATTTAATGTCGTTTACATTTTCATAATTAAAATCTGTTGATACTCTTGCTGTTTCCAGTATAGTTTCAGTGTATTTATTTAAACCGTTTTTAGTAGCAATCCATATAATTCCCGATTCATCACAAAAAATTTTATTAATATTTTCATTAGATATTGGCCCGCCGTCAATGGCTGCAGGAACTTGTGTTACTTTCTTTGTATAATGATTAAAAATAAATAAACCGTCACCTGATGTTCCAAGCCAAAGATCTCCGTTGGAGGTTTCTTCAATAGATCTGATACTTAAATAATCGATGTCGTAGTCAATATTCTGTTGATTTAATGAAATCAGTATAAACTCATCATTCTCTTGATCGTACAGATTAAGGCCGGCATCTGTACCTACCCAAATATTACCGCGGCTGTCCTCAAATATCGTTTGAATCAGATCACTTGACTGCGAGAATTCGTCGAAACCTTTAGAATACTGATAAAAAAAGTTTTCTTCTTGATCTAATCTGAAAATACCGTCCCCATCCGACCCGATCCAGATGTTCCCCTGAGAATCCCGTAGCATAGGCCAAATGTTTTCACTGTAAAGACCGTTGTCTTCCTCATCGCTAAAGTGGGTAACTTTTTTGGTGATTTTATCATAGATATTAATCCCGCCGTTGAATGTTGAGATCCAGATTTTACCGTCAGCGGCTTCCATAAGCCCCCACACATTGTCATCTGTAAGCGAATAATCGTACTCACCGCTTGAATTAATGTTTGTGAATGTGCCTTTATACCTGTCAAAGATTGAAACCCCGCCCGATTCTGTGCCTATCCATAAAAGCCCTTCGCTGTCTTCCATGATAGTAGTAATCCAGTTGTCAGGCAAAGAAGAGGTGTTGCCGGGTTCACTTTTATAAACTACGAATCTATAACCGTCATATCGGCAGAGCCCGTTTTTTGTAGCAAACCACAGATATCCGCGGCTATCTTGAATAATATCATAAATATTGTTATCTGAAAGCCCTTCAGATATTCCTAACAGGTCAACTTGAAAAGGCTCAACAGTTGCCGCAAATATTGGGGAAAGGCGGTTTTGTCCGAACTTGTTTCTTATATTCGGAAGCGGACTAACCTCCGCTCCCGAGATATAAAAAACAGAAAAACAAGAAATAATAAAAATAATAAGTTTTTTATAAGTATATTGCGGCAAACAATTATCCTGTTATTCGTATCTGCTTATTACAACAAGTAACGATGCGGCTATAAGAAGTTCTGCCGCTAAGGCCAAAAACCATAAGTTCATATTAGGAAGAAAGTTAAATTTTACTGCAGAATCGGTAATTGTAAGACACCAAATAAACTTGGTTAACACAATTCTTGTAATCCAGAGTATCATAACCACAAATCCGCCGAGATAGATCGCTCTTACTGAAGAAAGGGCAAATATTCCCAATAGTATAAGCACACCGGAAACGATTTCAACAATTGAAAAAATTATATTCACAGTATCACTTGGTGCGCGAAGAGCAAAAATACTCTGATTACCGCCATTAATAATGCCTATTATACCTAAAACGATAAAAAAGAAACCGATTGCAAGTCGAAGAAGTTTAATTGAAAATAAAACTGAATTTCCTCTCATTGATAACCCCTTAAATAATATTTTGAAAAAAATAACAATCTATAAACTATAATATTTTTTTTAAAATAGCAATCACTAAAAAAATAAAAATTTAATTCGTCCCCTTTACTAACAGCAAAAAATTATATATTATGCAATAAAATTTATTGAGGGTACACGATATGGATAAAATTAAAATGAAAACTCCGCTTGTTGAGATTGACGGGGATGAGATGACCAGGGTTTTATGGCCGATTATAAAGGATAAGTTGATTTTGCCTTTCGTGGATCTTTCGGTTGATTATTATGATCTTGGTATAAAAAAAAGGGATGAAACAGATGATCAGATCACAATCGATGCCGCTAATGCTATAAAAAAGTATGGGGTCGGTGTTAAGAATGCTACAATTACTCCTAATGAGGATAGAATTAAAGAATACGGATTAAAAAAACAGTGGAAAAGTCCGAACGGGACAATAAGGGCATTGCTTGACGGGACTGTTTTTAGAATGCCGATTATAGTGAAGAATGTAAAACCCGCGATTGCAACTTGGAAAAAACCCATAATAGTCGGTCGTCATGCCTATGGGGATCTTTACAAATCTGCGGAAATATATGCTGAAAACGGCGGAGAATTAAAGGTGTGTGTAACTGATAGTACGGGTAAAACTGTAAGTGAAACTATCATTAAGGTTGATGTTCCCTCTGTGGTTATGGGTATTCATAATACAATCCCTTCGATTGAGAGTTTTGCAAGGTCTTGCTTTGAATATGCGATTGACCGAAAAGTTGACTGCTGGTTTGCTACAAAAGATACAATTTCTAAAATATACGATCAGACCTTCAAAAAGATATTTGAAAGAATATTTAACAGTGAATACAAGGATAAATTTAATAGTCTCGGGATTAATTACTACTACACTTTGATCGATGATATGGTTGCCCGTCTTGTTAAATCTGAGGGAGGGTTTTTGTGGGCGTGTAAGAACTATGACGGGGATGTAATGAGTGATCTTGTTGCATCAGCATTCGGCAGCCTCGCTATGATGACATCGGTTCTGGTTTCACCAAACGGGTATTTTGAGTATGAGGCGGCTCATGGGACGGTTCAAAAACATTATTATAAACATCTAAAGGGTGAAAAAACCTCAACCAATCCGGTAGCCTTGATCTTTGCATGGAGCGGGGCATTGCGTAAAAGAGCAGAGATAGACGGACTGAAAGACCTTGAGTTGTTTGCCGGCAATCTTGAATCATCTGTTATAGAGGTTATTGAGGCGGGTATTGTTACCGGCGATCTTGCGGGTATATGTGATCCTAAACCGGTAAAAGTACTGAATTCTGATGATTTTATTGAGCAGATAGCCGTAAAACTCAGAGAAAAAAACGGGAGGTTGATTTGAAGGTAGCTGTCGGATTAAGCGGTGGGGTTGATTCATCGGTTGCGGCTTATCTCATGAAAAAAGCAGGACACGAAGTGTTCGGGCTTACAATGAAGAATTCTCCGGACATATTAGCAGTTAATAACGGTAAATCATCCTGTATTGGAGAGGATAACAGAGAAATTGAGAAAGATATCCGGCTAATTGCCGATAAGCTAAGCATAGATTATAGTATTCTTGATCTTACGGATGGTTTTGAGTCGGTTGTTCTTAAATACTTTAAAGAAGAGTATAAAGCCGGCCGTACACCGAATCCTTGCGTTGTTTGTAACTGCAAAATCAAATTTGATCTGCTCCTTGAAAAGGCGTTATCTTCAGGATTAATATTTGATAAATTTGCGACCGGTCACTATGCAAAGGTTGATTATAATTCGGATAGAGGGCGTTTTGTTTTAAAAAAAGCGGAGTTTATCGAAAAAGATCAAACCTATTTTCTTTCGTTTTTAAAACAAAATCAACTCGCCAAACTTATTTTTCCTTTGGGTATATTTACTAAGACGGAGGTAAGGCAGATTGCGGCAGAAATAGGTCTTCATACACATGACAAGGTTGAAAGTCAGGATTTCTACTCCGGTGATTATAAGGATCTGCTTGATATAGAATCTAAGGTCGGTCCGATTAAGCATATTAATGGGAAGATACTCGGCACTCATAACGGATATTTTAACTATACAATAGGTCAACGGAAAGGGCTCGGTGTAAGTTATTCTGAACCGCTTTTTGTGGTTGCTATCGATCCCGATACAAATACGGTGTTTGTCGGAGAAGAGAGCTCGCTTTTCGGCAGTACAATGACAATCAATAAATTCAATTGGGTGTCAATTGATAACCCGAAAGAACCTTTTGAGGCAATGGTAAGAATCAGGTACCGTCACAAAGAGGTTCCTGCTTTTGTAACACCTTTGGGTAATGATAGTGTTTTGATTGAGTTCCGGGAAGCACAAAAGTCTATCACGCCTGGGCAGGTCGGGGCAGTTTATATCGGCGATGAATTGATCGGCGGCGGTTTTATAGAGATTTAATAATAATTATAGTTAAGGATGAATGTATGTGGGGTATAATTGGCGGCAGCGGTTTTGAAAAATCCGAATCTTTTAGAGTTATTGAGGTTCTTGACAGATCAACTCCATTTGGAGATGCCTCTACCGGGCTTAAAAGGGGGCAAATTGGTAATGAAGAGGTGGTTTTTTTGCCGAGACATGGCGAGAATCATGAAAAATTACCATCAGAGGTCAATTATCGCGCAAATATCTATTCATTAAAACGGTACGGCGTTGATAAGATTATCAGTACTTCTGCAGTCGGCTCCTTAAAACGAGAGTACAAGCCGGGCGATCTTGTGGTGCCTTCACAATATATTGATAGAACAAAGTCGATCCGAAACCATACCTTTGCAGGTAACGGATTTGCTTCCCATATATCGCTTGCAAAACCGATTAGTAAAGAACTCACAGGTCTTGTTTTGAATTTGCAGGACAATTTTGACTTTGATCTGCATTTCAATGGGGTTTATATTTGTATAGAGGGTCCATATTTCTCAACTCAGGCAGAATCTCTGAGTTATATAGCTATGGGTGCAGGGATTATCGGAATGACCGGTTTCCCGGAATATGCGCTTGCAAGAGAAGCCGGGATTCACTATCTTCCATGTTGTTTTGTAACCGATTATGATTGTTGGGACGACTCAATTGAACATGTGACGGTTGAGATTGTAGTTCAAACAATGAAGAATAACAATGTAAAAGCTTATAAACTTATAGAATCGCTCGTAAATAACAAGAAAGCATCTCAAATTAAAAGCTGTGTCGGAAAAGGTATTGCAAGCGGCTTAATGACGCAAAACGGATCAATTCCGGTTGATTCTAAGGATTTAATTAGTTTTTTAGGTAAATAGTCGAAATAGTCAAAAGAATTTTAGAAATTCGATATTTCTTGTATTAATTCCCATAATTACCGGCCTTTCGTCATCATCGCTGAAATACTCAATTATTAATGCTGTCGGGCCGTAGGATTCAAAATATTTCACATTGATTTCGTGTTGCCCCTCAGAAAGATATATGCTTTCTTCTACTATGTTCCCGCGGCTGACCTCTGTGAACTCCCCTACAAGTATATTATCTATTGTCAATCTGTATCCGTCATCAAAATTTATTTTAAAATAATAATTTTGTGATTTGTTAACATTGATTTTGCCTTCAATTTCCATATAAAACTCACCGGCAATCCCTGTCGGTCCGTAAATCACATGTGTTAGTTCATCATCCGCTGAGAAATAGTTGATTGTATCGGTGTAGAATGTCTTTGTTGAAACCGGTTCCGGTGTTTCATCAAGGTTCATAATCGTTGTGCGGTTCTTTGTAACTGTTACTTTAAATGTTTTATCTTTTTGGTCTATAGGTGCAAACGCTTTTATCAAAAACAAAACGAACATTATGATTACAATAATTAAAAAAATATGTGTTCTGCTAAACTGAAAGTTACTAAACATATTGAAGCCCCCAGAATTCAAACCAAATTCTTTTGATAAAATCTGTCCTGTTAATCGGGAGATAGTATGTAAAAGGTGAGTAAAACAGAAAAACCGATATTATCAGTAGAACAAATAAGCTGACTGTAAACAAAAACAATGGTGATTTACTTTCAATTTCTTTTCGGAAAATATATGAAAAATTAAGTGCAAAAATAAAGAAAGTAATGATTAAAGGTATGAAATAGTGATATAGGTACATAACGCGCTCTATTCTAATCATTGCTATCATATAGAAGGTGTAAATAATTAGAAAGAACAATATAAACGCCCCTTTTTCTCTAATCTTAGGGTTTTTATCTCTCCGTATAAAAAACATAACCGGTATGGAGATGAATATCGACAAAATAGCAAACCCCCAAATTAGCGGATTACCCTGAAGATAGAGGTATTGGGTAACCGCGCCGTTTCTGTTCCATCGGTAGTTTATTGATTTATTTCCAAAAGGCCATGTAATAGGGCGGCTGCCGTTTTCACCCTCTTTGTTTAAGTCAAGTTTAGGAACCCCTTTCTGATAGTTTTCCATATACATTAAATTATCACTGAGCATTATAGGAAAATTTAACGGATTCCATGTTTGTTTTTCTGCAATAATCTCAGCGTATCTTTCTGAAATAAAATAGTTCTGATTTACCGGCATTTTGGTTCCCAACCCGAAGTGGATCTGCCAGATGACGGCTGAGATTAACAGCATTGGTACAACAGAGAAGGCAATTTTCTTTAAAAGGTCAATAATAATTGCAAAATTTATCTTAAAACTTGAAATTTGTTTAAAATTTGTTCCGATAAACAGCATCGGGTACAACAGAAGTACAATTGCACTGTTTACTTTTACCATACAGGCAAGTCCTGTGAATAACCCCATTAATGAATAATAAAATGAATTTACAGAATTCCCCTTCTTGTATGCTTTAAGGAATACAAAAATAGTGCATAGTATAAAAAAAATCTGTATGCTGTCGAGCATTGCGCCGCGTGAGTGAACAATAATTGCATTGTCAAACAGGTAAAATGAGCTTAGAAGCATTGAAATAAGATTGTTACCGGTCAATAAGCATAAAATCAGGAAAAATATCAACCCGCTGAAAAGGGCAGCTAACACCGGAAACAGTCTTACTCCTGCAAATGAGTAATTGCCGGGCAGCGTATTAACATAATCGGTTTCGGTAAATCCGGTTTTATTTAACTTGCTGTTTACCCCGATAACTTTATCTCCCAAGGCTATTAACATCTTACCCAATGGCGGATGCGGTTCCATATATGCAACATTTTCGATGTATTTCTCTGCGGAAGCTATGTGATAGTTCTCGTCCCAGAATATGTAAGGCGGGTTATAATAGCCCATGAAATAAGTAAGATAAGCAATAAATAAAATTATTACTGCAAATAAGAATTTTTGGTTACTTTTGTCCGATAATAAATTCTGAATTTCATTAATAGTTTTTTTAATTTTTTTCATAAGCAGAGATATTACATTATTAATTGATTTTTTGTCAATCCATAAAAGAATAAATCTGTTTGTCGTTTGTGTCAAAAATAAATTTGTAATAATTGGCATAATTTAAAAAATAATAACAAATTTTTACGAATAAAAACTAAAAAATCTTGATTTATTACAAAAAAACTATATATTTAAATTTGGAAAATTCTATACCGGAATTTATTAGGAGAATTACGATGGAAAGAAAATTATCTTATTTTGTGCTTTTTACGGTTACTCTATTCTTTTGGATTTTTGCTTCGTGTAACACAAATCCATTTCAGGATATAGGAAGTGCGGTTGACTCGGTGAATCCGACAGTTTCCGTATCTTCACATGAAAACGGACAATATATTACAGGTACATTTGTGCTGAGTGGTGCATGTACAGATAATATCTCTGTTAAAAAAGTTGAAATTAAGCTTTTAAGTGAAAATAAGGTATTAATTGCAGCGGTGAACGGAAATACATGGTCTAGAAATATTACATTTGAAGACATTGGCGGTGTTGAAGGCGGTAAAACAATAGAGGTCGTGGCATCTGACGGTGCCGGTAACACTGCAAAAGTCGGCATGTTGTTGTTTGCCGATGTAACAAAGCCTGAGGTAGAGAATAACAATAGAATTCTTCAGTTTAGAAACAGTACTTTTGATTTTGATTCATTGATAGATGTCAGTTCAGATGACCCGATCGATCTTGATGACCTTCAGTATTTTGTAAAAGGGCTTTTTAAGATTGAAGGTGTATCTAAGGACAATTTTGCTGTTGGTTCAACAACTCTTGAGATGTATAATGATTCCGGTACAAAAGTATATACTTATACAATAGATGGCGATATTAATAATGCTCAAGCAGAGGGTAATCCTTACAGCTGGGCATTTAAAGTAGATTCAACCGAGAGTCTTGCCGACGGAAGATATCTGGTTAAAATATTAACTCTGGATAGTGCGGGCAATCAGGCCGTTTTAACCGATGGTAAGAGTCAGGGTTATATCTATGTTTATAACGGCAGACCTACGGGAGCAGTTTCTATTCCTAAAGAAGGAACAAATACATTCCCCGGCTCACCTGCTTACGCTACGGCTTATGATAATGAGGGTCTTTCAAAGATTTATTGGTTTATTTCTAAGGACACACTTGTAGATTTTGATGATGCTATGGCGACTTCAGACCTGTCGGGTGATATTGATGTTTCATCAGAAAATCCTAAGGTATATCAGTTTGAATTCAATGTTCCCAATGCTGACGGTATTTATATGATATATCTGTATCCTATAGATAAAAATGGTTTGGGACCTGTTGACATATATTCTATAACACCTCGCACATTCAACATTACAACCGGAGATGCTCCGCAAGTTAATTTTGATAATCCGGATGGTGATGTTATCAGAGATACATACAGCTTAACAGGAACGGCCTCACATGGTTCGGGAGTATCAAAAGTTGAATTATTTCATACAAGTATGACTAACCCCGCAAATAAAATCGGAGAAAAGACTACGGGGGATCTGTCAACATGGAGTTTTAATATTGACAGTACACTTTTTTCGAACGGGGAATTAACATTCTATGCCCGCGCGGAAGCATCTGCCGGTGGAACAGCTATTGCCACAAAGATGATAAGGGTTGACAATGAAGATCCGGTAGTTACTACAACAAGTCCTGTTATGACTAATGCAATTGATTTTGATCCGATTATTCAACAGGCGGCAGATGATCTTGCTCTAAGTCCTGCACAATATAGTTTCTATGATAGTATAGAGTACTTTGCAAACGGAAGTATAACACTTAATGGAAACATGACTGATAACTATATCCTTGAGAGTATTAAACTTGAGATATGGAATCTTGCCGGGGATACAATGATCGCATCGAGGATTCTTGGCGGTGCAGTTACTGGTACGGCTGTTACAGCGGCAACCGGTAACACTTCAAGTTGGAGTTTTACGGTAAATTCCACTTTATTAACAGACCTGACCAAGTATAAGCTTGTTTTTGCCGGAGTAGACAAAGCCGGTAATCCTGCTAGTCTTACCAAATACCTTTATGTGGATCAGTCAAAGGACAAACCTCAAACAGAATTGCATATACAAACAAACGACATATTAAGGTATAATGCGTCTATCAGAGGGGCAAGCTATGATGATGACGGTTTGAACAAGGTTTATTGGAAGGTTCAAACAGCAACAGAAAACGGCGGAAATCCGTCCGGCGTATATACAACATGGGCATCAGTTGATTGTTCTAATAACAAGATAAAGAACTGGAGTATTGAGCTTACGGCACTTGCGCTGGAACCGGGCGAATATAAATTATTTGCAAGAGCAGTAGATAAGAATGGAGTTGTTCAAAATACATATATAAGCAGAGTATTTTTGATCTCTGATGATGAAGATCCGACAATCGAGATAACAAGCCATGCAAACAATTCAGCTTTGCCGGCATCTTTTACTCTTTCGGGTACATTTGACGATAATGATGCTGTTACCCGTGTTAAGGTCATTCATGAAGGCGGCACAACATGGGATAGTGATGTTACGGCAGATAATGTTGTAATCGCCGGATCTACTTGGAGCAAAGCCTTGACAGTTGCGGCTCTCGGCGGAACATATACAGATAAGGTTATTACAGTATATGCATACGACACACAAGGCAACTCAGGATTTAAGACAGTTACTTTAATTGGAGATAGAACTCCGCCTGTTGTTACTATTACTTCACATTCTAACGGCCAATTTGTTAGATCTGCAGGTGCAGGTTTTACATTAAGCGGCAGCGTAACAGATAAGCGGCAGGATGGCGTGACAAATGGTGCGGTTTCAAGCGTGTCTGTTACTCGAAGCGGCGTTACTAAGTCAGCAACAGTAGGCGGCACGACATGGTCAATTGCATCTTCAGAGTTTACTATAACAGAAGGTAATAACTCATTCGATGTTACTGCAGTTGATAATCTTGGTAACCAGGTTACAGAAAGAGTTTTTGTTATAGTTGATAATACTCCTTCTACGGTAACATTCAGTTCACCGAATACAAACGATGTTCTAAACGGCACTATGGCAGTCAGCGGTACGGCGGCAGATAACCTGTCAGGTGTCAAGGCACTTTATTTCAGCTATTTCACATCTGCACCTACCCTTACCAATTTTGATACTGAGGCAGAACTGGAAACAGCAAGTACAACCAATATAGCCGATGTTATAACAGGCGCCGGTAAAACTCTGTTTAAAATTGCAACACCTCAAGCGTCATGGACACATAACTATGTTACCACCAAATTGTACAGTGAGTTGGATAATCAGGAGAGAAGCAACACGATTTATGTCTTTATGGTTGATAATATTGGTAATGTTACCACAACAAGTAATACATTAAGTGTTAAGATAGATCAAAGGGAAGATATTCCTACCGGTCAGATATTCAGTCCGGTCGGAGCGGTTGTCAATCCTCAAACAGTAGTTTCCGGTTTGGCAACAGATGATGACGGAGTTAAAGCGATTTATTGGTATATCGGAGCAGTTGCGGTTGATCCGCCTACAAATCTTTCTACATGGGCAGGACTTAATAATGTTAACGGGCCTACAGCAGGCAAGATAACTTATAGTGCGCCTTATCCGAAAGATACATCATTTACACTAACCTCACCAAATGCAATAGGTAATTTTAAAGCATGGATAGTTGTTGAGGATGCAAACGGCAAATTCTCTTATTATCCGGATGCCGCATTTGATAATACTTATGGCGGTGATCCTCAAAACAGCAGCTTGATTAAGTCATTTGAACAGAAGGTTTCTATTAAGCCGACAGTAACTAATACCACTTCTCCGACTGCTATTTTGAACGGAACCGAGAACATAGGAATTTCAGTTAACGGCGGCACCACAGATACAGGTTTACAGCTTTCAATAACATCATTAAAATATAGAGTACAATCTTCTGTTAATGACTCCGGAGAGTTAACTGTCGGAGCGGCAGCAGGACAGCTCAATTGGACAGGAAATGTATCAGTTGATACGACAGATTATACGGATACTAACGATTATTATGATGTTACTATAACTGTATGGGCAACTAATGTTCAGGGAGAAACCTCTCAGGAATCGGTAGTTATTTATAAAGCCGATAATAAAGCTCCTTCAGTATCAATTTCTTCTCCGACTCAGCTTATTATCAATGGAACACAGCTTGTTTCGGGGGTTGCAAATGACTGGTCATCAGTTGATGCTATATATATAGGATACTTCACTAAAGAATCTCCGCCTAATTTGGGTGATCTTGCGACTACACTTTCTAATCCGACTAACTATGTCGCCGGATCATACTCAACTCCGGGAACTCCGGTTCTCGGTAAATGGCTACAGATGACCGATCCTCCGCTTACATGGGTTTACAGTTATGACACAACTAAGGTTTATAATGATCTTTTGGGTCATGAAAGCTGGAACATGTATGTCGTGGCTGTGGATAATGTAGGTAATATAAGTTATACGACACGAACATATACAATAGATCAGGATATGGACAAGCCGATTATTACGATAACCAACCCGGGATATTTAGGGGGCGACAATCCGGCGGGAAGAAACAATAATATGCCGTTTATCCCGAGAACCTATATATTTATGGGAACAATAAAGGATGGAGATAATGACGGCATCAAGAATGTTCACATTAAGATAGACAGAATGAACGCTAACGGTACATTTAAAGAAGTTGTTTATCCTGCCGGCGGTGATCCGAAGACAAACGATGATTATGGTTATGTTTCAACAACAGAACCGATGATTATCGGTCCGCAGGAGATCACATGGACATATATGATGGAAGATATGGTTGTGAGCGTGGGAGATGAACTCACCGGCGAATTCTACAGGATTATTGTAAGGGGTGAGGATGCGGAAGGCACAAGAGGTCTCACTCAGACATCTTACTTTATCGTATCCAATCAGTCTCCTGAGGTAGATATTATATCTCCGAATATAGTTGATCCGGACGGAACAACAGCAAATCCTGATATGAACGGAAGGGTTATCTCTAATGTAAAAGATGATATGTATTGGGATAATAATTCAAATAACAACAGTATTTACTATGATGATGATGTAAATAGAGAAGATTGGGGATGGGATAGTGATCTAAACGAATCAACATTTAATGTATTTGATCAACAGGCCGCAGGTGATACAGCAAGATCAGGATATTACAGAATGATTTTCAGAGCAAAAGATAACGGCAGGATCAATGTTATTAAGGTTAGTTTTAATGGCGGTCAAACAGATCACGGGGTATTTACATGGAATAGTACAGGTGAAGATGCGAGCCATTTCTATGGAAGTTTTATTACAACAATAAATAATTCTACCATAATAAAGAACATGGATGTTCTGAAACACATCGATTCGCCGGACAGATATGCTAACTATGCTGTTACCGGTCTTGATATGACTCAGGGCGCAAATTCAGATTGGGTTTACTTCTTTGTAGATGTAGATACGACAAAAATTGACATAAATTCTAACATCAGGATCACTGTAACTGACAACAATTCACCTTACGCCTATGAAACAGCAACGGGTGTTCAGGTGACAGTTGATAACAATAATCCGACCGGATCTATCAAGATGTTCGGTTTGGATGATATTGAAGATACAGCGGCATTCGGTAGAACAAGCGGTACTACATTTATCGGTGGTGAATATGGCGATGTAGGGTCAGCAGGTGTAAGATATACAAATATCTATGTATGGAATAATCAGTCATCAGATCTTGACGGAACTCCTAACTATAACGGCAACACCGGTTCTATTAGTGCTGAAGTTAACTCCGTAACATATTCAGTTGAGATACCGCCAAATCTCGGCAGTGTTACAGGAAGCGGCGCCTTGGGTGATATTCTTCCTACAAATACAACATTAGGGTATCCTAACCATTGGTTCCGAGGTTATATGTACGGTTCCAGCGTTTGGAGACTTGCTGATGTTTATGATCAAAACTCAGTTAATACCGATTCTTTAGGAAACAGCGGAACATACAGGGGTATAGCTGTTAAGTATGGTACAGACTATCCGTCAGACGGAAAGAAGTTGATCTGTCTTGAGGTAGTTGATAATGCGGGGAATAAATACAGAAAATTCTATGAACACCAATTCTCCGAATATCCGGCAACTCATGAGTCAATATATCTGTCTTGGGCAAGTATGGTTCATGCAACAGATAAGGTGTTAATTGATGCGGAACCGGTTATCTATATAAGCGGTGATCTTGTAATGAGCGGTACAGTAAGAGATTACAGAGCGGGAACTAACCCGTTACCGGGTATAAATAGAGTGAGAGTTCTATTGAAAAAAGGTACAGATGCGCCGGTTCAGGTTTACAGCTCAGGCACAGGTATTGCAACTACTAATGATAATCCGCTTAATTGGAGTATGACGGCTCAATCAACTACAGGTTTTACAGCCGGTCCTTACGCCCTTCAAATTGAGGTAAGAGACAGAGCGGGTAATCTTACAACAAGAGAGAAATCAGTTTATATTGACAACGCTAAGCCGGCCTTATCGGTAACTCAACCTATTAACAGCCAGATTGTCAAAGGTTCAACATTTACAATCACCGGTAATGCTACTGATACCGGCGCCGGCCTTGCAGAAAACAGTGTAAAAGTTGAGGTGTGGGACGGTGGAACGCTTAAAAACACATGGAATGTTACACCTGATATTAATGGCGACTGGAGTCAGGTATGGAACCTTGATCTTGCAATAGATTTTACGGTTGGACTTACAAGAACAGTAAAGGTTACAGTCACAGACAGAGCAGGTAATACAGAGATTGCTACAATAACTAATGTAGAAAAAGGTGCTCCGCCTACATGGACTACTTTTACTGCTAACGGAAGTGCTTCTTCGCTTGCATACGCGTCATTCCTTAGCAAATACTCTACGATACCTTCAAGTGAAGTGTATATGATGAGGGGGGCAACAAGTACATTTGTTACACAGATCGATGATGGTGTGACATTTAATAGTGCAAACCTATATATAACAGGATACAAGCAAGCAGACGGACTTGCTCATAGTGAAACTACAAGAGCCATGACAATCGGTGGCGCAGGTAATAAGACAGTAACTGATAATCATGGTTATGCCTCAATACCTGATGGTGAATACACATATAGAGCGAAGCTGATGCAGGGAGCCGCAGAGATAAATATGACTAAATATTTTGTTGTGGACAATACAAGACCTAATATTTGGGCGAAAATCATTGAGAATTCTGATTATGCAGAGTATGAAGTATCAGAAGAATTTATTAAGTATGGATATATTGATGCTGCACATGGCGATTGGGGAGCGGGCTATACAACAGGTGCAGATGCTGTTTCCGGTGTAGTAAGGGTGTTTGTAAAGGTCAAGGATAATTATTTGCTCAAAAACATCAGTGTCAGTTTGTCTAATTATGCATTCGGCACAGTTGATGGGGCATCACTGGTGCTTTTAGAAAGGGCTGCTAATGGTACTTGGGGCACTGCTGCGAGTAGAGGCGTAGTTGGAGATATTGACTACTTTGCAGTTACTAATTTGGCGACTTCTTTGAATACAGATAGTGACTATGTATCATTTATACTTGAATTTAACACAGCAAAACTAACCAATGTTGCCGGAATAAACAAACTACTTAAGTTCACTGCAACAGACTGGGTAGGAAATTTGACAGATGTTACGGGAACCAACTCCGGTACATCAAAAGCTACATTTGATTCACTTAGTTATGCGTCTGTTATGAGTGATTCTTATGCAAAGCCCGTTCAGTTTACTCTTGATATTGTTCCTTATATAACCGGATTAACAAGAACAATTGATACCGAAAGGACAAAATATGGTCGTTTTATAGTTAAAACGGGTGAAACAGGGCTAACAATGACCGGCTTTAATCTATCTCAGAACGGTACAAACTGGGTTAGAGTATATAATTCTGCAGGAACTAACTATGACACGGTAGATGTTAGCGGTGTTGCTTCACCATATACTGAAATGACTTTGAGTCTTGCTTCGGTAAATCATTCCGGCAAATTAAGGATGATGGTGAATGGTGTTGAGGCAGTAAATAATATTAATACTAATCCTGCAACGGCTGATGAGCATGGGAATGACGGTCTCAGTGCAGAATGGACGGATGACAGATATTTACAGCTTTGGAAAACGGGGGATTCATTTAATGGCAGTAATCAACCGATCTATCCTGCAATGGATTATAATGCAACTGCAGGTAACACCTTATATGGATCATGGACAAACTATGCATTGTCACAGACTTATGCTGCAACAACATCTGCCACAACCACGATATTCAGTAAATACGACCCTCCTGAGTGGACTGATATAGCGGTTGATACTACCGGCAACAGGTATGTGGCATATCTACAGAACTTTAATGGTGGCGGCAGTGGATACACTAACTTTGGTGATCTTGCGGTATGGTATTCAACGAATTCGATAAATATGGCTATTGAACACATTGGAGACGACAGCGGTGGAGCCCCTGATTACTCTGATGGTATGGATGAGATGTTATACCAGTTTCAAAACCCAAGAATCACGCTTAATGGGACAAATCCTTATGTATCTTATTATGACGCGTATTCAAAAACATTAAAATATGGTGCTCCTTTGCCGGTAGAAATTTATACCAGTGCAAGAAGTAGATCTGCTGGACAATATACATGGTCAGGTACAATAGCAGTAACAGCCGGAAGAAATTATACTTTCTCTGTTTTAGATGCTACAAATGGAGGAGGGACCGGAGATGTAATAATTCGTCTTTACAGAAATGATCAAACAACAACATTATCTGATTGGTCTCAAGAATCTATTAGCTGTACACCTACAGTTACAGAAAATGTATATGTGTATGCATATAGCTATACTACCGGAACATTTACATTTAAAGCTTATCGAAACGATGGTGTAACGGCAGAGGATGGCAATGGAACTAACGGCAATACAGTTGTAGATGGTGTAGAAGATACTACTGCACCACCGACAACAAGCGGTGATGATGTTGGTCTCTGGTCTGATATCGGATTTGACACATTTAATAGTGCTAATGTCCCTGTAATAGTTTATTATGATTCTACCAACAGAAAACTTAAGTGGGCAAGAGGTAAAACAGAAAGGCCGGTAACAGGTAGTGCAGGATGGTATCATGGTAATGTAACTACTAACAATAGTTATATTGGTCAATATGTTTCTATGAGAATTGATTCTTCTAACGGTGATCTGCATATTTCTGCCTATAAGAATTCAACAGGTGATCTTGTGTATATTAAGGGTACTATAACAGGAACCGGAGATTCTACTTACACATTTACAACGCCTACGGAAGTTGACACACTGAATGCTGTCGGTACATGGACAGACATGTTCCTTGTCGGCTCGACTCCTCATATTTCATATTTAAATGCATCTATGATGAATACTTTCTATGGTCTTAAATACGCTTATTGGGATCCAACGCTCAAGTCAGGGGCAGGTGACTGGGAATACGGTGTTGTAGCATCAGACTCTGCTGTATATGATATGCGAACAAGTATTGTTGCAAAAAATGCAGGTATTGCAGCATGGGGTGGAACTAAAGGCAAAGTAGCCATATCTTTTGGAAGCGATACATACGACATCGTTTATCTTGAAGACGAAGAGTAGATCTTGAGTTTTTATCTTTAACCACGGGGGTGCTGATAAAAAAGCACCTCTTTTTTATTTTCCAAATGCAATAAACTAAATCCCCTATGTGTTTTAGTGTTAACTCCCTATTGAATTTATTTAATATAATGCTATATTTACTGAAGAAAATGACGAAATTATATACGCAAAAGGAGGCAGAGTATTGTTAAGGGTTTATGAATTTTGCTGTAAAAAAAAGTTAAATTATATTTGACATTAAAAAAAATAATGGTTAAAATGAATTTGTGTGTTCTGTTTAAAAATCTTTTAAAAAGGAGTAAACTAGATGAAGTGGTTCTTTAAAATTCTTCTTGCAATGATGATTGTTTTTTCGACATCAACATTGTTTGCTCAGTATATGCCGCAGTTCTTGCAGCAGGTCGGATACACTGAGTGGTATTTTGATGAGTTAGGGAGAAATGTAGTTTTTGATGTCGGTATAACCAATCCGTCACATGTGAGTTACGGGTATTTTGCAAGTTACATAATTCCTATTGAATTCATGATCATGGTTCCCGTACATGAGGTGGTTGAGCTTGCTTGGTTCGGGTATTTCTTCAACAGACCCAATCAAGAAACTTATGGTGATGCATATGATTTTGCAAATGGGATTTATAAAAAGTCCGTTGGCGGTCAGACTGCAGAGCTTGAGGTTATTAACTGGGATTTGATAAGAAATTCGCTTACAATGTTTGTTGGTTTAACACACATTGATGGTCTTAGTTTAGGTTTCTATCTCGGTGGTGGTTTGGAATATAGAATTAAGAAACTGACAGATAAAGACGGGTTCTTAAGATCTTCGGTAGATTATGATTATACTGAAGAAACACTAAATGGTTGGGCGTTTGTCGAAACGGGTTTTGGTATGTTCGCAAACAACTCATTCTGGGAGTGGAACGATCTTGATTGGATATCACTTGAACAAGTTGCTGTAATTAAATTCCTTGGTGAAGGGGATGCATTTGGTTTGGGCGGTAATCAAACTGATTCTACTAAGTTTGTTAGAGAAGGAGAGATATTAAATTATTCAACTTTTCAATGGATGTCAATTTTCTATAAAGCTTATTTCGAGATGTGTATAAAAATTGTTGATATGATTGATTATGAGGTGTTCGGCGATGTTGCAAGATTTGACCTTAGGCCGACTTTCAACTTTGAGTTTACTACGTTTATACCATTAAAGCTAATAGAGAATTCAAATGTTGCAAATATAGTAGATGGTAACAGTGTTGAGGAAAGAAGTTATAGTTATTCAGGTATAGATTTGATGATCAGACCTGCTCTTGAGTTAGATATTAGACCTGTTAGTGCTCAGAGGTTCAGAGCGAGATATAGAATAGGATACCAAGGTGTTCATTATACTATTGGTACGAATTATTGGAATAAGGTGGGGGCTGATTGGGTAGAAGAGACAAGCGAAATCCAATCTCACAATAACCGACTTCTTCATGAGGTAAGACTAAGATATCTGGTTAAATTCCCAAAAGTCATGAGTATAGACTCTCAGGTTTTGTGGAATATACAACAAGAATGGGTTCAAAAAGTGACGCTTGATAGTGATGGTGCAATGAGACAAAATTTGGTTACAGCTTCTTTGCTTCAAACAATCAGTGCTAAGTTAAGATTTGGTTTTGATCTCGGTGCATTAAGATTTAGAATATCATGGTTGCCGGGATTTAATATTTATACTACAGCAGATGCCGGAACGGTTGTAGATTCAAATTTCTTGAATCTTGCAAACTGGGATGCTATTGTTTCCTTCAGTTTTGCACCATAATTAAATTAAAAGGAGGTTATATAAATGAAAAAGATATTATTTGTAATGTTAATGTTGATAGCGTCTTTTGTGGTTTTTGCAGAAGGCACACAGCCTGTTCTTGACCTTATAGACGGAAGATTTCAAACAGAAAACGGTGGATATTTTAATTTCAAAAGATATGTAAAGTATTACGCGCCGGGTAGAGATGTTATTATGGATCTTGGTTTTAGAAATCACGCAGGGGTACCTTTTAATGGTACGAATACTTCAATAGGATTGAATTTCCTTCCTGCCATTGAGTTTTATACTCAGTTCCCTATCTCACATACTTTATTGTTGGGAATAGCAGGATATTTCTACAATACAGTTAATTCTGTAAGAACAGAAACTCAAGCTTCTTTGATTGATCCGACAGAGAGTGTAACGAGAGATATTCAGAGTTACGGGAAACTTTATGATGAGCTTGCGATTGTGTTAGGAGTAAGAGCAATTGAGAATGTTGAGATGGGCTTTTACCTCGGTGGTGGTATTAGGTATAACGAATACACTCTAAAAACTATTGATAAAGGCTTCAAAGATGTTTTAACACCGCAAAATTCAACAGAGATAGTTAACGGTCACGCATTTGTTTATGCAGGCGGTGGAGCTGAGATAGCCGGAGATGCATTCAATAATCAAATTGAAAACTTAAGACTCGGAGCAGAATTGAAGGTTAGATTTGCCGGAGATGGCGATAACACAACTGACGGCCCGTTTAAGATTGCCGGAGTTAACTGGGGAGAAGGCGGTACAACTTATATTTATAAAGAAAATGGAACAGTTGAAGAACAGGAAGTCAGAAAATGGCTCAACATTGATTTCAGCGGCTGGTTTACACCTACTATAAGATTAGATGATAAATACGAACCTTTTGAGGTTATGGATAATTTTACTATGTATCCTGGGTTTGAATTTAATCTGGGTTCATATATTCCTATTCAATATGAATATCAGCAAGGTAATGATCCTGTTACAACTTATAATATAACTAATTTCTATGGTTTTGTAAGACCAAGTATTGGAATGATGATAGAGCCCAACTCTACTCATAGAGTAAATGTTAAGTATGCACTTGGCTTTAGAGCTACTACAACTAACTATTATACAACTTCAGATGGCGCTAATTCAGACAAGTTTACAAACAATGAATTTATTCTACAACACGATGTTAAATTTATATATAGAGTAACCTGGCCGTCTATAGTTTATACTGAATTTCAAGTTGATTATTGGGTTAAACAGTCATGGAATCAATATATTCAAAGGACATATGATGAGTATTTGATCACAGACAATGTTGTTTCAAATGTATTACAAGGCATAAATCCGGCTATCAGAATAGGGCTGCAATTTGAGCATTTTGAGATAGTTTTTGGATGGGTACCTGCTATTATTATTTCTGAGGAGTATACTCAGCTTGAAAGAGGTGTATCTGCTGACACGAATATACTTAACCTTGCAAACTGGGATTTTGCCATGAAACTGCAGTTTGACTCAGAAAAACTACAGTAAAGGGGGTAATATGATGAAAAAAATATTATTATTAGTTGTATTTGCTCTGTTAATCGGATGTTCACAATTACCGACCGATCTTGGAGAAAGATTACCGGCTGATGTAGTTACTATGAATATTGATGTTGTTAGATCAATTCAACTAAAAAGATATTATGAGGCAGTATATGTTGAGTTTGTTGCTACTCAGTCAGGAACTGTTTATTTCTATAATGATGATGCCTTTAATAATCCTGTTAAAAAGGCAGATGAGAATTTTAATTTCTCTACATTATTAAAAGTTTTTAGCGATGATGCCTATTCTAAAAATGTTACTTACTTAACTACCCCCGCAAGTGGATGGTATGTAGGAAGAATTGATGGTTCTCTCGGTTATCATGGCGGTGGAAATGCAGAACCTTGGTACATATCTTTTAATGTTGAAGTCGGTAAAACATATTATATAATGTTGTATAACGACAAGTCGACAACAAAAAGTCCGGGCGGCACAACAAGGGCATTGTTAAGTTATGAAGCACCAACCGAATGGGTATGGTATTAAAAGGAGGAAGAAGATGAAAAATAAAATAATTTATTTAATTGTATCGATATTTGTATTGTTGGCTGCAGTAATTAGCTGTCAATATACAAATTCTGATACTGTACCTGTTCCGAGTCAAATCAAGGGAACATGGATTACACCTGAGCTTGATAAGAAATTCACAATAGATCTTGCGAATGATAGTATCATTAGTTATTGCGTTGGCGATGCAACAAGTTGTGATGAGGTTTTTAGCGGAGAAGTATTCGCTTATAAATTTATAGATCAGTATAACTATGATATTGCTTTTAAAGTTATATCTGTTGCCGATTCTGACGCATGGGGCATGGATGAAGATGCATACGGGCTTCTCAGATTTGAGCATACATCAGATGATTCAGTTATTATTTCTATAGGTAGTGATGGTACATCAGACACTTCAAGTAAGTCATTTTCATCATTATTTAATGCATGGGATACTTTGTCATCAGAAGATTATTTTAAGGATTACTCTAGTAAGTACATAAGACAATAAAAAAAATTGCCCGAAAGGGCAATTTTTTTTTATTATTATTGTAAAAAATAAAAATTAAGTTGATAAAAATAATAAACTGGGTATAATTATATAAAAATATATTAAGGATTATTAAATGAGAAGAAAAATTTTGAGTTTATTACTTTTTGCAATAATAATTGCTCTATCTTGTAACATTCCGGAAACAGATGATGACAATGATAACAAAACTCCGGCACCGGATGAGAATCCGAACATTGTAACTTACTACATGAAGAATAAAAATCATGGTTGGACAGTAAGGCAGCCGGCAGAGTGGGAGCCGTGTGATAAAGTTATCATTTCTTATAATCAGCAATCAACAAAGCTAAAGCCTGATGTTGATACTACTGTTGGCACCGCATTACAGACTTTTAGTTTAAATACAACATATGATTCTGAAAGCAACTTGACAGGTGGTGGATTTCAATTAAATCAATCAAAATGGTATAGAATAAATACAGTTGATGGTGATTATTATAGAGTTAATATTCAAGACGGAAAAAACCCTGATCCGGAAAATTATTTTACAACTTATTATGGAGATGGCTTTTATGTAGCGGATATATTTACGGCAGATGGATCTTCAATAGCAAGAATATGGGCAAAAAATAATGATGCTGACGGTTCTTTTGAAGCAAATGGCGGTTACTATTATATTCGAATAACATGTTTTGATAAGTACGCAGAAGGAAACGAAGATCCTCCATTCCCAATTAAAGTAAGAATTGAATCACAAGCTGATTCATATTCATCAACAATAGATCCGGATGTTAACGCATTTGGTGTTCCATTTTCATTAATCGAAGAATTAGCAAATACCACTCTTTCTAACGAAGATCCTGTAACGGTCCAAATTTTAAGCTCATTCGATCCTCAAATTCAAGCAAATGCAAAGGAATTAATAGAAGGAGAAATTGGTATTTATCCCAACATTGAATACATAGGAGATGTTATTGATTCTTATTGGGTGAGAGATTATGGTCCGTGGACTCGCTATGATGCAGACGGCACACAAAGAGTTGTTTGGCATCTTTATGACCAGCCGGCGGTTGGTAAACCGGTTTATGAAACCGATGGTATTACAGTGACTTTTCCGGATAAAAATACTTATCCTAATATGACAGGAAGGGTAAATGATCTAATGATACCAAATAACTATGCGACATTGATGGATATACCTTTAGTAGAACTTGAGTTACTTCATGTCGGCGGTAACTATATGACAGATGGTCAAGGCGTTTCTTTTCAGACGAATTATTTTTATGATATGAATAGAACTTACTTTGGGGTTAGTGACTCAACTATAACTTCAAGATTAAAAACAAATCTCGGATTAAGAAATATTGTTGCAAATGACAATCAAATAAGGGATGTATTTTCAGGAAAAGGTAATCACCATATAGACTGTTGGTCAAAGATAATAGATGTTGATAAAATATTAATAGCTGAATTTGATCCTACCGATACATATAAAGAGCAGATGATTCAGACTTTTATTAATTACTTAAATAGTACTACAACATCCTATGGTACTAAATATACGATATATCGAATCGGTGTTCCTGATGGTGAGGCATACGGAAATGGACTGATTTTTAATAGAAGGTATTTTATGCCACAGAATCATAATGGAGATAGCGTTGATCTTGCGGCAATAGATGTTATTGAAGGAGCTCTTCCTGGTTTTGATGTAGTACCGGTTGATCCTCATGCAGAGAATATATGGCTTCCAAATGATGCGCTTCACTGCAGAACTAAGGAAGTGGCTGACCCGGATATGCTTTATATTGAACTATACTATGTCGGCAAAACAAAAACAGGAGAAGTGGAGTTTACTGCAGATATAGAATCTATGGGTGGTGCAACAGTTACTACTGCTAAACTTTATTATAATGTTAATGATACCGGTTGGACAAATGTTGATTTTATAGATCAAGGAGATGGTAGATATTTCTACAGCATGCCTGATTTGACAGCTGAAGATACTGTGAGTTTTTATTACTATGCAGAAGATAGTACCGATCGTAAAGAACAAATACCTTTGAGCGGTCAAAGTGGGCCTTTTGAGATCGTTATTGATTAAAATATCTATCCGCCCTTTATAAAAGGGCGGTTTTTTTTATTAATTCAAGCTTGTCTATTCGTGACAGACTCTTAATATTTATCTCTCTTTTAAGTGCGGATGATCTGTCATCGTGCTTTTCAGAATACAAAAGGTTGACCGGTCTGCGGCTTCCGGTGTATCGCGAGGCTGTCCCTTTGTTGTGTGCCGATAGCCGTTTGTCGAGGTTGTTTGTTATTCCTGTGTAAAGGGTTTTATCAGCACATTCAAGGATATAAACAAACCAATCCTGACTTTTACTCATAGATGTTTTTATTTATGTAGATTTTAATCAGATCAAGCTCACTTTGAGGTGTAAATGTAAGTTTATAATTAGTTAGTGTCGTGTGTTTTGAAACAAATTCGGATTGATTATTCCGTTCAAGTGAGATTATTTCAGGATTATTAATAATTGATATATTATATGTGCATTTCTTGTTAATTAAGTATTGATCAAAATGTGTCTGTATTAAAAGATGATCTGTATTAAAAGTTACGGCTATGCCTGTTAGTATTATCTCTTTGTTATCATCGTTTATCGAAAATATCTGATAGTTATAAGATTCCTGTATAAATAAATATATAGTATAATCAGGCGATCTTAGATTATCTTCATTAACTATTATAATTGCGGTGTTTAACTGTTGAAGTAGTATATAATCATTGTCCCTTTCAAGCACAAATTCACCTGTCTCGGTTAGAATCATATTTCCATTTAATTCTTTCCATATACCGGCAGGAATTGTTAGTTTTCTTGAAAGGCCGTACTTATCAAGCGGTGATATTAAAAGTGAATTATTAATAATCAAGTATTTATTATTTTCGGGCAATGGATCAAAAGCGTATAATTCTGAGTTATTATTTTTAAAGCGAATATAAGCATCAATATAGAAAAGTTTAAGCGAATTTCTTAGTGATAATATTGATTGAAGGTAGGATTTTAGTTTAGCGTCGTTAACGATCTTATTGATAAAGTCAAGTTCAAACACTATTACAGGTAGAAATAAAAAAGCAATAAAAAGTGACGGATCGGTTTTTGGGCTAAATTGTAGCCCTGTATTAATAATACCGGATAAATACCTGTCTCTTAGTAGAATCAGGCAATTCTTAAAGTTATTAGGAGATTCTGTTATAAATCCGCAAATGTTGTTTTTGTTCGCTGTAAATGATGAAAAATAGATGAATTTGTTGTTTATATTTGAAATAGCTTTGTTGATTATAGTAAATAGCTCGCTAACAGAGTTTTCGTAGTTTATTCTTTTGTTTTCAGAAATAAACTGAGTTTTAGTGAGGGTTTCTTTGTTGTCGATTTTAAATATGTGTTCAGGATTATAGAGCCCGTCAAATTTTTGTGAAATTGATTTTATAGAATCCTCAAAAATCGAATAGGTTGAACCTTGAAAAACATCCGGTATATATTTAGAGTTGCAGATTATCGGGTCGCCGTTTCTCATCTTAACTGACTGAACTTGTTCGTAACTAAATTGGTCATAACTCTGTGTATTATAAAGAAAATCTGCATTAATAACTTTCTTTAGCCCGTAAATATTCAATACTGTAAACAAGCTTTCGATTCCGGAGTTAACAATGTTTTTCTCGTTAAAATCATTGATTGACAAGCCGGTATTATTGATTATAAAATACTTTTCGGCATTACAAGTTACAAGCTCTGATACTGATTTAATACCGGATTGGTTATGAATATAACTATTAATGTTTGCCGTAAAACCAACGCCATAACCCCACAATGGTAACAATTTGAAATCAGGTTTACTTGCTTGTATATATTCATTTATATTGGTGTAATAGGTAAATGTTGCTTCTGAAGGGTAGTCTGAGTTAAAAACCGTCTTGTTATTATGAGATTCTGATAAAAATACAGCTTTATTAAAAAAATCAATAATAGATAATGTGTTGTTATAAATATAAATTATTTTTGTAAATACAATTTTCTCTGTCGGGTTTAATGGTATTGAGTCAATTGAATCTATTCCTTCAAAGAATATTGGTCCTGCAATTTTCCATCTGTCCGGATGTTCTATTACTATTTGAGGAGATTGTTTGGTGTTAATAATGAATTCAGTACTATTATCGATTTTAATTGTTGTTATACTTGATGGGGGGATAGGGACAGGCATTAATGGTGAAATAATTAAACTATCGGTGGTTGTCATAGTGTGTCCGCAATAATTTTTAGTCCTTTTATACTTAGTTCATCATCAATAATATCTGCAAGTTTCTCATCTTTAAATAATGTCATATATCCGCCGGTTCCGACAATCAGTGATTCATTAAAGTTAAGCTCTTCAATCATCTTGTCAACGGAGCCTTTTAAACCGAACAATGTAGAATAGTATATTCCTGATTCAATAGCACCGGTTGTCCCTTTTTGAAGTATTTGACTTTTCTTAGAAATATTTATTGCCGGTAATCTTGCTGCTCTTGCCGTAAGCGCATCCGATGATGTTCTGATCCCCGGTATTATAATTCCTCCAAGATAATCTCCTTCAGATGTCAAAGCGCAGATAGTAGTGGCTGTCCCCATATCTATAATTATAGCGTTACGGTTTTTGTATAGTTGATTAACGGCGGCGGCATTAACAAGACGGTCAGCACCGACTTCTTCAGGATTACTGTAACAGTTCTTGATCGGAAGAGGTGTTAGGTGGTTTACCTCATATACAGGTTTATTAAAGTATTTTATAAATGATTTTTGAATAACCGAGTTCATGGGGGGTACGACAGAAGAAAATATTAAAAGATTGATATCATCTTTCTTATAACCTGCAAGCATTACAATATTCAAAAGAAAAAAGCCGAATTCATCCTCTGTTGTATTGGCTCTTGTGTAATATCTGTAACTTTGAACAACTGTTAAATCACCCTTTTTATCGTTCATTATTCCGATCTCTATGTTAGTGTTTCCTATATCAGCAAGTAATAACAATTTATTTCTCCGGTAAATTATTGTCTGTTTAGTAATTCTAAGTATCTTAATGAATTCTGGTCACCCATATCAATTGCTTTCTGAAGAGTCTCAATTGCAAGTTGTCGTTGATTGTTTTTGATATATGCAAGTCCTAGTGCGCGGTAATTTTCCTTTAAAGAAGGGTCTTTAACAATTGATTCTGTTAAATATCTTATGGCATCTGCGAAATTGCCTGATTCCATAGATATGACGCCGCATTGGTAAAGCCGAGTTGACAGTTCTGTATTATTTGTGCTGTTTTTGATCCCTTCGTTATATGATGCAAGCATATATTCGATAGCAAGTCCGAGATTCTTTTCAAGATATGCTATGCGGCTTAAGTAATAGTAAGAATGCTCGATATAAGAATTATAATGAATTGATCGTTCGAATAGCTGTTTGGCAAGAGGATAGTTTTGTTGTCTGAAGCTTCTTACAGCTTGTGTAAGGATTGTATCGCCTAACTGACCTGTTATGCCGGAATTAGTTCCTACTGTTACTACGCCTTTATTGTTATATCTGATCTGCGGATTAACTAAACTGAATTCATTCTCATTTGTAGGTATGAATGAAGGAGTAGAATATCTATTTACAGATAAAGGTGTTTCATCAATAGTGTAGCTGTTTAGATTAAAATCATCAGTTTGTTGTTCAAACACAATCGTCCGATGTGTTTCTGTGTTGTTAATCCGACTGTGGGTTTGTGTCGTTGTTTCTTGCCGGAGTATAATCGGCGTATTCTCAACTTGTTGAGTTGTGTTTGTTGTTGACTGTTGAATTACCACTTCAACAACCGGGTCTTCTATCGGTTTATTAATAATCTCTTGTTGAATAACTGTTATTATCTGTTCGTCAGTCACTTCCGTAAATATCTCTGTTTGAGTAACATCTGTTGTTTGTTGCTGATTAATCTGAGTTTGATCAACAACGATCTCTGCTTGGATGTTGTCATCAGTTGTTTGTTGAGTAGTTTCAGTCTGTGTTTCTGTTGTTTGGTTAGTTTCAATGTTAGTTGTGTTTATTACGATCTGATTAGAATTATCATCAATAACTTCTATCGATACCTGTTGTTTAGGAATATAATAAGGGTCATTATCGTCCCTGTTTATCATTCTATTACCGACTGCATATTGCGGATTGTTTATATCAGAAAGGTTGGGCGGCAAAATAATTGTTGTTTGAGTTTCTGTTGTTTGAATGTTTGTTATTTGTTCTGTTTCTGTTTCTGTTTGTTGAACAATCTGTTGTGTAGGTTCAAGGTATTCTGTTGAGCCGGTGCGAGTGTCAGGCGTTGTGTTGGTTTGTGCAGTTTGAGTTGTTACAGCGGTCTCTTGTGTGGTAGTTGTATTGGATTGTTGAGGTTCAAATTGCGGTTGGTTTGTAGTATCGCTATATTCTGTAGCACCGCTTCTTGTGTCGGGAGTTGTCGTATCAGTTTGACGGTTGTCTGCTGTTGTAGTGGAATTAGTTGTTTGCTGAAGGACCGGAGTTTGCTGTTGTTGATTTGTATTGGTTAAGTTTGAGTTGTTTGTTGCTGCACCGTCGGTATATGAAGTAGCGCCTGTTGTTGTATCGGATGAGTATAAAAGAGTGGATAAAAAAATAAATAATAATACATATCCGAAAAAACTTTTTTTAAACAAGTTTGGTCCTTCTTAATTATAAAGGTTGATGCAAATATTATAATAATCGGTAAAGTATATCATAAAATATAGAAATTAGTATATTGCTAATTAAAAAAAAACAACCATACTATCTTATATTTAAGACTGACACCTCATCATATCTGCTTATAAATGTATTATCCGGATTAGAAATATCTATAAATTTACGCCCGTCGGCAAGAAAAAAATACATATAACTGCCTTGTCTGAAATATAAGTCAATAGTCCAGTAACCTGCTCTATTTGGATCCCGCTCCATCGTGTTTGAAAAAGTATTCCAATTATCTAAGGATGATACAAAATTTACTTCTCGTGCACTAGGATTATAATATTTGAATGTTACTTTTCTTGTGCGGTTATTAGTTTGCTCGATTAAAGGCATTCTTGAATAATAAATATTTTCTGAGGGGATATTTATTGAGTTTATAAGTATCCCAAAATTATCTTCAGATGAGTTGTGATTCATCGGATCCTCTATCCAGAAACCGTCAACATTAATTCTATATTTGATGGAGGATTTTCCTTGTTTATATGGAATCAGTAGGTATAAGACACCATAAAGTGACTCTCTGAAATAATGGTCATTTTCCCAATTATCAAGATCTGTTCTGATAAAAATTCTTCTGCCGATATTTCTGTTGAGAGTAAATAATACTCCGTTTTCAAGATATCGAACAGGTGTTACACGATTTATAAGGTCAAGATCAACAAACTGTTCGAGTGAAGATATATTTACTAAATGTATTAGAAATAAAAATAGTATTGATGTTTTTTTCATTATCAGGACTCCGCATAATAAAATGAAAGATATTTCGTTTAAAAAATCGGTATTTTACCGAAATACTTAATAAAGATTAAATTGATTTAAAAGAATAGATTAAATTTAATGCCGGATCAATCTGATTTAATCATATAAAAAATGAAGGTTTTGTGATTAAAATTATATTGTAATTTCAGATTTTATCTGTTATCAATAAATGATGATTTTCATAGGGAGATATAATACAACGCCATGCCCAAATACGAAGATCTTGAACTGATTAGAAATACTTTATTAAATGTTGCTGACGAGATTGAGATTCTGCAATCCCGTGGTTTAACCCCAAAAACAATTGAACTACCGGAAGAGGTGGATCCTTCACTACTGGCTGAAGAGAGTCTAGTTTCCGGTATTGCCGATGAGCTTAGCGAAGATATATTTGGAGAGCTTTCGGATAGCGGCGGCGGTGATGACGGACTTGGTGATCTGATGGGCGGAGAAGATAGTGCTGCCGGCGGTTTACCTGAAGATGATGGTTTGGGTGATCTATTGGGTGGCGGCGGTGATGACGGACTTGGCGATCTGATGGGCGGAGAAGATAGCGCTTCCGGTGGTTTACCTGAAGATGATGGTTTGGGTGATCTATTGGGCGGCGGCGGTGATGACGGACTTGGTGATCTGTTGGGCGGTGAAGATAACGCAGGCGGTGGTTTA
>CAZSQU010000024.1:0-35851 GCA_964608985.1 uncultured Spirochaetales bacterium
CTATGTGAGAATCGAAAATCGAGTAACTCGTGGATAATCAGCAAGATACGAGATACAGTAGAATTTTCGTGCATAATGCGGGTTAAAAACAGAGACCCGGAGGTGAGAGAAGCTAACCACGAAAGAACACGAATGGGAAATTGTTTAATCAAACGGATTTAAAAAACAAGCTAATTTTTCTTATTAAACTGCAAATCTGAAATAAGATTGCAGTTTTATTTTTTGCTTATTACCTCAAAAAGTTCTTCATTAAGAAAATGGGGGTTGTCGATAAAAAAACACGATCTTTCAAGATAGTATTGAGATGGTTTATCTGAAGCATTTGAAGTTGCAATCTCTGTAAATATCTTTTTGGCAGTCGCCATATCTTTTTTATAGTAAGCAAACAAACCGTTTTCAAAATAATCCTTAGAATTTATTTTTAATATTGTTTCTGGTTTATTGTCTGTGAAAACCTCAAAGATATTTACCGATTCATTTTTCCCTTTTACCTTAACCCGCCCGAGAAATCTTGAGTTGTAATAAACATCGTCCGCCAAGCCCGCATATGTCGAATTTGTAACGAGCATTCCCGTGTCAAAATAGTTGTTTAGACTTTTAACACGACTTGCGAGATTGACCGCATCTGATATAACTGTACTCTCCATTCTTTCCTGATCACCTATAATACCAAGAACCGCCTCACCTGTGTGAATGCCGATACCGAGCCGCATGTTAAAACCCGATTCATTAAAGTAGCTTTCCGCCTCCGCCATAATTCTCCTGCAAACCTGATACGCGCCTTGCGGATCGTCCGGGAAAATCACCATTATCTCTGTAACCACACACTTGTCGATAAAACCGCCTATATCATAAACGGCCCTGTTGATAATATCAATGATTTTGTTTAAGAATCCTATCCTCTCAACACCGCTCATTCTGTTGTACTCATCTACCCCTTTGGTTAATCCGATAAATGCAATCGTTATATCATCAATTATGTAATCGCCCTGTTTTAATTCAACTATGTCAGATTTTCCGAGTTTTGCAATAAATTCTGCGGGTACAAATCTCTCATAATAACTATTTATATCCTCATATTCTTTTTGAATCTCATAACTTTTTTGTATATAACTGTTCACCCTGCTTGCAAGGACTACTGATTGTATCGACAAGAAAAACATCATTCCTATATGAAAAAAATAATTACCGCTGCAAATCCCGATTGATAAAAAAACATCATATATTGACGAACCAAATAGAATAGAAATTGCCGTAAAAATATAGATCGCATCCTTTTCTTTCTTATATATTGCATATATGATCTTAATAAACATATAAATGCCAATCAAAGCAAAATGAGCATATAGAAATGTATTTGCACTCGTAAAAACCTTTGCTGATGACAAAACCATCAACATTGAAAATACAATCACATCATAAGTCATAATTATTTTTTCTACCGGCTTAAAGCATCCCGGATAAACCGAAGCGAGAAACATAAAAAAGAGATACGGGGTTGTTACAAGCGTAAGATAGTCGATAGTTACCATCATCTGCCAGCTTACAAACCGCGAGATATAAAACAAGGCTTCCGAAGAATCCACAAAGAACCTTAATGACATAGAAAGACAAAAAAGTGAAAAAAACAGATACTCAATCCTTTCTCGGTAAGCCATAAATAGCATAAGGTGGTAAGCGAGTATTATAAATAGCATCCCAAGAGATATGATCTCAATGCCGTTCATTATGTAGATATTCCGTCGCATAATCGGTATTGTACCGACCTCTATCGGCTCCCTGATCCCTCCGGACCTGTGATGAAAATTGGCAACCTGTATTACAATATCTATCTGCCCGTCAACCGGCTCTGTAATAACAAATGTTTTATTGTAAAACGGTATTGTTGTACCGACACCTGTCCCGACAACCCCGCCGGTTATTATTTTTTCACCATTAATCCATATAACACTTGAAGTGGCGATCTTTCTGAATCTCATTATCAACCTTGAGTTTGTATCAATCAATATTTTCTGGTGATAGGTTGCAAAACCGTCTCCTGAGAAATTACCGTAAGATGTCCACGAAGCAGGAATACTAACAATTGTCTTGTCATTCTCAAGGGGGTGTTCAGCAGATGCAAAATCCTCAGGCTCCAACAATTTATTGTAATAGAATTCCCAATTATTGTTTATCGCTACACTACCGTTTTCTTTAAGCAGATCAAAGTTGATATAAGAAACACCGTCACCGGCACTTACAATGCCGCTAAAACCGGAGTTGAAGTTTGAGATAAGCGATAAAACAACAAGTAATCCGACATAGATCACAACAATAATAATGATTTTTTTGAAAACATTATTTGCCGTGATACTTTTGACATTAAAATCTTTATTGTTTATTAAACCCCTTATATCATATTTCATATAGGCCATCCAAACTTACAGAAACACTTTTACCTTTGACAATCGAACCTATCAAAACTTTAATATACCATTTTATCAAGTTATCATCGGGATTTTCCTTAAGCAAGGCGTTAAGCTCTGTTTCGGCAAGCTCAACCCGCCCCGCTTCAAGGTCTTTAACTGACCGTTCAAAAATATATTTCGTTTCAAGCCGCTTTATCTTATCCTTAGACATATAACTGTAAATCATCTCATAAGCATCACGGAACTTCCCGCCTGCTGTTGTGTATCTGCCTATCCTTCTCGAAGAAAGTCTTGCCGAATCGTCTGTGTCATTCAAGACTGATTGATCTGCGATTATCATAGAACCGGAATATTTCGTCATAGTTTCAAGAAATATTGCCCGCTGCACATCATCTGACACTGCTGTTAATTGTACCCTCTTTTCATTACCGCTGATACCGAGAATCACTTCTCCGGTACACAACCCGATACCGATTTGTATTTCACGAAGACCCTCTCCGGTTCTTTGTTTGTTATATTGCATTAATGACCGCCCGATCTTAATAGCCCCTTCCAGCCCATCCGAGCTTTTTGTAAAAAGAGCATTTATCTGATCGCCTGCAAATCCGGTAACAAATCCCCCGCACTGTCTGATAATAGGAACAAACCGCGACAAAAACCCGTTAATAAAATCAAAGCACTCTTTCGCAGACATGTTTTCTGATAAAGCAGTAAATTCACGGATATCAAGAATCATAACACACATTTTCTTTTGAATGAAATCACCTGCCGTAATATCACCGGACTTTTCTTTATTAAACAATGCGGTTAGTCCGGCAGGAACAAAGTAGCCGTAAATCGTATTAATAAGGGACAGCCTGTCTGTAACCATAGCAATTTTGCGGATATTATCTGTATAAATGACAGCAAGTAGATTAGCTTGTGCGATAATAAAGACAAGCGCGCCAATTGTAAGAAGCCGGCCTGTCTGAATCAAACCATGACTGTATAAAATATCATTAATTACCGCTGCAAACATAACAAAGTTGCCGGCAATTACCATAACTGCACCCTTTCTTTTATTAATAATTGCTTTAATAATTACTATATGCACAAAAACCCCGAATAACAAAGCGGTTATCTGCGGCAGTATCAAAGTGGCTGTAAAAACATGAGGCGGAGTTACAGCGCAAAACAATGAATATATAACACATATTACACTCAAAATGTTCGTAACAATCTTTGATGATTCATGTTTAAACATCGAAGAAATAAACTTATTATAAAGCCACAGTTGAACAATTATAAGAATATACCAGAGTGAATACTTAAAATGCCAGCTTAACCCGTAAAAAATCGCAGATGTTATCTCCTGTCCCAAAATAACCTGTCTTAAAAAAAGCGAGAACGCAAACAATGAGAAATACAAATTTTGAATAAAAACACGATTTTGTAAAAACAGAAGCATATAATAAATAAAGAGAAAGAGAAGTACGCCGTCAACAAGAAGGATAATAAAGTTACTCATAAAAAAAGAATATTCAAAACCCAATCTCGTATGCAGTGTCAATGGTTTTGTAATAGCTGCCATTCTATTTGTAAAATTAGCATATTCTATTGCGACCTCAACTGTGTTACCGGCAAAGTCACGACCCCTTTTTAATTCATAAAAATCAATCCTGTATTCAGATGTTGTTTCTGATCTGCTTTTGCCCGGCACACCAACGCTATCCCGATAAATGCCGTTTATCCATAAATTATAACTTGACGGTATCTCCGGCACCTTAAGATAGACAATATCAACTCCGGTTTCCACATAGATGTTTTTGAGGAGTGTTCCGTAACCAAAACACCCCGAACCATTATTTGAATGATCTCCTGTATTGATATAGCTCTCCGGATTAAAAGGAAACGCTGCAACAATCGGCAAATTCGGAACGCACTCATTATGATCGGAAAACAGGAATACTGAAGGGTAAAACGACCATTCATCTGTAAGACTTTGTGTCTCGCCATTCAATCTAATAAACGGGTTATCTTTACAGCCCGTAACAATTAACAGTGATATAAGCGTTGCTATAAAAAAAACAATCTTCTTTTTCATGAAATAATTAGCAGCATTTTAACGCCTTTTCGGTTTTTCATTGATTGACAAACTCCTGAAGTAAAAGAACAACCCGACCGAAAATGCGAGGGTAATCAGACACAAAACCTGCCCCATCGAGAAAATCCCCAATACAAATCCGTTATATTTGCCCTTTGAAATATCCGCAAACTGCATATCCGGCTGTCGCATGAATTCTATAAAAAACCTGAAAATTGAATAAACGCCAAGATAAACAACTGCAGTGAACCCCTTAAATGGTTTGTAAGTCCTTGCAATAAACCATAAAATAAAAAAAAGTATTAACCCCTCAAACAAAGCTTGAAACAACTGGGAAGGGTATCGCGGAAGGTTAATTAGTATCTCCTGACCGGTCTTAATTAACACACCGCTGATATCGTTACCTGCACTATCGATAACAGTTCCCGTAAAAGCATTCACATGCCAGCCGATCTTATCAATGACACCTTGTACTTCCGGTATCGAAATCGGCAGTTTCTGAGCTTCAGGAAATATTACACCGATGGGGCTTGCCGTAATCCGCCCCCACAACTCCCCGTTAATAAAGTTTGCTATCCTTCCCAGCGTATAACCCAAAGGGATAGACGGGAAAACAACATCACAAAGGTCTCGAAAAATAATCTTATGTTTCCTTACAAAAAGCAATGATACAACAAAAACCCCAATAACGGCGCCATGATAGGCCATCCCCTGAAAACCGACAAATTTGCCGTCTTGAAAAGGTAATAGTATAGCCAACGGATTCTTAATATATGTATTAAAGTCATAAACGAGACAAGAGAAAATCCTTCCTCCGAGTACAAGCCCTATAACCGCCCAAAAAATATAGTCATCATATCTTTTTTTTGTTAAAAGATTAGGTTTCTCTGTTTTAATAATATGCAACCCCTGATAATATGCAATCATTATTCCGACAATATACGCTATCCCATACCACCTTAGGAGATTTAAAAAAGAAAGCCATTTAGGCAGATCAAATGCTCCGAACACATCAGGCGTTATCCATTCCGGGAAATTAATATATAACAACATAGACTCTCCTATAAAATATTCATATAATATTACGGCCTTGTAGAACCGGACTCATGACTGCAATAGCCGCTGTATCCTGAACCGTTACCCGCACATACAACATAGAAGTAAGTAACGCCTCTTCTTACATTTTGATCTGCATAGTTGATCTGTTCAGTCACAGCAACGAACTCCCAGTCATTAAGCCCATCATACCATCTGTAAATATGATATGTGTCTGCATTTGGAACCCTGTCCCAGCCGATAACAATCCTATCAGTATAAGACCCTTGAGATACAGTCAAGCCGGTCGGTACAGCAGGGACTTCTGATGCACTTTGAACAGTAACACTAATCGGGTTAGATCCGCGGCTATATCCGTTAGAATTTCCTGCAGCAACACTGTACCAGTAACTGCTGCCGGCCCTTCCGGTTGTATCTGTAAATTTCATATCTCTTGTTGTTCCTATCGTAACCCATGTTTCTGTCGTTTCATCCCAACGGTATATCTTATAAGTTTGTGCAATAATAACCTGCTGCCACTCAATAATAACATTGCCGTTAGATGATGTGCCCCAAACATATTCGGGTGCATAAGGTGAGTTTGTCTGTGAAACCTCTCTCGTGTATCCCGTATCAACAAGACTAAAATCGCTTGTTCCGTTTGTTCCCGTCGCCTTAATCGTATAGTAATATACAACTCCGGAAACTACAGATGTGTCTATATATTCATTGCGGTCTGTTCTTGCTATCTCATCATATAGGTTTTGATTATCTGTTTTTCTAAAAATTATATATTGTTCTGTCTCTCTAACGCTGTTCCATTTTATAACAATCTGATTCGGATGCAACCCGTCGGTTGCTGTTACTTCTTCAGGTGCATTTTGTTGACCGGTTATATTCTGTTCAACAATATCATATAAGACCCACGCTTCAAACACAATTTCGGCAAAAGTCTGATAATCAACCCATCCGATCCCCCGTTCACCCCATCCGGTCCCCCATGAGTTTACCAACTGAAAGGCATTTTTAGTGTCGTCATAACCGACTACCGCAATTGCATGTCCGCCGCGGTTAACTCCGGTTTTACCCCTTAAAACGCCGCTACGATAATTCTGAAAGTTATCATATACATCAAGCCCGACAATAACCGGATTGCCGTCATAGAGCATTGATTTGATCTCATAGGGATTTGCATAGGTGATTGACGCATATCCGCTTGCTTTGAATCTTTGAGCTTCCATTATTGCTGTGTTATCCGGTCTCGACCTGTAATCATTTTCTCTGTAATTCATAGTATTTAATGTTGAACACCCCCGTTGTTTAAGGAGCTCGAGAGCATCAACAATTGACGAACCTTGATCAACGCCGTCGTTGATTTGATTATAGATAAACGCGGGCGAAAACAATCTTCCGTTGTCTCCATATCCCCAATTTCTCTCCATATTTTCCTGATATGACTTAACAAAGTAACCTATTGACCAACCGACGCAACTCCCCTGTTGCCCTTGAGATCTTACCGGTGGCATCTTGCTCATAAGGGAGTAAGATGCCGGCAACTCAACTGTTGTACCGGCAACGGAGACTCGACTCCTTCTGAATGTCCTCAAGAGTTCTGCCGGTGTTCTTTTAAGCCCGAGAGAATAGTTTTGGGGGTAAATATTAAATGCAGAAACCCCTGCTATAACTATAAAAAAAATTATAAGTTTTGTTTTTTTCATAAAGACCTCGTCCTTATCCGGTATAATGAGAGTTATATATAATCAAAAATAATATATTAACTATCATAAAAACTCAAGAATAAAATTGAAATATTTTTATTCAAGTTTATTAGTGACAACGATTATTTAGAAGTGCCCTATATACTAACTTTTGATATTAGAAAGCGGGTTCGATTTGATAAAATAAAGTTTAAAAGTTGTTCCTTTTTCCGGGGTACTCTCAACCTCTAATAAACCGGAGTTCATATCCATAAATTCCTTCGATAGAATGAGCCCAAACCCTGTCCCGCTTTCGCCATTTGTCCCCGGCTTGCTATCAAGAGAATTCAAAGTAAAAAGGTTTTTCATTCGATCTTCAGTTATACCTGTGCCGTAGTCTTTAACTGCAATGCCGCAAAGGTCGCCTTTTTCCAGATAACTTATATCAATAGATGCATTACTATATGAATATTTAATAGCATTTGAAACAATGTTTCTAATTACTGTTTCTGTTAAAGAAAAATCTGCCTTAATATAAATCTCCAGCGGCAGATTGATATTTATCAACAAATTTTTTTGAACTGATTGGGATTTAAGAATATCAATAGATCTATTGACAACTTGATCCAAAGGAATAACATCCGGATTGAATTTAATAACCTTTCGTTGTGACTCAGCCCATCTCAGTAGATTAATCAACAAAGAATAGGTATTGTCAGTTGACACCTTAATTGTTTTAATCCATGATAATAATTGCTCATTCATGCTGTTGCCATGCTGCTTAATGATTATATCAATGAGGCTTGCAGTTGCACCCACGGGACCTTTGAGATCATGAGATATAATTGAAAACAGCTTATCTTTAGTCTGATTATTATATTCTAATTCACTATGTTTTAATAACAGATCATTCTCAAAGCGCGCCTTAGTGATAACAAGTAAACTCAATGAAACAATTGTTATAGAAAAAATTGCCAGAAAAAATGTCATAGACAGCGCAAAACCTGTTGCTTGTATATTATTTACCTCAGGCAAATAGAATGAGCTGATCATTCTGATTATTGAAAAAATCAAATAAACCCCAAATCCGATAACCGGCATCGCAAAAGAGATCTTGTTTTTTTTAGGTAATCCTGTAAGAATCGTGATTATCGTCATAATCAAAAGCAGTATAAAAACAAAAGATATTATAATTATTCTTATTTTTGTGCTTTCATAAATATAAGTAAAATACAGAAATGAAATCATCGTAATTGCAACCGGCACAAAATAGAGAAATCCCTTGTTTCTTTTTCCATAGAATCTGTCTGCTCCTGCAAGAAAACAAACAAACCCTGAAACTGTTAAACAATTTGTTAAAACAACTCCAATCGATTTAGGAAGGTACATTTGATATGCGAGACCAAAGAAGGCAACCATTATCAAAACAACGCCGACTGTCCATATAACTGTCCCCGGATATCTGACACCTGATGAAAGATTAAACACTAATGATAAAATCAAAAGAAACGAGATCATTATAAATACTATCGATAAGGTAAAATTATCAAACATAGAAACAGATTAACAAATTATAACTAATTAATCAATATTAGTTTTTTATAATGCGGATTAATATATTCTCTCTGATTTATATAAAATTATTAATGATTTTAAAATTATGTCGATAGATTATCTATACGGTAATCGGAGGAATTTATATGGTAAGATCATTATGGACAGCAGCAAGCGGTATGGTTGGTCAGCAATTTAATATTGACACAATAGCGCATAATATATCGAATGTTAACACAACGGGGTACAAAAAAACCAGAGCAGATTTTGAGGATCTTCTATATCAAAACCTGAGAATGGCCGGAACCCCGTCAACCTCAATAAGTAACTATCCAACGGGAATTCATGTCGGTCTCGGTGTTAAGCCTGCCGCAACACAAAAAATATTTATGCAAGGGTCACTTCAAAATACAAATAACAAACTTGATCTGGCTATTGAAGGTGAGGGATTCTTCAAGGTTCAGCTATACGACGGATCTGTCGGCTACACAAGGGACGGTGCATGGAAAATAGACTCAAACGGGCAGATCGTTAATCACAGCGGCTATAAAATGGTGCCGGAGATAATAATGCCTGAGAATTTTCAATATGAATCTATTGCAATTAGTAAAGATGGTATTGTAACCTGTAAAGTGGGCGGTTCAGATGAGATAATTGAAGTCGGCCAGCTTGATATTTACAGATTTGTTAATCCGGCGGGTTTAACAAATGTAGGCGGAAACCTTTATAAAGTGTCTGAAGCTTCGGGAGCTGAGATAGCGGGAACTCCGGCATTTGATGGTATGGGGATACTTCATCAGGGGTTTATAGAGATGAGTAATGTTCAGATAGTAGAAGAAATGGTAGGAATGATCGTAGCACAGCGAGCTTATGACTTAAACAGTAAAGCGATACAAACAAGTGATGCCATGCTCGGGACAGCAGTTAACCTCAAAAGGTAGTCAGATGAATAAACTTGCGGTTGTCTTTCTTTTAATTACAACCACTTTGTTCTGCAATGAAATAAGACTTAGAACAAATGTTGTTGTTAATCAAAACGCCGTATATTTGCGGGATATAACAGAGGGTTGTCCGGAATACGGCGATATTTTACTATATCCCAATCCGCGCTTCCCTTTAACAATTACAAATGATAATCTGACAGAGTTACTTATAAGGAACGGGCTCAGAGGATTCCTTATAACAGGTAATGAATCAAGAATTGTGCGATCCCGTATAATCAATGAAAGCACAAGCAGCACCCCTTCTTCAATAAGTAACGAAACCGCAAATCCGGAGATACCCCACATCCCTTTATCAGATTTTATTGCGGCTTATTTTCGCAGAATGATAGACAGTGAACTTATAACAATCTCTGTAAGCATAAATAACTCAATACCTGCAACCGATACATCAAGGATATTTCCCGGAGATACACTTGAAACGGAAAGAATTGAATACGGGCTCAAAGAGATAGGTGAACTCAGAGAGATAAAACTTATAAGAAACGGTGAAACTCACAAACTCAGATTAAGTGTTGATCTGTATGGCTCTGTTTTTGTAGCTCGCAAACTGATAAGACGGGGACTGCCGGTTGATACCGATGACTTTATAGTGCGGACCATTGATATTACCGCGCTGACTAACCCAAACACTGTTGTTTTGACCGAACTTTACAATCACAGACACAAAACCTTAAGAAATATCAATACAGGCGACATTTTACGGTGGACAAATATTGAAAAGCTGCCGATAATTGCAACAGGTGATACTGTTGATACCGTATTTAATATGAACGGCATAAGGATTACCCAACCGGCAACCATAGAAAATTCTGTTTTTGAACCGGGACCGGTTAGCGTTAAACTCACAAACGGAAGAGTTATTAGCGGAACACTAATTAGAGAGGAAGACAGGTTATATGTCAAAATTGAATAAAATAGTAATAATATTGTTAATTTTCTCAATAACAGAAATATTCGGAGCTAATCCGGTAAGAATAAAAGATATTACTACAATAGAAGGCATAAGAGAAAACATACTTATGGGTATGGGTATAGTAACAGGTCTCGGCGGAAAAGGGGATTCGAGGGGAATGATAATGACCCAGAGAATGTTTCAGAATCTTGCCGCAAATTACGGTATTGATTCGCCTGCTGAAGATATCAGATCCAATAATATCGCAGCAGTAATGGTAACTGCAAGGGTAAGCGGTTTTGCCAGAGCAGGTGAGACAATAGATGTAACGGTAAGCGCTGTCGGTGATGCCAAGTCGCTTGAAGGGGGTGTACTCCTATTAACGCCGCTTAAGGGTGCTAACGGACAGGTTTATGCGGTTGCACAAGGTAGGATCATTACAGGAACAACAGCCATTACAACCGGCTCATCTCCGGCGGCGGCGATAATTGAAAGAGAAATAGTTTCAAGTTTCATAAATAATAACAAAATTAATATCGTTTTGAAATATCCGGACTTTGTTACAGCGACACAGATAGCCCTTGCAGTCCAATCGATAAATGCAAACCTCAAAGTAAGGGTTGTTGATGCCGGGCTTGTAGAGGTAGAATTAACGGAGCAAGAGATAAATAATCCGGCAGATTTTATATCACAGTACGAGATATTAACTGTTACGCCTGATAATACGGCAACGGTTGTTATTGACAAAAAAACCGGCGTTGTAGTTTCGGGAGGTGATATCGTTATACAACCGGCATCTGTTTCTATCCCGGGAGTTCAGATCAGCGTCGGCAGCTCACAAAACACACCAAACACACATTCTGTTTCTTCATCAACCGTAACAGAGTTTATTGCAACACTGAATGCCGCAGGATTAAACACCGACACAATAATTTCCCTTTTAGAGGCAGTTTATAGAGCCGGAGCCATCAATGCTCGCTTGATAATATTATAAGGGAAAAGGAGATAATATGAGTAACAACAGTCTGACTTCACTTGACATCAATAGAAATGACTCTTATCAAAGGAGAATCCCGAGTTTCAACACAAACAGAGGTTCGGAAGGTGGATTTGAAACAGCTCTTACCAACTCTACCCAAACAGCGAACCGGCGGGAAGACACTGCTTTAAAAGACAAATGTATTGAAATGGAGAGTTTTCTCTGGAAACAGGTTCTTAACGAGATGAAAAAAACAATCAACAAAAACAAGCTTTTGGACGGCGGACAAGCTGAAGATATATTTACTGATTTCTTATATGATGAATATGCTATGATGATGGCCAAAAACGGGCATTCCGGTCTTGCCGATACTATGTATAAACAATTAACCGGCAATTATCAATAAATGGCGTGCAGCTGCAGATATCGAAAAAAACTCCGGCAAAACAGCCCTTCCCTTGAACCAAAAAAAACTATTTACTTTGATTATAATGCAACAACACCGGTTGATCCATCTGTTCTTGGTGAGATTGACAGGGCACATCGTATCTTCTGGGCTAATCCTTCGAGCGCACATAAATACGGTCAAGCAGTTTTTGATGAGATCGAATCGCGGAGGAGATTATTGGCTGATTATACCGGCACAAAACCTTCAAATCTTTATTTCTGCGGCTCTGCTTCGGAAGCGCTGGCAACTCTAATTAACCATCTTTATTACAACAATTATCAGATAATTACAACCACTGTTGAACATTCCGCAATAATTAAGAATTGTTTATTTCTACAAAAACATGGTTATGGGGGTATTCATATACTTCCTGTTAATCAAAACGGTGAGATAGAACCGGAAATACTAACCGGCGTATTAGATAATTCAAGCTATAAGAAAAAAGCACTTATATACTCACCTGTAAATCATGAAACCGGGGCACTGCAGAATATTAAATTAATTTACAGTTTAGCAAAAAACTATAATTGTTCTGTTATATTGGATGCAGTTCAAACCGCGCATAGATTAATAAACAATCAATGGCGGGATTATTGCGACGGCGGTGTATTAACAGCCCACAAACTATACGGCCCGAAGGGTATTGCGGCTTTGTTTCTAAAAAACTTACACACTATTCGCAAACTTCGAAACGGCGGCAGTCAAGAAGGACATCTGTTCCCCGGCACCCAAAATGTACCGGGCATTTTTGGTTTTGCCAAAGCTATCGAATTATTGAAACAAAATTTAAATGAAGAAACAATAATGTTAAAACATTTAAAAGAAGAATTTATTCAAATGCTATTAAATATGAACTATAACTTTGTAATAGAAACGCCTGTAAACTCCGTTTCTGGCATCTTAAATATATCTCTACCAAGAATCGATAATATTGAAGAACTGATATTTAACCTCGATCTCAACGGTATCTACCTTTCCCGTTTTGCTTCCTGCAACGGTTCATTATCAGGTCCATCCCAAATTCTGTTAAATATGGGAAGAAGTCACGATCGCGCCTCAAAATCCTTAAGAATTTCAATGGGCCGTTTTACAAAGCGAGCTGATATTCTTACATTCTGTTCAACTGTAAAACATTTATTAAAAATTACCTAAAATATTCTGTCGACCGCTTACAAAAACTATATAATCTACATATTTTGTATATTTATTGTTAATATTTACAATTATATTAGTGATTATTGTTGACATATCTGTTATTTTATGATATTAACTCACTATTAAAAAAGTAAATCGGAGGCTTTTATGCAAGGAAGTTTTCTTAGTGATATCGGATATATATCCGGTGTTAATGTAGCGATTGCCGGTGATACGCCGGTATTCAAACAATTCAACAATGATTTTAACAACCTCTACACCTATCCTCACCCGGATTGTATCTCTGACAACGAAGAGAGAAGGATGAATGTAAAAGAGATAGTTGACAAAACAATAAAAGAAGGAACTATACGCATTGATCAGGCGCTACAAAAAGTTGATACAGGATTATTAGTCCCCGTTAATGTCAAGTCTATACCGATTAAGAACTACACAGGTGAGATTGTCGGAGTTATACAGATTATTAATGACAATTCAGTTGAGTTTGATGCACTCAGGATGGTAAAGTACCTGCAGGGTCAGATGAGGCACGATCAGTTAACGGGAACAGGCAATAGGATCGGTGCTTCTGAGGTAATTGAAACTAAGTTAGAAGAATTAAGAAGATACAAAACAAAACTTGCTTTGTTATTTATCGATGTTGACAACTTTAAAGTGATAAATGATACATTCGGCCATGAAACAGGTGACAGGGTTTTATCAAATATTTGCTCAGCCGTCAAAGGATCTATCCGCAATATTGACTATCTCGGAAGATGGGGCGGAGAAGAGTTTGTTGTTGTAACACCTTATATTGAACATAAAGATATTTTGACAGTTGCCGAACGGATAAGAATGTCGGTTCAAAAAGAGATTGTTCTAAACGGGCAGTTTATAATTAATTCAACCGTTTCTATCGGCGTTGCTTATGCAGGAGACACTGACACCGTAAGCAGTCTTGTTGCAAGAGCAGACAGCTTGATGTATCAGTCAAAAAATGACGGCAAAAACAGGATAACCATTGAACCGTTTCAGGCGTTTTAAATTATTTGTTTTAGAATCTTAATTTTTCTCATTAAATAAATAATCACACCGGAAACGCAAAATATTATACCCGTTGCAATTGGAATAAATATCAACGGATATTTTGTTATAAATAATTTTCTCTGAAACAACACAACAAAATCTAAGGCAATCGGGTGAATCAAATAAATTCCAAAACTCAACGGTGAAATTATTGATAAGAAATTGAAGTGTTTAGATTTAAATAAATTCAACAATATCGGAAATAACGAGATCGAGTATAACATTACAAAAGGACTTGTAAAAGAATAAACCCACAAACCCTTTTTGCCGTAATAAAATGATAATACTAAGGTTAAGATATTAATTAACAAAAGTGATCCAATCGCAGATATTAATAGCAGTTTTTTATTGACTTTAACTTCTTTAATCAAATATCCAAAGAAGAAATAACCTATGTTATCTATAAACCAGTATAAAAAAAGACTTTTTGATGGGCCGGGGTTTATATTCAATGAATGAATAAAATTCCAGGTAGAGTGAATTGCCGCTATAGACAAGGTTAAGACAGTAAAAACAATCAGCTCTTTTGCGGTTGATTGTTTGATTATCATTCTTAAAAACGGCGTAAACAGATATAAACCCGCTAACATATACATATACCACAGGTGATAGTAAGTTTTGCCGTAAATAAATTTATCTAATGTTCCTTTTAAAAAACCCGGCAAAGTGAAACTCCGGTGTTTAAGGACATTATTCAAAAAAACCTCGAATCCTATATAAATAACTGACCATACTAACAATGGAATGATAACTTTCATGAACCTTTTTCTGTAAAATGATTTGATGTCGATATCTTTTGCCGGATCCAAAAGAAAGAAACCGCTTATCATAATAAAAAAAGGTACACAAAACCTCGTAAGCGAGTCATAGAAGTTTGCCGCTATCCAATTAATACTTAACGGGTTAGTTATTTCAGTTACCACAAATCCCGCGGAAACATGCAGTAAAACGACTGCCAACGCTGAAACTGTTCTGATAGCATCAATATTTTTGTAGTTTTCTTCAGTCAATCGTAACCCTGTTCCTTCCGCTTGTTTTACTTTTATACATCAACCGGTCAGCTCTTTCAATCAAGGATGATGCAGTATCCGTTTCAAAAGCCATCGTTCCTCCGATAGAAACCGTCACCTTGAGAAGCTCAGATTTTTGTTCGATCCAGCTTTTTTCAACAAACACACGAACTCTTTCCGCAATTTTGTTTAAAGAGCTATGATCAATATTCGGAAGAATAACAATAAATTCCTCACCGCCCATTCTACATACAGTATCAAAATTTCTTAATGCACTGTTTACTGTATTTGCAACCATTATAAGCACTTCATCTCCGGTTTTATGCCCGTAAGTGTCATTGAAGTTTTTAAAATGATCAACATCAAGAAACAATAGACCGAACGGCAAGTTGACTGCTTTATGTTCCTCAAGATTTTTATTGATAATAAGATCAGCATATTTACGGTTAGAGATACCGGTCAATTGATCTGTATAGACCTCTTTTTTGAGTTTTTCTATTTGTAAACGGGTTTCATCGTCGATCTGTTTATTAGAAAAAATCTCTATTGCACCGACGATTTTTTCATTCTCATCAAAAATCGGAGAAACCCTTACATTTATAGGAATCCGATGCCCTTTCTTATGATGAAGATATACATTAACATCCCTGATTCGGCCGTCATGAAGTGTTTCCCATAAAGGGCAACCATTTATACATAATTCTTTACCGGATTCATCTATATGCCTGAGAATGTTATCGGAACAATGCTTGCCGACAACCTCCTCTTTTGTATATCCCGTGATTTTCTCTGCGGATTTATTCCAATAAGTAATTGAACGGTTTTGATCAACATAGTAAACACCATCATAGATATTGTCCAGTAACTTTGCATAAAATTCATCTGCCACTTTAACACTCCAATATTGATATGATAAAAAACAAGCTCCTGAATGGTTCAAGAGCTTATCGCTTAAATTAATTTCTGTTGGGTCTCGATTCGTATGATTTCTTGAAACCGCCGCCGCTACCGCCGGGTTTGTGATCCCTCGGCTTACCACCGCTGCTGTCATTTCTTCTTGTGTTGTCGTTACTTGTATCATCAAGCATCATTGACAGGTTGAGTCTCCCCTGGCTGTCAATCTCAAAAAGTCTTACCTTAACTATCTCGCCGATCTTGAAAAGGTCGTTGATATTGTTAACCCGCTCTTTTGAAATTCGTGATATATGAACAAGCCCGTCTTTACCCGGGAAGATCTCAACAACCATACCAAAATCAAGTATTCTTGTAATTTTGCCTTCGTAGATCGTGCCTACAACAGGGTCTTTTACCATCCCTTCGATGAGTTTCTTCGCCCCCATAATTCCGGTTTTGTCTTGACCGGCAATGCTTACCTTACCGTCATCGTCAATATTCAGTTCTACACCAAAATCAGCTGATATCTGTTTAATCATCTTTCCACCGGGTCCAATAACCTTGCCGATCGTATCAACAGGGATTTGGACAAACTCAATTCTCGGTGCATAGATAGAAATGTCCGGATTTATATCGGGCATTTTTGTTTTCATTATATCTAGCAATCTGTTTCTTGCAATCCTCGCCTGGTCAAGGGCTTGTTTTACGATTGTTTTGGACAAACCTTTAATCTTGGTATCCATCTGAATTGCAGTTATTGTTTCTCTTGTACCTGCAACCTTAAAGTCCATATCGCCTGAGAAATCCTCAACTCCCATAATGTCGGTAATAGTAACAAAATTATCAATATTCTCACCTGTCATTAGTCCGACACTTATCCCGGCAACAGGTTCTTTGATCGGAACGCCGCCGGCCATTAGAGATAGTGTAGAAGCACAGGTTGATGCCATTGAAGATGACCCGTTTTGTCCCATAACCTCAGAAACAAGTCTTATCATATACGGAAATTTTTCATCTTCAGGGATAACCGGTTTAAGCGCTTTTTCTGCAAGTGCACCATGACCAATCTCTCTTCTGCCCGGAGTCCCGATCCTGCCTGTTTCTCCCACAGAATAAGGAGGCGCATTGTAGTGGTGTATGTATTTCTTTAATGATTCACCTTCAATTGCTTCAGTTACCTGAGCATTACCCGGTGCGCCAAGAGTGAGGATATTGAGAACTTGAGTCTCCCCTCTCATAAACATCGCGCTTCCATGAACCCGCGGTATTGGATTTATATCTATCTGAATCTCTCTGATTTCATCAACAGATCTGCCGTCTATTCTTCTTTTGTTTACAAGAATATTTTCTCTAATCTTGGACTTGAATATTTTATCAAGCGCCTCAAGAATCTCTTTTTGTGAATATTCTGTTTCCTTGTCTTTAAATAATTCTAAAACAGGTTTTGCAACCAATTCACTAAAAGACGATTTATCCGCCTCTTTTTTGGCAAATTTAACATAATAATTCTCGATTGATGCAACAGCTGTCGCCTTTATCATATCTTCAAGATCGGATTTAATGCTTTTCGGCTCATATTCAATCTTGGTTTTACCATATTTCTTAACAAAATCCTCAATATTTGAGGCAACACTTCCCAGCACTTCGTAAGATTTCATAAAAGCATCAGTGATTAATTCATCTTTTACACATTTTGCACCGCACTCAATCATTACAATCTTATCCCCTGATCCGGCAAGCACAAGCTCAAAATTCTGCTTTGCACATTCATCATAGGTCGGATTAACGATCAGCTTGCCATCTACCAGACTTAATCTGATGCCGGCAAGATGTGAATCGAACGGTATATCGCTTATTCCTATTGCCGCGATTGCCGCAGTTAATCCCAATACATCGTGGGGGTTTTCTTTGTCAATAGATAGCACATTAACAACAACCTGAACCTCTTTGCAAAAATCCTTATGAAAGTACGGGCGTATCGATCTGTCGATCAATCTTGCTTTAAGAATCGCCTCATCGTTGGGCTTTCCTTCCCTTTTCATAAATTTGCTTGACTTTATAATGCCGCCCGCATAGAGACTTTCATTATATTCTACAGACAAAGGGAAAAAGTCAATCCCCTCTCTTGCCTCTCCCATACTTACAACAGCCTGCACTAATGTGTCGCCGCATCTCAATGTAACACTTCCGTTTGCTTGAAGTGCATACTCACCGGTCCGGAGTACAACCTCTTTGTCTCCGATTAAAAACTTCTTTTCCTTAATGTCTAACATTCTTCTTCCTTGTTCTTTTATTTAACAGGTGCAGAATGCGCGCTCACTCACAAAGATCATAGAATCCGCAATAACTTACAAACTCTATGCCCTCTGTGGTAAGCGATTATCTATTGCATAATTAACTGCACCACAATTATTAGGGGCATATTACAACAATATGATATAATTGTCAAAGTATCTTTTTATTTTTCCGGCTGATTGACAAATATATTGATCTTTATATGAATTTTTGATATGCTGACATAAACTATTTATCATTAAGAGGTATAAATGAGCTTTTGGCCATTTTCTTTATTTAGTAAAAAAAAACAATCATCGCAAGACTTTTACAGTGCAAGTTTTGAGTCAAAGGAAACGCTTGGGACTAAGATTAAAAAGGTTTTCGGGGTTAAAGGCGTTGACCTCTCGGAGCTTTCGGTCCTTGAAGATGTACTTGTAAAAGCCGACATAGGACCAACTATCGCATCTGAGATAATCGATAGCATTAAAAACAAAAACCTCAAATCAACAGAGGATGCTATTTCACTAATAGAAGACATTTTAAAGGACAGCATAATCCAACCCGAAGGCGAGCTCACCGGAGAAGGACTTACAATAATTATGGTTCTCGGTGTTAATGGAGTAGGCAAAACCACTTCAATAGCAAAATTGGCAAACTATTATAAGAATATCGGCAAAAAAATAGTTATAGCGGCGGCTGATACATTCAGGGCAGCAGCAGTTGAACAGTTAGAATTATGGGGCAAAAGGGTTGACATACCGGTTATAAGTCAGCATCAAGGTGCAGATGCGGCAAGTGTTGTTTATGATGCTCTTGAGTCAGCAATAGCCCGTAAAGTTGATTTACTTATAATCGACACAGCGGGGCGCCTTCACAATAAGCAGGGTCTAATGGACGAATTAAAAAAGATCGACCGCGTAATTAATTCTAAAACCGGCGGAAGCGGATTCATTAAAAAAAACCTCATTGTTATTGATTCAAATACCGGACAGAATGCTTTTAATCAGGCTCAAAGCTTTAACGAAGCAGTCGGGGTTGACGGTGCCATACTAACAAAATACGATGCTAAAGGAAAAGGCGGAATCGTTTTTAATATTTATACAAAACTTAAGATACCTTTTTATTTTATCGGGACCGGAGAAAAGATAGATGATTTCATGAAATTTGACAGGGATCAGTTTGTCGGAAATATATGCAGATGAAAAAGTTCTTTTTTCTGTCGTTTTTTTTTATGTTGTGCCTTACAAATCTATCAGCAGCGACAGAATTTGTTTATTACAGATCAAATGTCAACGGTTTAAAACTTATAAAAATCAATCAAAACCAGATGCGTAATTTCAGATTTGTATTAAGGGAAACCATAGACGGTACATTAGTACAAAACCGCCTGTTATATCGTGACGGTGTTATCTATAAAAGATGGTTATATTACTATAATGCCGATAAACTTTCGAAATCTTCCTTTTATGACGAATCCGGTCTTGTTAATGAATCTTTTTATAATGAATCGGGACATCTTATTAAATTTAGAGAATATTTAAATGGCGATGTTATTAAGGTTACAGACTACCGTTACAACCAGAACGGACTTGTCGAATTTGAGAGTCTTTTTAATGCCGTGAGTAATCAGACAACAACGACAAGGTACAGGTATGACACAAATTTCCGGATAAAACAAATGGAAAGGCTTATGCCGGACGGCAGAACTATCTATTGGGATGTTATCTTCAGTGATAAAGGGATCGTAAGCCGTGAGTACTATACCCTCGAGAATGAAGCATTTACTTTTTTTTACAATGAGAACGGCCTTGAGTTAAACGGAGAAGTCAGAGAGATAGTTGACGGGGTTGCAGGCAATGTAAAAATTGAGTGGACCAATACATATACTGAAGACGGTTACAGAATAACAAGAAATGAGACTAATTTTGTTCTAAAAAGAAAAACTCTAACTACCTACAACAGATCGGGGCAAGAGGTCAGAATTGAGACAGAAACAGACTCAGGACAGCGGAAACTTGAAACCTATACTTATAATTCTGATGATAAAGTTGAAACTTATACCATAGTAGAAGGTCTCAATATTAAAAGGATCGTTTATTATTATAACAACACCGATCTTTCTATGGAAAGACACTATATTCAAAATGTACTCGAAAAAGAGGTTGTGTTTCTTCAGGATAACCGGAAAAGAATAACAAGCTTTACAACATCCGGCAGACGGGTAATTACTGAATATAATAATCAAGGCGAAATAGAATCCCAGATTATCAGATAGAAACAGAGATTGACGGAGGTATGGCAGTTGAAGAGAGTTTCTCTAACAGTTATAGTTATTATCTCTGTGTTATTAAAACAGAACATCTCCGCTTCTGTAGTCAATGCTGATCACAACAATCAGATCGCACTCACAGAAAATAACTTCTTAATAAACTCAAGTTTTGCCGACGATAATAGAACCCGTTTTGACTTTATGATAAATAACCATCATACGGATATAGTTCTTCTTGGAAATTGGGAGATTAAACTCGGCTACGGTCTCGGATTTACCCTTTTTCCTGAAATTTCATGGCTTAATACAATCCCCGATTTTAATGACGGTATAATATTTGAACAAAAAAGGGCTTTCGCATTAAATTGGATGAGTGACTCCGGTATTTCTTTCGATCTCTTTGTAAATGATCAGCTTGAACAAACAGAGTTTACCTTCAGATATCAATACGACAATGTGTTTAAATCTTTATTTATCACTAATAAATTTGAAGACCGGCAAATCAACCCATACAGAAAGTTGACGGGCGGTAAGGTAACAGATATTAATTTTGGTCTCGAATGGGAAACCCCCTATTATTACGGGAGATTTGATTTTCAATTTGATAGTGTTCAGCAGATGTCTGATCAGTTCAGAGGCGGCAAAAAAGAGATTAACGGAAGAATTTTTTCATCCGACTATATGCGCGGCTATTACTACTATCTTCCTGACAACAACATCGTCAATCCGGTTACTGTAATGGTAAGCGATACTACCGGCAATTACCTGTCTGATAATATTGCCGGCCTGCGTTTCTCAATCCTTGAACCGGAGAAAGATTACCGTATCGATTATCAAAACGGTAAAATCGCATTTAACAGAAGTTATTATGGCAGAACGGTTATTATCAGGTATTTTAAAAACTCAAACGGCTTAACAGCTGTAGGCGACCCTTCAATAGGCAAAGCCGGGGTTTACAATCTATATGACTTCAATTTTGAGGACTACCCTGATTATAGAATGAGTGTAGCAAATGAAGATTATCTTATAATCGCTTTTTCGGGTAAAAACAGTGTTTTTGAGGAAAAGTCTGCTTATCTCATTAGTTCTCCCGGCTCTGAAGTATCGGGGCTTGACAGTTACATAACAGGTAGAAACGGCCAAAGACAAAACGGCTTTAATATCTATTTTGATGGTTTTACGGGGGGCTTGATTGTATCAGCCGGTGAGATTAAGGGAAGTTACGATAATATTTATCCGTTCTATAATTCTGTAGATCTTGATAAATTCTATTTATCTAACAATAATCCGACTAGAACAGATTCAAGCCATTACATTGATTATAGCTTTTTATCAGGATCAGAAGGATTAAATTTAAGCCAAAAACCGGTTGTTTCAAGCATAAAAGTCTATTTAAATGAGGTTGAACTCAAAAATACCGATTTTACCTACGATCATATCAGTAACAGTGTATATTTGAATATGGATATATCAGAAAGTGATACAGTCAGGATTGTTTATGTTGCGGAAAAAACCGATGATTTTAATCTTACAACATCTATGCGTAATGAATTTGCCCTTGGGCGATATCTTAGACTTATCGATTCGTATTGGCTCCGTTTCCCTGCAAAACTATGGGAAGACAGCTATTACGACAGACTCAAATCTCTTGAATTTATATACGGTATTGAGTTAAAAGCACAATACGGAAAACTAATAACCAAAAGAAACGGGGTAACACTTGATTTTAACTTTGGAATAGGATTTTCTATACTGTATCCAGAATTAAGAGGTATAGCAAGTGTTGAGGATTTTGAAAGATCTTTGTCGGGATTTAAACTTAATCTTAATTATCGCCAATGGTTTCCGGTAATGATTCCGGCGTCAGGTTTTACGGATTTATCGGGCGTAACCGGGTACGGCAGACTATATTATCGCAATCTTCATCAGGCAGACAATCTTCAAAGTGATATTTTTGATACAATTGACGGCGGTTCACCAAAAGACCCCTATCAAAACGGTAAAACTATCGGCCCTTACAGCTCTTTTGACGGATATTACGGAGAATCCAACTCATTATCGCTGGTTAGCGAGTTTGAGTTAGACGCCGGTGAGGCGGTCAGCTTTGTTTATAACTGTTATGATGACAGCCGTGAGATCAATTTTGGAGATTACAGCTCATTAATAGCGGCTGTAAGAGCGATGTCCGTTCAAGGAGAAGTGAAAATTTTTATTGACGGCGGTAAAGTCGGAGAATCGTTTGACTCGACAAATATGAGCGTTCAGAATGAACAATCCGATGAGGGTATCCGTTACCTGATTGATAATGATGGCGAATATATATACCTTTATAAAGGACGGAATGACGGAGTTAATTCCACTAATGACCTTGACAGAGACGGGTACTTGTCAACAGACTCCGGTGTTGCCGGAGACATAACAATATTTACCGAAAGAACAACCGGCAATCAGTCAGTATCAATTACCGGAAATCAAAAAAAAGTAATTAATTACAATATCGAGAACCCTTTAGCTTTAATATCTGCAAGAGGGATCAGGATAACGCTATATTCGGAACTTGGGGCAAACGGCATCTTAATATTCAACCAACTACGGTTGAGCGACACCGGTTTTACACATAATACTGATCAGAAAGGCGTGTGTGAGGAAATATTTCCTGCGGAGGACCCGATACTCCTTGACAGGGTTTTTTCCAAGGAAAATGCAGAATTTGACTCAAGGATTAAAATAAATAGAACACGCGAACGAACACTGAGAGTTACAATGTATGACGGCGAGCCGTTTGTTTTTCAAAAAAGGTTTAGTATTCCTGTAGATATCAGACAGTTTAACAAATTTGGTTTCTTTATTATGCCCGACTCTAACTCATCAAGAAATCTCACAATCAGATTCATTGACAGCGAATACAACAGCTATTCTATCCAATATAGTGTCTCTGAGCTCGACACCCTCGAATGGAATCAGATTGAAATAGATACTGCTTCAATTATATCGGGCGGCGTTAACGGTCTTATTGACTGCATTGAGTTCGAATTTGATTCGAGCGGTTCCAATGATGCTTTAATTGTATATATTGACGAGTTTTATCTTGATCAGCCTGTCCCTTTTGCCGGCGGGTATCACAGCACAACATTCCTTTACGAAGACCCCGAATTGTCTGTTATTAAAAACGGTTTTGAGATCTATGCACATCCTTATTTTAAGATAGAAAATTCGTTGACCTCCATGAATTTCCTTGTTGATAGTTTTTATGCACAAAACGATTTTAGATGGAAAAGTGAGGCATTGTTTCTATTCAGATTAATTACACTGAACTGGCAGATCAGATCTAAGCTTGTGTTTATTTTTGATCCATCCGGTAATTTTCGTAATCAAGAAGAGGCACTTAGAGTACGGATTGAAAGAAACAAAAAAGATATACCATTCGGATTTATCTTTGACTATGATTTTACGAAACTTCAACGATACTATTCATCTTCAAAGATATTATACTCTCAGACAATTAACAGATCTCTGTATAATAAATTATGGTTTGATTACAATGGAATAATAAACATTAATGGATTACTTGACTCTAAAACCAACATAAGTGAAAGTAAAAATACTGAATTGTTGCTAAACTGGGGCATTATACTGAATCTTGATATCATTAAACTCAGGACAAGCCATAGTATTATTATTAATGCAGAAAACAACAACCTTTCAGGGCTTATCGGGTTTGAGAATTTCGGGAGGGTTTTTTCCGATGATATTAGTTTGATTGCCGGAGATTTAAGAAGATCAAGACAGTTTGTCGAATGGGGAATCGATTTCAAATTTACCGAAAATATAGTATTCTCCGATAAAATTAGAGTTGAGAATATTTTACATGTGGTAAATCCCGATCATGCCTTATTGACCGGCATTTTTCGTAACGAATCATCGATTAATTTCTTTTATAAAGAGGACGGATATGACTTTAGAATTGCCGGACTGAGTTATTCAAGAAACGGGATTTTCTATAAAAATATAAACTCGAATACCGCTTCACTTGAACGGTTTTATACGGTTTTATCTCGCGATAATAATATCCTTTTTGATGTTGCGATGTTCCCACCGTTTTTTTCATTAATTAATCTTGCCTCCGGCACTACGGTTTTCGGGCGATCAGTTGATATAAACAGCTTGAATGACAAGGTTTCTCTTAATTTAGATTGGGCATCGTTTGTTGATGAAGGGATATTTGCTCCTTCAAGTTTCAACATAAGTTACTCAGAGAATGTTACCACCATCGGCGGTTTTGTCAGAAGCGGCAAACTTTCTACAGTAATATCAGCTTCAGCCCATTATTATCCTACCGGTTTTGATATGATATCAATAAGTCTCAGTCTGGGAAATACAGAAGAATTTTATTCAAATAGAACAGTCTTTTCAAATGAGATAAACACCGGAGCTGTTTTTGAGATAAATGAGAATACTTCATTTGAATTTGTAATTAAATATAAGCATGAGTTCAGTCTGTTTACTTCGTTGATTGAAGGAGCACACAATATTGAGGTAAAAACAAATTTCTTTAAGAGTTTTTACTTCTACAACATTGACGGCGTTTTATCGGGACCTGATATGGATTTTTCTGTTTTAATTAAATCAAGCGTTTATACAACCGGAAGTAAATTGAGTGATCGTACAAATACGCCGTTTTCTATGGTTTTTGATCCGGTAATAGGTTATAAATTCAACAAATTTTTTAGACTTACCGGAGATAGCAGAATGGGACTTCACATTGATTACAGCCCTGTAACTGAGGTTTTTATCTATAGATGGGGACTTGAAATCTCGGTCAGCGGTGTATTCACATTTTAAAAAAACAGTTAACAGAATTATTAAAAAAAAAGATATTACTATAGATCAAATCGCTATAAAGCCTGGAACAACTCCGGAGATAATTAGACGATAAATATTGAAGTGTGAACTTCAATGAAGAATCAAGATTTCATCATTCTGCAAGAGAAATAATTCAAATAGAATTACCAAAGATTATAGATAATAACTTTAACATTTTATATCCGGATCAAATAAGCTCGGATATATTTACTGACCTAATCTTACAAAATAAGCCCTCCGGTAATAGAGCTTATGACTATGAAACAAGACAAATTACTCGAAGGGTGTAAGTTTTCAAGCAGAAAGTTGCCTGATCAATTAACCCGAATTATGCACGAAAATTCTACTGGATCTCGTATCTTGCTGATTATCCACGAGTTACTCGATTTTCGATTCTCACATAGTGTTACTATGCTGCGAGTCTCAAATCTTCATAACTCTAAGCTAATCAACAATCTACTTCGCTTCGCTACGATTATCGTGCATAACGCGGGTTAAAAACGGGAGTGAGAAAGGGGGCAGGTCAGAAGTTATAAAGAAGCGGCAAACCGATATTACAGGTATGGAGGATAGAGTTATATCTATGTTTGCTTTAGGATTATCAACAAGGGATATTCAAGGGCATATTAAAGAAATATATGGCTATGATATGTTACCTCAGCTTATTAGCGATTTAACAGATACCGTTATTGAAAAAGCACAGGAGTGGCCATCAAGGTCACTTGAAGATAGATATGCCATTGTATCTATGGATGCGATTGTATTAAAACAACGAGTGGATGGCATGAGTAAAAATACGGCAGTATATGGTTTGATAGGCATAAACTGGAGGGCGATAAAGAGTGTTTGGGTCTTTATATCACAACAGATGCAGAGTCATCTAAGTTTTGGTACTCTGTGTTAAACGGGTTGAAGACTCGAGGTGTAAAGGATATATTGATATTTGCAGTTGATAACTTAAACGGTATGTCAGAAGCTATAAAAACAGTATTTCCACTCTCTGACATTCAAAAATGTGTAGTTCATCAAATCCGCAACTCATTAGAATTTGTATCATGGAAAGACAGGAAAGAGCTTTCAAGAGACCTAAAACCTGTATATACTGCTATTGATGAGGAGCCAGGTTTTAAGGAACTTGATGGATTTTCTAAAAAACGGGATAAAAAATACTCTCATGTTGCTCAATCATGGTATCGAAACTGGGATGAGCTGTCAAGATTCTTTAAGTATGGCCCTGAGATACGGAAATTGATATATACAACGAATCCTATTGAAAGCTTCAATCGCGGATTAAAGAAGGTCTGTAAGAATAAGCGTACCTTTCCAACGGAAAACGCTATTCTTAAACAGTAGTATTTGGCAGTTGGAAATATTGAGAAAAAGTGGACTCAAAAAATACGAGATTGGGGTTTAATATATGATGGGAGGCTAAAAGATAGATTGTAATTTATATGTAATGTTATGCAGTTTACTTGACACTCTCAAAGTTTTATTTTAATTCAATATATTATATATCATATGCATATTTAGAGGAGAGAAATTGTGAAAAACTATAAATCAGTTTTTATTTTATTAATACTATTTTCATTGATTAATTTAAATACCGAGGAACAGGTGGTTGTCACTGTTATTGAACTCGGTCATCAATATTATGGAATGGTTGAAAAAATAGAACAAGTATTTGATAACAATAATCCAATTTTAACAACCTTTTTCTTTACTAAAGACTATGAAAATGAAAATGGAAGGATTTATCAGTCACAGGAATATCGAAATGGAAAGATTGCTGTCTTTACAACAGAGTTCAATGAAAATTATACCGGTACATGGGGAATATCAAAAATACAAGAAGTAATGAATAGCGATGGACAACTTAAAAGCATTATTTATACTTTTTACAACCAATCAACATATGAATTTTCGGGAGATGGATTAAATTCTATAAATAGTTTTGAACCACGATTAATTAATACATTAATATCATCTAGTAATTATGGTAAATCTGATGATCAATTGAACCCTATACTAAATATTGATAGTAGAGGTATAGGAGGAGCTACTTTAGTAACGAATATACCTGATTTTTATGAACCAATTGATCCTCAACAGCAAATTTTTATTCAATATTGGTACAGACATAGGCGCTTAAATGATATATCAGAATTATTTAATAATAAAATTACGGTAAATGAAAATGGAGTTGATATCGAGCTTCTTATTCAGGATGAATTATTAGACCAATTATTAGAACAAAATGAAACAGTGGTTTATTACTATCATTTAGGCGCATTAGATGACAAGCCAATTAATATCGTTGTTAGTTTTTACGAATTCGAATAATAAGTTGTATTAAATATTATATTAAAATATAGATAGCATTTTAAAGTTCTTCTATATTCTGAGTATTTTTTTGATATAAAGGTTTATAAAGCTGAGAGTGATGCTGAGTCTGTCCAATATTTACTATCTTCGCCTGAACCACTTTATGATATAGTAATTTACCATACTCAACAATGTGCAGAGAAGGCTTTTGAATCTTATTTAAAAAAAAGAGTCCCCCTGCACTCCAGAAAAAAACACAAGAGGTGCTGTTGTAACAAAATCCGTTTTAGGTGAAAATGATTTAAACAGTGCCCTTGTTGTAGATCGATATAACGGCTATAATAGAGTTAAATGTAAAATACAATACTGTTATGCGCACCTTTTAAGAGATATTAAAAACAAGTCGCTTCATAATATGTTTTTTAATTGATTTTTAACTCTTTTTTTTATATAGTTAAATTTGTTAACAGTATATATAATGCGTGAAGTTGTTAAAGCAAGCTTTGAGGATAAAGAACTAATTAACGCATTCATTATTAAAAACCAGATAAAACAACTGGTGAAATGAAAAGTAAGATTTTAGATGGAGGAATATAGAAAATGACCACTATGATAATTGATAAAGTTGTTAGTGAGATAAAAGACCTACCTGATGAAAAGATGGATGTACTTCTTAATTATGTACATTTTCTAAAATGGGAGGATGATAACCATCTATCTGAAGATGATATAAAAAACATTGAAGATGCTCAAGATGAAATTGCTTCCGGCAAAGGTACAAGCTGGAGAAAAATTAAAAGATATGTTTGAAGTCATCCTACAATCAAAAGCAGAGAAATACTATACAAAGTGTGATAAAGTAGCAGTAAAGCGACTTAATGCTTGTTTTGAAAGCATGGAAACAGCCCCCCTTTAGTCACGGAACTGTCAAGCCTCTATACGGTAGGTTTAACCCGCATTATGCACGAAAATTCTACTGGATCTCGTATCTTGCTGATTATCGTGCATAACGCGGGTTAAAGACTTATACAGAGCAAGAATCGGATCACTAAGAGTATTTTAAAGTAGATTCAGAAAACAGCAAAGTTCACATCATTGATATATCACCTAGAGGAGATGCTTACAAATAGCCCGCTCTCTCACCGGCATGTACTTTCATCATCTTCCTTGACGATGAAACGAGGAAAGAGGATTTGCGTTTGCTATGGGTCAAAGAACTCTAGTGAGTTAACTATCTCATCGAACTTAAGGATTAAGTCAACATACTCCTGAGGAAGGTTGTCGGGGTTACCGTTACGGATATTGGCTTCCATCTCTTGATAAGCAAGCATACTTGCTATATTCTCAGAATGCCCTTGCGACCTGTATTTTCTATAATAAAGCTCATGAATATCCGCTGTATATTTATATATATTGTTATTTAGCTCCGCTTCTCCTCTTAAGAAAGTTTTATAGACTACAAATATTGTTATAATTTTGTCTTTCTTTATAAATTGGAATAATCTCTCAAATCCATAACCGCCGATACACGCCCAATTAATATTTGATAAAACACAGTTAATACTATATTTTTCTACATATATCACAGGTTCATTAAAGCGTCTTGGTATACCCGATTTTGCGACGAGATACTCTCTAAACTCATTTAGATGACCGGGAACAGCATGAGGGTTTAATTTATCATATGGATCATATACAACAACTTTAAATATATATTTTCCAAGTTTTTCTTGATTAGTCATAGAGCCATTATCTATTATAAAACAATCCGGAATATCAAAGGAAAAGCCGACTTCACTATTGATATATCTACTTTCACACATGGCTGATGTAATAACGCAAACAAATATAATAATTGTTGGTAGTAATCTCTTGTTCATTTTATTACCAACCCTTAATTTCTTGTAACAGTATGTAACCCAACTCGATAACCACCACCATCAGGCCATCGATCAGTAAACACCTCTGAACTCTCATCTACAATTGGGCCTAAAGCTTGTATTTTTGGATACCAGACATTCATAACTTCGTACCTGTTATTTGAATCATTAAAACCTAAGTATGTTGTACAATGTGCAACCCTATTCTCAATAAAATCTAACCAAAAAACATCTGTGTACCAAATATATGGCACTTGCAAAGTGTCTGCTGTCTGACTAAAACCGTAACCATCAGGCGGAGTTGTACTCATATCGGCTTTGCTAACCTCTTCGTAGCTATAGTTATAGGTAGTTTTGAATGTTTGATTAAAAACATCAAATATCGGATTATATCCAGAATTAACATTTCCAGCATCACTTATGGCGCCACCGCTTTCCGCCGATATTCTTGCAGTATTTGCTTCTTCTGTACTGAGCCAGCGACCTTCAAACTTATAATACGCCATCCTATAAACATTCCATAACTGAGTATAGTTACAAAATGAAGTTTGCTCAGTCCCAATATCCCCTCTTTGATTTTGATAACTACTAGGGTCTCTCGGATCTATCGTTCTAGGCATATTCTCAAAATTTAAATCTTGAATTGCTACACCTTCATCTTGAGGTATTGCATAAGGTTTTGAATAGCCAAAATCAAAAGAGCCATATGGTTCATATTCTGATGTCTGATAATCATATTCCATCTGATAACTATTGTTATTAGTATTATTTAAGTCTATAGAAGAAGAACCGGTGAAGAAATTTGAAATAGCATCAAAGAAACCAAAAAAGTCAAACAACCCAGTAGGATCCACCATATTCACTGGATTACCACTACAATACCCATACGCCGCTCTATGCCGTCCTGGCATCGCGGCATTTGTCCATCCTTGGACTTCACAGTTTGAACCGAACTTTGCACTACCCTCAAAATATTGTGATTGAAACATTGTCTCTCTTTCCATAAATGAACGGTAACACATTCTAAGCGATATTTCAAGCAGAATATAGTATTAAAAAGAATGCACGAGGCATGAGTCGTTGGGCGTTTGCTAAGGACGATAAACACCTGCACACCTTGTTTTACTTCCCCAATCAAACTCTGTATCTCTATTGACTAGTTTGATAATTTGTAACATATAAAGACCAATATTATCTGGATTGTCAGTAACTTCAATATAATCTAAAAGAAAAAATAGATATTCATCACATGTCGTCTTTATAGTATATTTTGATAGGAGCGTTACAACTTTATGCCCATAATCATTGGCTTCACGCGTAACTAGCCCCCCTTTTTCTATAGATACTACATCACCTTGAAAAAAATTAAAAACATAGTCTATTTTACTATCAATGCTTTCAGATTCTACAAGTGCTTGTTTTGAAAAAGCTGCTTTTATCGCCAATCTATCTTTATCTTCTATTGCTTTAAGAACATATTCAAGTCTCATATCAGCTATATCTCTATCACTAGTAAGTATACCAGATCTTCCACCTATATTTGAACCAAAACAAGAATTAAGTAGAATTGATACAATAATAATTAAAATTAAATGATATGTTTTAGTCAAATTTTACCTCTTGAAATACTTAAAAATTAAATGAGCCAATATATTTATCAGTGTCAAATTTCCACCCTGGAGAATTTTGATATTCATTATAAAAATCTTTAAACAACTCAGGATACTGTGAGAAATCTTGCACAAAAGTAGCTCTCAAAGTATCTCTGGTGATATGATTACCCTGATAATTAGAGTTAAATCCAGTCACCCACCAAAAATCTTGACTCATATCGTCGTTATAATTTATTATAGTTTCACCTCGATAGTCCAATCTTAAAGACATTGGTAATGTGAGGTTTCTATTTACAAACCAATGCTTTTGATTTCCATCAATTAAATCAATACTTGGCCCTTCTCTACCACCATGTCCTGCTAAAGCGTCTATATCTAGTGTTCTTTGATATATACCCATCTCAGCACCTGCACCAAGGTTTAGATAATTACCTTTCCATGCCCAGAGAACATATTCTTTTCCACCTGATTCAAACTCGAACTTTTCTCTTTCCATACTTGTAAAACGATTAAAAACATCATCATAAAACTCTCTATAACCACCAAACTGTTGTAGGCAGTCTTGCCTAGCATGCCAAACTCCTTCGGTTGATTGAAAAAAACCGCCAAAATCAAAAAGATCTGGGTACCAACCATTCTGAGTTGCCGCATCCCAAAATCTATTTGAGACTATCATATCTCCAATCATTTTTGTGGATTCCTCTGATGTTAAACCATTAGTAGATATTTGATTTGCTAAATCAAAAACTGAGTAACCATTATCGTATTCTCTTCTGGACATTTCTCCAAGAAAACTTCCATTAGGATCAATGAAGTCTATAGATTCCTGTCTTATTCCACTAAATATATCAGAAAACATACCAAAGAAGTCAAACAACCCCGTCGGATCCACCATATTTACAGGATTTCCTGAACAGTATCCATACGCCGCTCTATGCCGTCCTGGCATCGCGGCATTTGTCCATCCTTGGACTTCACAGTTTGAACCGAACTTTACACTCGCAAATTTATTTAATGTTTTACTAAAGGTCTCTCTTTCCATAAATGAACAATAGCATAATCAAACAGGTATTTCAACAAGAAAATGCTTGTTGATGCAATGCTCCCCTCTTCATTCCAGCGTTAATTCAATGCGCGAGGCATGAGGGCTGGTTAGAATAACTCGAGGGAGTTAACGATCTCATCGAACTTGAGGACGAGATCAACATACTCCTGAGGTACATTCATTGGATTGCCGTTACGGATATCTGCTTCCATTGCTTTATAAGCTAAAACTTCTACCGCTTCTCTAGAACCTTGATTCTCGTAAATTTGGTAATAATGCGAAAATATTTCCATTAAAGGATTATCATGTGGAGTTCCATTTACATGAACCATTTTAGTTATCAAATTGCTTCCAAAAACTATTCTTATAAGTTTATTGCCTGAGACAAAGAATATACCTTTAACAAAATGGGGGATACTGCCTGTAAAAACATTCTTTCCATCAATAATTAGCCTATCAAGTACTGTACAATCATAGATATCGCGTTCTTCTGCATTCTCAATCGCTGTTTTAATTTCAAGAAAATGCTCTTCTCCACCCAAAATATCAGTTGGTGACCATACAAATACCCTTACAAACACCTTGTTTTCTATTCTATCTCTATAATCTCGATATAACTCACCCACATCAACAAGTACCACATCTTCAGGTATTTCAAATGAAAATCCATATTCTATATTGGTATATCTCTCAGTTGAACACATTGTTATCATTATTGAGTTTAATAATATTGTAATTAGTATTGCTTTTCTTATCATATATTCCCTCCACTACTTATTTATATTTAATTCTATGAACACCATACCTGTATCCGCCATTAGTCCCCCAATTACCCCCAAGTTCCGACCATCCATCATTACCGATGTAATTATCCGGAGTAACCATAGGTCCTAAATCTTGGAGTCTAGGCGTCCAAATATTCATAACTTGTGGTTTATTATATCCTTCAATCATACCCAAATAAGGAACATTGTGAGTCCATCCTGCCTCTTCCATCCAAATATATGGAAGGCTTAAAACACCATCTGCTATTTCAAAATGGTAATCATCAGGTGCTGTTGTTGGTAATCCTTCACCATAATGATCTTTAAAGGAATACTCATAGGTTGTATGAAAGGTGCTGTTGAAAGTATCAAATACAGGTATATAACTTGTATATCCATTTCTTACACCTCCTCCGGGAGCTGTTGCGGCTGTTAATGCTTCGTTAGCTTGATCAGAATCTAGCCAAATATCATTATCAAGGTAGTATGCCATTCTATATGCATTCCATAGAGTTGTGTAGTTACAAAAATAAGTTTTTTCAGTTCCAATATGGTCTCTTTGATTTTGATAACTACTAGGGTCTCTCGGATCAATTGTTCTTGAAGCAGTCTCCATGCCAGAATTATCTACAGGTGTACCGGGATCTAAATAATTGCCCCAAGTATAACTTACATCTTCAGAATATGGCACCTGATAATTAGATGCTACTTGATAACTATCATAGGTAGCATTATTAGAGTCTATAGAAGAAGAACCGGTGAAGAAAATAGAAATAGCATCAAATAAGCCAGAAAAATCAAACAACCCCGTCGGATCCACCATATTCACAGGATTTCCTGAACAGTATCCATACGCCGCTCTATGCCGTCCTGGCATCGCGGCATTTGTCCATCCTTGGACTTCACAGTTTGAACCGAACTTTACACTCGCAAATTTATTTAATGTTTTACTAAAGGTCTCTCTTTCCATAAATGAACAATAGCATAATCAAACAGGTATTTCAACAAGAAAATGCTTGTTGATGCAATGCTCCCCTCTTCATTCCAGCGTTAATTCAATGCGCGAGGCATGAGGGCTGGTTAGAATAACTCGAGGGAGTTAACGATTTCATCGAACTTCTCAAGAAAAACCAAAAACTCTTCAGGCATATCGGTTAGAGTGCCATCTCTAATTTCCCTCTCCATTCTCTGCAGTGCAAGACAATCGGCTTCATTATATGTATATCCTTGATCACGAAACTCTTCATTATATCTTTTAAAGACTCGATCAACCTTTAGATAAACTCTTTCTAATAATTCAGAATCCCCAGAATCTTCCATTAATCTTTGTGCTTTATAAAAATTGTATTCTAAAATTATCAGCACACTAGTATCGTTAAGAATGAAGCCAATTTGTTTGCGGAATTGAGCTTGATATGGGGATCTAAGCATGCTTAGTTGTACAGTATGACCACCGATTTTAGAGTACCCTGATATACTATTACCGTAGTCACTTACCATTTCTTGATTTTCAATATCTCTCTTCAGTAGCTCAAATAATTCAGGGCTTCGAAATACAGCTTTATTTGCTGTAATAATGTTAATATAATATTTTTCATCTTCTATTCTATCGCCGTCATCATATAGTTCAACACCTTCAGGTACATCAAAAGAGAAGTTATACTCCTGATTAATATACCTTCTATCATCAACATTTGCCGAAACATCAGATGAAAAACTATTTTCTTGGTCAATATCCATGTTATCATCATTATTTTTTTTACACGAAGTCAATAATAAAAACATAACAAATAAAAAAACAAAACCATACCTTTTTAAAATCATAAACACTCTCCTTTCTGAATTATTCATAATAAAATGTGTGTGAGCTCCATCTATATTTATTTTCGTTTGTTTCACAAGGGGGAAAAAGCGGCATCACTTTGTTTCTCCACACTTCAAGCATTTCATAATTACCTGTTGATTCATTAAGACCGAGATAAAGCGTATTATGTGCAACACCATTGGATATTTCTTTTACCCAAATCGTATAGAATCTAACATACTCATCTGTAATTTCAGGGTGCACATTAGGAGGTGTATCTGATAAATGGTATCCGTCAAATTCATATCTATAGTTTGTCCCAGAGTTTTTATTAAACACATTAGCAAGCTCATAAAAACTACTAACTTGACCATCATTTTCTACAACATATTGTGTTCCCTGATCAGTACTAGAGAAAACTGTACTATTAGCTAACTTTATTGCATCACTTGCTTCTTGAGTTGAAAGCCAGCGATTATTTTCAACATTGTAAGCCATTCTAAATGTATTCCATTGACAGGTAAATACGCAGTATTTACTATTTGGGGCATTAATATCACTACGTTGATTTTGGTAGTTTTCTGTATTATACAGGTCTAAAGTACTTTGAGCAGTCTCCATGCCAGAATTATCTACAGGTGTACCGGGATCTAAATAATTGCCCCAAGTATAACTTACATCTTCAGAATATGGCACCTGATAATTAGATGCTACTTGATAACTATCATAGGTAGCATTATTTAAGTCTATAGAAGAAGAACCGGTGAAGAAATTTGAAATAGCATCAAAG
>CAZSQU010000025.1:0-35545 GCA_964608985.1 uncultured Spirochaetales bacterium
ATGCCATAAACTTAAAAAACCTCGGGGTGTCTATCGATATAATCGCTAAAGCAACCGGCTTATCAAAAACAGACATAGAAAAATTAAATTAGGTTTGGTAGGGGACTTAAAAACATAGACCCGGAGGTGAGAGGGTTTAATCACGAATGAACACCAATGAAAAAGAATTGGGAATCTCAGTTTGTCCTGAGAAGGCGGAAGCCCAAATCGACGCTCCTGTAGTCGGCGCTGTGGTTACCGCGATATACCGACTCGCACTCATCATCGCTGCTGCGACAACTGCCGCCACGAAGAACACGGCGGGAGCCGCTATTCGGTCCGCTCGGATTTGCTCCGGTTCCAACATTGTCCCCACACCGGTCCCAGCACCACTCCCATACATTACCAGACATATCGTATAACCCAAGCTCATTTGCCTGCTTGATTCCGACAGAATGAGTTGTACTGCCGCTGTTATCGTCATACCATGCGACATCGTTCAATGTCTCACTTCCCGAGTAAGTAAAGCTTCGTGACAGTTGACCGCCACCTGCCGCATACTCCCACTCCGCTTCAGTAGGCAACCGATAACCGTTAGCAGTCCAATTAACTGTTACTATCCATTTGATATCATCATATTCTTCTGTATTGTTCGGGTCTTGTAGGGTTTTATCTATCGTATAGACAGGGGTTAACCCCTCCAACTGTGACCGGCGGTTGCAGTACTCTATACAGTCATACCAGCTTACATTCTCAACAGGTAGGTTGGCACCTCTGAAGTAACTCGGGTTATTACCCATAACAGACTCCCATTCCGCCTGGGTTACCTCACATCGGCCGATCCAATAGTCTGACACCGTAACACCTTTGTTGTAATAATTTGATCGGGTATTACGGAATGTCCCGCCTTGCACGAATACCATACCGGAATTCTCATGAGCACTTACACTCAAACATACACATAATATTATGGATAAAATCAATAAAGTTCTTATATTTTTACGCATATAAGCTCTCCATATACAAAATCATATTAGCGTTTTGAAAAAACAGTTTTTCAACGGAATTAGTGTTTAGCCCAAGGGTCTTAATATATTCAATCTGATTTTTTTGTGAAAGCCAAGGCGAGTCACTTCCAAACAACAACCTGTGAGAATCGTGTTTACTAATGATCCTTTTTAGAAGATTTTCAGGCACTTCATCAATAAATGATGTTTCAAGCCATATATCCCTGCCGCACAACAGTTCCAAAACCTCATCCCAAGCACGCCATCCGCCAAGATGTGAAGCTACTATCTTTAATCTAGGAAATTGTTTGAACAATGAGTAAATTTTATCTACCGAAGCTCTTCTGTCATCACCAAAGGCTATATCATAGCCGGCATGAAATAATACTATAATCCCGAGATCTTGAGCGGCAGAATAAAGATCATAGAGTCTTTTTTCGTCAATTGAAAAATCCTGATACATTGAGTGAAGTTTTATCCCTTTAAAACCGGCATCCTTAACTGTTTTAACCCTTTCTGCCTTTTGAGGATCATCAGGGTGTATAGAAATAAAAGGTTCTATCCGTTCAGACCTGATCGAGTTTGACCATTCCATAATAGGTTCAAAATGTTCAATCTTTGTAGCAATATTTGCGATAACAGACCTTGTAACCCCCGAACAATCCATTGAATTAATTAAACCCTTAATAGTACCATCTGTATGCGGTTTATATGGATCAGAATTGGCGGCAAGTGATCCCACCGCCCTTTCTGCGAGTTTATCGGGGAAAGCATGTGTATGAAAATCGATACATTTTCTCATTGTTCACCGCTCTTTCATTACCGAAATAAATCAGTATTTCTTACGCCTTTTCTTTGGGCCTTCGGATGCTCGTTCAACAACGATGCTCCGCCCTTTCATTTTGTCCTTGAATCGCGATAGAATGAGTTCTGCGTTCTCAAATGACACAGAAACAAACGAAAACTGATCAAATATCTCAACTCCGTTTATATCTCTCCCGTCAACACCGGTATTCTTCTCTATATAGGTCACCAGCTGCTTTGGAGACATATTGTCCCTTCTTCCGACTGTAATAAACAATCTCGTATGACTGCCGCTTCCGGCATCAACCTTTATTGATTTTTGTTCTATCCTCTTGATATCTGTGTACTTCTTAATATCAAGCTCATCAGCCATAAAGTTTTTCAACAATGCTGCAATTATCTTTGTTTTGTCAAATTCACCTGCAACTGCTTCGGCTATCTCCTCATAGGTTTCAAGACTTTCTTCGGTGATAATCCTTTTAATTTCTGAAGCAAGCCTGTCTTTCTTGATAGAAATAACCTCTTCCGCATCCGGAACCGATTCCCTTCTAATATTAGTGTTAGTAATCTTCTTAAAGAATAAGAGTCTTCTATACTCATCAGGGGTGATAAATGTAATCGCTGTTCCCTCATTGCCCGCTCTTCCTGTCCTACCGATTCGGTGAACATAAGACTCAGGGTCTTGAGGAAGAGAAAAATTAATAACATGTGAAAGATTATTTACATCGATGCCCCTTGCGGCAACATCAGTAGATACCAATATTGAGGTCTTTCGTGCTTTAAAACTGTTTAGTATTGTTTCCCTCTGCTTTTGAACAATATCACCGTGTAGCGCTTCCGCATTATACCCGCGCATCTTTAACTGAACAGCTATCTGATCCGCCTCTATTTTTGTTCTGCAGAATATTATACCGTAGAACTCATTCTCAATATCTATTATCCTTGCTAATGCATCAAATTTATCCTGCTGTCTTACCTCAAAATATATCTGATCCACAAGGTTTGTTGTGAGTTGAGTCTTTTTTGCTTCAATCCTCACGCTGTCCTTCATATATTTTTTTGAAAGTGACACAATTTTATCAGGCATTGTTGCAGAAAACAAGAGTAGTTGTCTGTTATCACCGGTTTTTGATAATATTTCATCAATATCATCAATAAAACCCATATTCAACATCTCATCAGCCTCATCGAGGACAGCATATTTTACTTGATCTATTTTAATTGTCTTCTGTCTTAAATGATCCAACACCCTTCCCGGCGTACCAACAATAACATCAGCTCCGGATTTGAGTTGTTTTAACTGCAGATAGATTGACTGTCCGCCATAAATAGCAACTACCTTTAATCCGGACTTGCCTTTTAACTTGTTAATCTCTTCTGCAACTTGTATAGCCAGCTCTCGCGTCGGTGTCAATACAATTGCCTGTATCCGGTTTGCTTTACAGTCAAGTTTCTCGATAAATGTCAGGCCAAAAACAGCCGTCTTACCTGTACCTGTCTGCGCTTGTGCAATAACATCTTTATTCGTCTGTAACAGAACAGGAATCGTTTTTTCCTGTATCTCTGTCGGTTCTTCAAAACCCAATGATCTCAAAGTTTCAACTGAGCTTTCCGACAATCCCAGTTTTCTAAAATTTTCCATTAATATTCCTTAATATAATCCTAACCGCAGCATTTTTTATATTTCTTGCCGCTTCCGCAAATACACGGATCATTACGGCCCGGCTTTGCTTTTTCATTAATCACCTGTCTTACTTTCGGCGGTGCAGCATCCAAAAAATACCACCTGCCATCTTTTTTAACAAACTGTGCAACCTCGGCATGTTCCCCCTGCCCTTTTGATTTCTCAAAAAGAGCCCGGAATTCAACCGTACCGGCTTGATCAGATTCACCCCCTTTAATTACCTCAATCACTTCAAGTCCGCACCATCGAGTAGTGTTAGCCCACTCCTTGATTATCTCAGGATCATGATCTCCGGCTTTATCGGGATGAATCGACTTAACAATAAAATCAACATCATGTAAAACATGTGCCGTATATCTTGCCCTTAGTAAAGCCTCAGCTGTCTTTGCTTCGGCAGCACCCGAAATTACCGGTTTACAACACAATTCATATCCTAACCCTGAACCGCATGCACATTTATCCATATAATATCTCCTACCCGTTAGTATCTCTTTGTCATCTCTTTCCATTTACCGACCGATTTGTAGTATATCACACCTTTATATACCTCGATCTCTTTTTTGAATTTATATGTTCCCCTTCTTTTGATTACATTAAAGTTCTTGCCCGGAACAAGTTTATAGTAATTAAAAGTTGAAGCAATAAGGTCCTCGTTAGGACGGCAATTAAGATCTTTTTTTTCCTTAGGAACTATGATAAAAGCCCCATTTCCTTCCATTGTTGCCGAACCGTCCTGATTGATTATTACCGCGCCGTCCTCATCTACACCAAGGCCGAAGGTATTGTGCCAATCCTGCCCGTCGAATGTATCTATCTCTCTACGACTGTCATTCTCAACTATTCTCGCAATAAATGAAAGCAGACGCCCCAATCTATCTCTTTTCGCAAAATGCGTATCGCAGATATAACCTTTAAGTGGGGTAAAAGCATGGAAATTGCCCTCGATATATTTGTATGTTGGATTATAATAGGGATCTCTAAACGCTTGACTTGATGAAATACTGTCATTCTCGCCGGTATATACAAACTCTGATGCGATTGCAACCCCTGCCGATGTTCCGTAAATCGGCTTGCCTATAGCAACATGGTTGTTGATCGCTTGTTCTAAAGGGGTATTCTTCCATCTCTGAACATATTTGAATTGATCACCGCTGCCGAACACGATACCGTCAGCCATAGAAACCCTTCCGATCAGATAAGCGTCATAAGCTGCCGCTTTTGTTCTGATACCGAAATGCTCTATTGAATGGGGGCGGTATTTTTCCATAATAACACCGTCATAGAGCCACGAACTTTCTATGTATGAGCCGTCCTCATTTGTTTCTGCGGCATTTATGATCACGATATTACCGTGGTCACATCTTTTCATAAATTCGGTAAACCCGAATTCGTACTCGCCGCCGCCGTTCAGAACAATACCAAATTTCGGTCTTTTATCTGCATAGGACATATCTCCGTCCCAAAACCTATAATAAGCCGGATTTGAATGGTCTGATGAGCAATAAGCCAAAACCTTCTCCAAAAAAGTTAATATAAAAAAACTTCCGTATAAATACAAATTACCTACGGAAGTTGTTATATAATTAGAAGAAGATTATGTCAATCTATTATTTGAATTATTTAAAGCTTGAAGCTCAACCCGAGCAGCATACTATCCCCGCCACCGGCCCCCTGCTCCATTACAAGTGTTACTCTTTTATCGTACATAGACCACAATATACCGTTAACAATCATCACGGCAAGCCCTGCAACAAGTGCAATGGGACCGACAACTGCAGCGGCAATTAAACCGTTAACCATCTCCTGATCACCAAAATCAATAATAGTAGCAGCAAATATGACTAACGGGTGATAATAATTACCGCTTGCATATAATGCCACAGGTGCAATAAACAACACTGATGCAATTGTTGTGTAAACAACTCCTACAGAAAATAGTGATGTCCCCGCAATAAACCAAACTTTTGCAGAGTCTCTCTTCTCTACGGAATCATCAACAATCTCATAAGATGAATAATCACCGCTTTCATTTGTTTCGCTTGTTGTATTCTCTGTATAAGAATTATTATTTGTCGATGAATTATTTCCGGACACCGCTGGGTCATTAACGCCGTAAATAACCTCTGCGACACTCGACTCATCAATGCTTCTGATTCCTGATGAGGTCATAATGTAGATAGACCCCTCAAACTTTTCCCTGATTGAACCGTATATCTTACTGCCGTTTTTCATAATCAAAACATCCGAAAACAATGGAAGAGAAACCAACACAGCCAATAAAATAAATAAAAACCTCTTCATTTTTTGCTCCTGTCAAATATTATTATCAAACACTATAAATTATGAATCTAATAATGTCAAATTAATTTAACAATCAATTCGTTTCTTTTATCCTTTATTAAAACTATCAACTTAATAAAATTACCCAATAAATTTCGCTTATGAACTAAATAAAGATGTAAAAATGCCTGCGGCATTTTCTTTGTTATCGTTCTTTTGAAGAAATTTGACTAGGTATTATTCCGGTTTACCCAAAATTTAAAATTGCACACTTAATGAGAAAATTTATTTTTGGCAGGTACACAAAAGAGTCAGATAAGGATTTGTATTATTAATTCAGTTGAGGAATCAGCGGGGACAGCCTATGCCTGTCAAATCATGTGTGAAATAATCCTATCAGCCGCCATAGGTTGTCCCCGCTTGTACTTCCAAATAAAATATTTTAATTTCCCCCGCCATTTTTGTACATACTTTGACACCTAAATCGTTATTAATATGAAGAAAATAAAAAACAAGGACAAACCATGAGAAAAAACAATAAAAAAATAGCAAACGGTACATATTTCTGTAATGAGTCTTTCACAGAAATGCAGAAAATTAGCCTGAAAGATTTCCAAAATTAATAAATTATGAAAATTGCTTGAAGGACCGTACGGCTTATTTGTATGTGATGCGTGGTATTTATTGACATATTCCGCACCCGGGCAGATTGTAGTAGAGGGGAAATCCTAAATCGAGTTTCGGGTTAAATTATAGTATGTGCTTTTTTTATCACCATGCTTTTCGATATGCCCTTTCTCTATGAGCCGTTTAAATAGAGACTTAACGCCATCAGCGGATAATCCGGTGATCTCTCTGGCAATTTCATTTGAAATAGATTTATTGTTCTTGAGATATTCAATAACAATATTCTCATTTTTTGACTCGTTTATCGGTGTTTTATCGGTGTTTATCGGTGTTTGTGTTTTCAGAACCGGACATTCGCTTAAAAATAAATTGAAGGAAATATCCCGATTCTTTTATTTCCGGTACCGGCAGTTTATTTTCAACTTATTTCTTACTTCCGATCTTCTTTCGATAAAAAGGTTTTCTATCTCTATTGCATTCGGAAGAACCCCCGGAGAGGTTATTTCAATAATGTCATCAAAAACTGCAATTTTAATATTTGCCGGGAGTGTCAACTCAACTGTGTAAAATTAAATATCATTTAAAAGAGTGCATTTATATGCAACAATATCTATTTCTCTTTCAATATTTGAATTTGTATCAATATAATACCTGTTATTAATAACATTCCAATTATTGTTTTCTAATATTTTTGATATTTTAAACTCAAAAGGGAATCCGGTTTTATTAATGCCATTCAATATTCTTTTTTTCTTTTGCTCATCAATGCTCATTCCCCCATCACCCCGTCAATCTCCCTCATAATCTTCGCTGAATAAACTATATCAAATACTCAAATTTTTCTTGATAAATGTCTGATAAATATCTTATACAGTTATTAAAAATATTTTTAGCTTTTATTATACAATCTTTAGCGGTGTTTTCATCAAATCCTGTTTTGATGTCATAATCACCTGCTTGCCTTTTATCAAAAAGATCCTTGATGTCTTTGAAAAGTATGTCGGTTATCAGACTTGTATTTAAATATTCTTTGTTAAAAAAACTAATCGTTTCTTTGTGAGATGAAAAAGTGTTTCCTTTAGAAAATACTACTGCAGTCATCATATGAAATACCGAGTAATAAGCTCTTGATATTGCATCATCATAGTGTTTTAGACTATATAAGTCTTCCGCAGATTTAAGTTTTTCAAGTGATTTTTCTACAATGTCTTTTATTAGAGAGATATCTTTTAAAAAACTCATATTTCTATACCCTCCTTCAAAATATTGACTCCTAAAGGATAATTTACTTTTAAATCCCATTCTGATCTATCCCAAATCAATGTCGATAACAACTCGTTTTTATCTGATGAAATCTTCGAGCTGATATCCAAAACAGCTTCACTAATCTCTTTTGTTTTCTGATCAACAACAATCAAGAAGTCATAGTCCGATTTGTCAGTAAAGTCCTTTCGTGCTCTCGAACCAAAAAGATAAATTTTAACTAAATGATTTCTTAGTGAATTTCTTGTTTCATCTGAAAACTGTTTTATTATAGTGTCCATTCTATCACCCCATCAATCTCCCTCATAATCCTCGCAGTCTCAGTCAACGCAACAATCACTCTCTGATAATGCAAAATATCCTCAAACCCAAGCTCACGCCCTTTCCTGTCCTTAAGCCACTTTTGAGCGGGCTGATATCCTCCGATATAAAAATCCCATGCAACCTCAGGCACTTTATCAAAATATTGTATCGGATTTATCCACACCTTACCGTCTTTATATTCTATCTTTTCGACGACATTATTGCCGTTTATCGGGTAGGAAGTTATAAGCTGATTTATAACAGGATGTTCAAGTAAATGTATCTTTCTTATCTCACCGCCGAGTTTAACCATACTCCAAAAAAACTCTTTAGTTTCAGGATAAGGCACTCGCGGGAAATCTATCTTTAAAAACTCTTTATACTTCTCACGATAAGACGGACTGTGAAGAACCGCATAAATATAATCAAGAATATCAATTGGGGCAAATGTTCCTTCCGAGCTTGTTTTTTCGGGGATAAAAGTTAGGTTTAATTTCTCCGCAATTTGGGTTACTATTTCCATGTTGAGATTGGGAGTTCGGGGAGGGGATGAGGTGTCACGCGGCCGCTCCATGCCATCGTGGCATCGCGGCACTTGTCCATCCGTGGACATCGGAGGCGCGGAGTTCGCGGAGAGGTCGAGAGAGTCGGATTCGGGGTAGAGGTAGAGGGGGATAACTGGAGCTCCATTACTTACTCTTGTTGCCATTATCCCAAATTCTGTTATTGTTTTTGAAATTTGTATATCGTTCCATCCATAACTACCAAATACATTTCTTGATGTAATCAATCCAATATTTTCACCTCTTATAAAATGTTGCATTACTTTTTCTCTTGCTCTTTCTATAAGTTTTGTATCATAATATACAAACTTGTTATCAAAAGGTCGATATGATATTTGTTTTACCAAACTTTCATTAATTTCAATTTTATAAAATGATTCGACCTGTTTTTTTAATTCTAGTTTTGTATTTGCAATCAATATCGAGTCTTTTGCCGTTACAATACCTACATTATTGAGAGGAAACAATTCTACAACAGAAAAACCCTCATCATAGACTTTCTGCTCTTCAAAGTCTTTCATTACAAAAAAATAATTCGGTGCGACATTCTCAAGTTTATTATATTGTACTGTTTTTATGGTGTTTTCAAGCAGATAATTATATTTTTCTTCTCTTTTACCATACAAATCGTAATGAAATACTTTTGCGAGTTCCTCTTTTTTCTTTTTGCCTGTTTTGATAAACAGATTGATGCTTACCCCTTGTTGTATATCAAATACATTTTCATCCAGGGTTCCGTCAGGGCAAACCTCTTTCTTTTTGCTGTTACCATGCAGGTCTATTGTATATATTTTATCATAGGTTTTCAGCATATTCCATCTGACACCGCGAAATGTAGGATTATCAAGAAAACCGTGCGGATTTATAAATGCAACTATCCCCTCACCTTTGTTTTCAATAAAAAACTGACCAAATCTTAAAAATTTCATGTAATCATCATTTATCCATTTAGGATTTCTCTCATCGAGTTTATCAATACCTCCGGGCTCTTTTTTGTAATCCTCCATGAGTTTCATTATCCAATCGCCTTTATTAGCGCTTTCTCCACTATACGGCGGATTCCCAAGCACTACCATAACAGGTGTATCTTTTTTTACTGCATTTGCTTCGGTTGCTTCTTTTGAAAGCCAGCTTGCAAACAATGTGCCGGTGTCCGGGTGCGGTTCTTCAAGACTGTTTGTTAAATATACCCTCAAACGATTTACTTTAGATTCGTCTTTCGGTTTATATCCCGTCTCTGCCAAAAGCATTTCAAGTTTCAAATGACAGACTGTGTATGACGCCATCAAGATTTCAAATCCGTTTAATCGAGGTATAAGGTGTTCATCAACATAATTTGACCAGATCCCCTCCTGCCCCTTAAATCCTTTTTGAATATGTTTAACCACTTCGGCAAGAAATGTCCCTGTTCCGGTCGCAGGGTCGAGTATTTGAACTTCATGAACTTCTTTGTCGATCTTTTTGCCGATATCATTCTCAAACTTTATTTTTATCTTTTCCGTACAGGCAAGACCTTGTGAGATACCAAACTCATCTTTTAATATATCGTCAACAGCGCGTACTATAAAATTAACAACCGGCTCCGGTGTGTAAAATACCCCTCGTGATTTACGAAGTGCCGGATCATATTCGGCAAGAAATGTCTCATAAAAATGTAAAAACGGATCATTTTGAGCGGTCATTTTACCAAAGTCTTTTAAAAGCTCCTTCAAATCTGTTGCCCTGAATATATCAGCCAAATCATCTACAATCCAGACAACCCTATCGTCAAGCTGTGCACCCGATATATAATCAAATAGATTTCTCAAAAAAGGGTTTGTTTTCGGTATCAACTCTCGTGCTTCCTGCCTTGAAAATGTCTCAAGTGTTTTATCATGAAGTCTTGCCGCAAACATACCATAGGCTATAGTCTGTGCGTAAATATCGGCAAAAGTTTTTTCGCCAAGATCATGAATAAGTATCTGTCTGAATGCTTTTAATTGGTCTCTTAAAGAGTTGTCGTCCTCGTTTTCATCCATTACAGCTTTATAAATAACCTCTTCCATCATCCGCGCTTTTTTTGCCATCATCTTTGCAAGCCCCTCAGATGATTTTATAGTAATCCCTGCATAAGTACAAAAGTCTTTTATGTGCAATATAAAAGAATCTGCATTATCAGATAGAAGTTTTAATTTTCCACTATCAACAGAACCGAGTTTTATTTCTTTAACTTTTACCCCGTTTCTAAAAAAACGGAAGTCCAAATAATCGGTAAGGATAATATTTTCTCCGATACTTTCAAGATACCGCCCCATCTGTTCAGATTTCTCAACTTTATTTAAGTCAACTCCGATGTCTTTTGCTTCTATATAACCGATCGGAATATTTTTCTTGTGAATTATATAATCAGGCGCACCGCAGGCAATCCTTTTCGGTTCATTGATTACCCCGACCTGATTAGACATTATGTTTTTAATTAAAGTTTCAAGATGACCTCTAAAACTATGCTCAGTCGCCTGTTTTGAGTCTATCGCTTTTTTAACTTGATTCAGATACTCTTTTATATGTTCATTGCTCATTTATAGCTCCGGTGAGATTTTATGTGATGAAGAATATCATAAATATTTATTATTAACAACGGATTGGATAATAATAAGTTAAATTATCTCCAATCCCATTAGACGCTGATGTGTGGCGAGAAATTTACACCATCACCAACGATGCCTGTTTTCTACCTGTAAACATCAATGCTTTTGTGATTTTCTTACCATTAAACAGGTATGAAGACGCAAACTCATAGAACTCAAGCTGTCGTTTATAATTATCTAATTTTTCATCCCTCGGCAAATCCCCTGAGTATGTCTTATAGTCAAGTAGCACTATGCGGTCATCGTATTCTATAACAAGATCTATTATACCGTTGATTATTTGATCATTACCTGCATCATCAGGCTTTTTAAAAATGATGTCAAGCTCTGTATATATCTGCTTGTGGTCATTAAACAATGTTGTAAAATCCTTGCATTCAAGGATATTTTTAATCATTATAGTCACTTCGTTAATCATCTCTTCATTTTCTGTAGAGATTTCATTATTGTAATGAATGATATAATCACCTGATTTATTAAACCCTTTGTCGATTATTTGGGATAAATATTTCTCAAAGAATGCGTGGACTAGAGTTCCCCGACCTGTTGCTCTGATTGAAGTTGATTCATCATTTCGGGAAACATCGTATTCATCCTTATTGGTATCAACTTCGTTTTTGTATAGAAGTCCTGTTACCGTATATAGTTTGGTATTTTTATCAGACTCTATCATACCTTCATCCGCGATTAATTTTTTACTATTTCCGGTTCTGCCGGTTTTTACAATTGAGTCTATTTCTATCCTCTGCAGTTTAACAGGAACAGGCTTTGAAATGGTTTTAACATCAAATAACGGGTCTATGCCAAACGCATCAAATAAGTTGCTCTCTATATTGCATACCCAGTTTGCTCCGGTTTTTTTTATGCACTCCCCTTTTTCAGGATTTATCTGATTTCTAAGCATGGTAACTGTTAATGATTTCTTGGCACGGGTTAGGGCTACATATAATAGATTAGCTTTTTCTGTTTCATCAAAAAAGGTGTTTTCCATTTTTAATAACTCACTGTACCAAAAACCATCCTTTATCTCACCGTCAAACTCTTTTATCCCTTTAACTGTGTGATCGATCCAGTTCTGATTTTCACCTTCTACTTTATTGATAAACTTAATCAGATCTTTACTATAGTTATCATTTGGACTAACATTGGCAACTATCAGATGTTCAAACTCAAGACCTTTAGAGCTGTGAATTGTCATGATCTTGACCGCATCCCGCTTGTGCGTCTCTATCCCAACACTGTTTTCTTCAATCATTCTATCAAGCCCTGTAAATAGATCGGTTATTTTACCCTGACTGCTATTACTTAGTTGATTGATTATACCTATGAGTGTAAATAGAAGTTCCTGCGATGTATCTCCATCTTCCTTCTTTAGAAATGTTGAGTTGTACTCTTTACTTGCAATGACAGTATTTAAACAATATTCCACCCCCCTCTTCTTTAAGTCCTCATCATTTTTGAGTCTCGCACACAATCCTAAAAGATTGTCATCATAGCCGACCTCATTAGTCAGAGCTATTCCGTAGATCGCCTTTAAGATGTTTATCGCTTCCCGTATAAATGTGAGTTTAAAAAAGTCTCTTTTCATTACAAATGAGTACGGGATATCGCAGTTATTAAGAGCTTCAAGTATATGCGTAACATTTGTATATGACCTGACAAGAACACCCCAATTATTAAAATCAACACCTTGATCTTTACTTAGCTTTATAGTTTTAGCGATGTAAAAGCCCTCGCTCTCCTTAACCCGTAGATTCTCGGCACTGTTTTCTTCACCATCAGCTTCGTCTGTTTTTTTATAACCAAACTCAGCGATGGTTATGCAGGGCTTTTCACTTTGTTGTTTTTCTTTGTATGATGGGTATTGGGCCAGTTCGACTTTGTTTTTATCTTTACTTGTATGGTAGAATATGTTGTAAGGATCAAAGTTGTTATTAGAAAAAAAATGATTGTTAAAATCTATAATATCAGAAACAGACCTGTTGTTCTCGGTAAATGTCAGGTAGTTGGAACAACTGTCACGGTAAACCTCAAATATCTGGTTGTCGCACTGCTGAAATCTATAGATCGACTGCTTTAAGTCACCAACTATAAATAATTTATTAGCTTCACTATTCGGGTGAAGTAGTTCAATTATTCTCTTTTGAAGCCAGTTCGTATCCTGAAACTCATCGATGAGAAGGTGTTTAATCTCACTTTTCAATTTGTTCAACACTTCCGGTTTATTTTCCAGGAGCTTAATTACACCAACATGAAAATCATTTAAACTTGACAAACCGTTTGCCAGTTTATAATCTTCGATATCACTTAATAGTTTCTGTGATAAATTTAAAATGGCACGACGGATATAGAACTCTTTTTCCGTTAGTTCATCATTATCTTTCTTTTTATATTTCTCAAATAATTCCTGATCAGCCTCTAATTTACTCTTTTTATGTAGAGTAAAATCATCAAGTGATTCACTCAAAACATCATCATAGTTTTGACCTGATAAACTAAACCTATCCATAAAGTCGATTATGGAAGGGATAACGCCACCCTTTCCAAAATCTCCTGAATAATAAATCTGTTGGTACTCTATCCACTCCTTAAAAGCAGTTTTTCCCTTTTCATCTGTCAGTAAATCTATAAAGTCATTTTTGAATCCGTTATTTAAAATACGATACATCTCTTCCCTGAATAATGCCTCATCTGTGATAGTAGTTTCAAGATCTCCTTCATCATCATATTTTCTAAATCTATCCATCGTATCTATGCAGAACGAGTGAAATGTAGTGATCCTATTTTTATCGTAAAATGACTCTCTTGCTTTTATTAGACATCTCTTTTGATCATCATTTAAACTGTAATTATTGTCTGACCTTTCTATCGCAAAAAAACTGCCGACCGCGAGAGTGTCATCTATCTTTGACAGTATTCGTTTTTTCATCTCACCCGCGGCTTTGTTTGTAAATGTGATACAGACTATATTCTCAAGCTTCGTTCCGTTTATTAAGATATTTACAAATCTGGAAGAGAGAACCTCGGTCTTACCGGCTCCCGCACCTGCCGATATCACAATATCATCAGATAGGTTACTTACACCTTTTGCCTTATTTTCATCAAACTGTATAAATACTTTTTTATGTCGTTTGTCATCGATCTTAGAAACATCTTGAGTTCTAAACGGAAAATCAGAAAATACCTCTGTCGGTACTTTTACCATTTTATCTGTTTCATTGTCAGGGGCAGTACAAACCGCATTAAGGCAGCAATAATCACAATCACAGTTTCTTTCGGCTCTAAAGTTGCCGGAAAGTGCATCTGTAAACTTACCTTTGAGTTTATCCGTAAAATTACTAAAATACAGGTCATAATCTTTAGGTTCAGTAGTTTCGGTAGAATCTTTAAAAGAAACATAACTATATACAATCGAGCCGGCTGATTTTACATAATCTTCATCGATGGTTTCAGAGCCGGTTTTTGGCTCATCAAACCGGAAATAACTGCCGGAGGCAGATTTAACTATCTCACGATATATGGGAAGCTGTGCAACTCTAAAATTGTCAAACTCATCTTTATATTTTTTAACTTCACCCGACTTGAAATCTATTATGTGTAATCTTTTATCTCTATCAATAAATAGAAAATCCGCATACCCCTTATTGATCGTAATATCAAGGTCTTTAAAGGTAAAGTTACCAAGTTGCACCTCAAATCTAAATGTTTTGGTTACTTCCTTATCAATTTTTTTTACAATATCAACTATAAACTTAACTATAAAATCTGCATAGTTATAGTAATCCTTATCATTTAGTTTTAGGTTTTTATATATAGCTTTTAATTCATCAAATATCTCACTTATACCAACAGCATCAAATATATCATGTATAAAACTGTTTTGTTTTGTCCCTTTTATATAGTTCTTAATCGGTGATTTTATTCTTAAACTCTTTGTTCTTTCAGGTAATACAATATCACTAAACAGCTCTGAGTTATCCCTAATTCTCTTGAGAAACCGCTGTGCAAACTCATGAAATGCGTTACCCTTATCAAATCGTTCTTTGCTCTCTATCTTCTGGTATTTATCTTCCAAATCATGCAAAAACCTTGTCGGACACTTAACAAATGACTCGATCTTTGTTGCACTTGTAAGATTCTTTTTTAAGAAGGAGCTTACATCATCGCCTTTGTATTTTATTGAAAACTCTTTTAATCTAGGAGTGGTTTCGACCTCTTTTTTCGGTTCATATTGATCAATTTTAGTAAAATCAGATTTAAAAGAACCTTTAGCTGATATATTTAATTTATCAGGTATAACTTTATAAGGCATTTCATCGGTTGTTTTAAAAATATCCATGTAACGGGAAACTATTGTACCTTCATCATAGTTTGGTAATAAAAAATTGATATCTTCAACGCTCGAGCCTATCAAAGATGCAAATCGCTCTGCAAGAAAGTGTTCCTTACTTACTCCGTAGATCTCTTTTTCAAACTCAAGGAAATCTGAATGCAATAATAGTTTATTGGTAAAACTGTCCCTTAAAAACCTGCTATCCTCAAGATCTAATATAAATACTTTTTTGACATCCGGAATAATTGAGTCGGGAGTAAATATCTTAACCCCCACAAACGACTCAGATAATTGGATTGTGTTTTTAGATGCCAAAACTTCTGATAAATACTTTATAACCTCGATAATTTGCGGTTTATCATCAAACAGTTTCTTAATAGCGTCTTGAAAAGTAATCAGTTTACTTTTGATACCGATTCGTTTACCCAGACTATCCATCATATTTAAGATGTCTTTTAGATCATTATAGCTTTTCTTTTGGCTATCGGACATTTCACAGATGGTTTTCATGTAGTTTAAAAACTTATCGCGTTCATTTTTTCCATTATATTCACCTACAAAACTAAACGAATAGCGATTATCCTCATTTTTTAGTGAAGCTGTAAAATAACCGATGTCAGGCTCACTATTGCCTGTATCAACTTTAACCGGACTGAACGGATTTAAGTATAAATTATAAAAATCAACAGCCGCATTTACTGACCTTGTAATAGCAGTTTCAAAAGCACAGATTAACAGGGACTCATTTTCATGATATGTAGTTCTTGCACTACTGACAACAGGAATGTTCTTAGATGTCAGATAGGAAGTAACTGCATTGAGTGTAGAACTGTTTGAGCAGTAAACCCCATAATTACTGTATGAGAGATCGTTGTTGGACTCCTTCACCTCTTTTCTTAAATGTTGATAAATATAGCGAAACTGCTCGCTCTCAGCAGAAACAGACCTAAATATAAAACTTTTATTATCCTTAAACGAGTCAACGGCTTTTTTAACAATATCAACAGGGTTTTCACTTGAGTATTCTTGAGGAATATGCGAGATAGCTCCGATTTTAATGAGCAAGTCGGATTCAAGTTTAGTATAAAACTCACCAGGAAAATAAAAAATAGTTTTACCTTGTATAAAGGGTGAACCGGCATTACTACTATTAAGAGCCGATCTATATACATCTGCCCTAAATACAAACCCCTGACTTCTAATAAACCCAACAATTCCATCTAGATCGGCATCTGTAAGCCCTGTTTCACGCAGATCGTCATAGAAACAGTGATCATTAAAACTTTTGTCACTAAATAACAGGTTGTTAATGAGGGCAAACAGATATGATCTATAAGCAGTGTTGTTAGGATCGGTAAACTTTTTATTTATTTTCTGACCGACATCAGTTTTACCGAGATTTACCATGAGGTATTTGAAGTCCGTTTCATACAACACCTTATCAACGCCGACATCAGCTATCTTTACCGCTAAGTCAAAAAGTGTTACAATCTCAGGAAGAACAAAGCAATCAATTTTCTGTGATTTGTTGTATTCATAAATAGTTGACTTTAAAAGCCCCTTATCACCGGAACGGGGAACTATGCATATTGTATTTGTTATATCATTAATTTTTCCTCCATGATTATCATTACGATAAATATTTTCAATTGATTTTTTCATTTCATCCTTCTGTTTGTAAAAGTATAGATAAGGTATGCAAAACTTCTCTCAACTTATATATCCCCTAAGTTATACACAAAAATATCAACCATTCAAATTATATTTTAAATTATTTTTTTGCTATAATTTGTTATAATTGAGTTAAATCGCCCTAAAGCACCGATATTTAACCTAAATCAAAGCATATATCAAATATATTTATAAATAGCTTAAAATAGTATAATTTCTAAAAAATATATAAATAATCCGGGCGTATTTAAAGTAAAATAGACCCGGAATAAATGAAGTTAAAATAAACTCTTTAGAGCCGCATTTATAATCCCGTATGCAACCAAATACCCGATTATCCATGATATGGGGATATAGATTGTTGTAATAAAGGATTTCAAAATGGCTGTTTTTAACAGTACCTTTGCCCAGAAGATATGAGCCGCCGTAGATACGGTTATCCAGAAAACACATAATAATATGAGCAGGGCAACTTGATAGTTTATAAAAAACCTGATAAGTTGCGGAAGATTCATTAACATTTTTACGGGGTTAAAAAAGCTCCCAAAAAGCCCTGTAATATTTGCAATCACACTTTCGGGGTTGTTTAATGCCTCCCTTGCTGCGATATAACTGATCAACCAAACCAGACCACTGATTACAAGAATCAGTACAAAAAAACTTATAGTACCCAATATTGAGATAATAAAACTTTTTAAATAATTGATATTTTCAAGTTTAGCCGCCTTTTTTCCCATTATATTTATAAATATAGCAGGTACAAGAGATGCTATTAAAATCTGAATTGCAAATAAAACAAACATTGAAACTATATCACCAAAACTCATAGTAAGCCTCCTTAAAATAAACCTTTAAATTGATCAAGTATGCCGGTGCTGTCTAATGTAAATTTGAGCAAAATTTTCTGATACTCTGCCTCAAACTCGGCAAGTTCATCACCTTTTAGATTGTTCTCGAAATAGTCGCTCCTATCTACAAGCTTATTGTACTTCTCGATGATCTTGGCAGACTTGATTAACACAGTCGGATCACCCGACATCATCCCCTTGATAACGCCGCTGTACTCATTGCAGAAAGACTCCATCTCTTTCAGGTAAAGCCGCCAGTCATTCTCCGAGCTTTTCTTTGTGCAACTAAACACGGATAAGCACAGTAACATGAGCAGTATCGCCCCTTTCATCACTCTCATAATCAAACTCCTTGTTATAATATGTAATTAGCATACCATACTCAAAGGAAATAATCGTTCACTTGAAATTATTGAGTGAATTATTTTAATCTGCGAAAGCTAACAACTGCTTTGATTTCAACTTATAGAAAATCAACGCTATAAAATAATTATTGCAAAACAATATTTTAAATGGTATTTTTAATATGAGGTATATGTTATGACAGATACAGTTATAAGTTTTAATGTGCCACAAGAGATTCTTTTTTCTTTAAATGAAAGCAAGACAGAATTTGAAAACAGGACAAAACTTTTTACAGCATTATTTTTATATAGAGAGCATAAGCTATCAATAGGCAAAGCAGCACTGCTGTCAGGCTTGTCATTGTATGAGTTTATATCTGAGGCCGGTAAACATAATGTTGATGTCATTAATTATCCTGCAGAGGATTTAGATAAAGAGTTAGAGATTCTTGATATATGATTATTGTAGCAGATACTTCACCCATTATAAGCCTTTCTGTTATCGGTAAACTTGATCTGTTAAAAGACATATTTGAAGAATTTATTATACCTGAAGAGGTTTATCGTGAACTTACGAAAAATGATAAACCCTATTCAGAAATGCTAAAATCATTTCTCAAGACTAATGTTCGTTCTATAAATAATCACATAGCTGTAGAAATGTTGAATTTTGAGATTGATAAGGGTGAGTCTGAAGCCATTATTTTGGCTATTGAAAATAACATAAAAACAATTCTAATCGACGATTACAAAGCCAGGCAAGTAGCAATGTATAAAAATCTTAATGTAATAGGAACTATAGGTTTGTTACTAAAAGCAAAAATGTCAGGCCTAATTAAAGAAATAAAACCTTTACTAGACAATTTGATAGCTCATAACATACGAATAAGCAATGAGTTATATTTAACGGCATTAAGTAAAGCTGATGAATAATTCCTTTTAAAATGTCGCTTTGGCTACATACTCAAAGGAAATAATCGTTCACTTGAAATTATTGAGTGAGATATTTTAATCTGCGAAGTATGATTTATAGAGATCGGCAATTATCGATTTTAATCCGTCTCTTATATTTTGGGGACAGACTATCTCGGCATTTTTGTGGAATTGCAAGATTTTACCATAAAGCTCGTTTGTATTTCTAACCAAAAATGAAAACTCGACAAACTCACCTTTAACCGGATCTGTTCCATAAGACTTCCGCTGATCTTTATGAAAGATCATATTGTTATTTATCGCTTTAGCAGTATCATAGAACCGGATTGTAACGGTCTCTGATATATTTTCATCAGATATTATTTTGTAAATGCCAAATGACCCTTTTATAAACTCATTTAGTTTTGAATCGGTTATTTTAGATTTGTATGACTGTTTAAGTTCAGTAACGCCTGTTATCCGTGACATAGCAAAAAGCCTTAGTTCACCGGAGTCGCCTGATGATGCAACGATGTACCAAAGACCTGAGTAATTATAGAGTTTATATGGTTCTATAACTCTTTTGTATGTTTCACCGCTTGAGTTTGTATATGTAATCTCAAGCCGAACTTTTCTAATCAGAGCATTTACAACGGAGCTGAAAACTTCATCTTCTATTTTTTCAAATACCTGAAAATCGTAAACAATATGATCTGCTATTTTTAAAAAATCCTCAGTTTCAAAAAACTCATCTAACTGTATGGACACAAGATTTGCAATATACTCCGGAATATACACACTTGATCTAATCAGATTTCTGATAAATGAATAGAATATCATCAGTTCATTGTTGACAGGCTCAAATGAAAATGGGATCTCATATTCATAGCCGTTTTTTGACGACTTTATAGGCGCGCCCATCTCTATAAGCGTCTTAACATAGTTTGTAATAGATCGTTCTGTCACACCAAATCTCAACGCAAGATCAGACCTGCTCATCCCTTTATTTTTAATGATAAGTTTATTTATCTCATATAGAACAGGAAAAATTGACTTTGTAATTTTCATAGCAACACCATCCGCATTTAAAGTTTATAGAGTATATCATATTCATAAATGTTTAAAATCTTTTTCTTATTTAACACTCTGATCTTATATGTTGAGTGCTTGAATACCTCAAAATCATCGGCATCTGCTTTTGATACCGACAAAATTTCCGGCGTCATTATCACTGTCCCTGCATATAACTTATCAGCAAAAAAGAATACAACTCTATCCTGCATACTGAACTTTAGCTCTGTAGTTATCATTTTATCGAGGATTCCGCCGTTGTGTGTCCCACTTGCGAGATACATCTTCTCATCTTTATGCTGATTTTCCGCTGTATCCAATGAAATCATAACCAGCTTGAAAAACTCTGTCTTCGAGAACTTTAAAAGGTCGGTATCTTTTAAACCGACTATAGTTTTAATTGATTTTTCAGCCGACTCTACTGAAGAATAAAAGCCCGAACACCAGTTATATAGTTCAACCGGGTATTTACACTTATCAGATATGCTCAAAAATCGCTCAAGTTTATATATCGCTTCCATAATAAGCTCCTGATAGTAAGTATAACAAGAGCTTATGCAATATCCGTTCACTTGAAAATATTAGGGAAATTAGATACAATGGCTCTCTAAATCAAATCCAATACTTTTACTGGATATTATATCCATTTCCGGTAAAATTAACGCTGATAGTTTTCCACCTTTACCACATCCGGTGTCGATATTTATATTATTATCATTAATACTAACATTCTTTACCATCGTATGTCCATGAACTACAATTTTTTTTGTTATTAATTTATAAGAATCAATAGAATTACTCCACAAATAATCATCAGCATTTTGATCATTAATGCTTTTCTTGGGATTAAGACCGGCATGAGAAAATATATATTCTGCTGTTTCATGTTTTATTTTTAAATTATTTGATAACCAGTTTAAACAATAATCATCTATTCTGTATTTTGATAAGAATCCAACAATTGTTTTTTGGTCAAAATTATTGTTTATAAGTACATTTAGATTAGAGAAAAACATTTGTTCATGATTACCTAATAGAAAAACGGCATTTAAAGTAGATATAAATTGAATCAATTCACTCACTTCTAAGCCTCTATCCAAGTAGTCGCCTAAAAATATTATTTTGTGTGTCGGATAAAGTTTATTACAGGTATCAACTACTTCTAAAGTAGGTCTTAGGCAGCCATGTGTGTCACCGATTACAATAAATTTCTCTTTCATAAATCATTCCGAAACTATTATCTAATTGGCAAAATAATTTTGCATCTAATAGCAATCCCCTCAATTTTTTTTCGGCAATCTTTAATCTGATAATTGTTTATCCGCAAAAGATTATTTATTTTGAATTACCCAATACTCAATAGATCTGTTGTAAGTTTTTTCTTGTTCTGTCGTAAAATAACAAGCGGGAAGTTCACCTCTTTTTCTGTGATATGCAATACAATCGCAACATGCCCCCCTCTTATCACAAGGGTAGGTACAATTACAATTCTTTTGATTAATTTTTTGTTTACATTCCATTACTCGTCACTCCGGAATTCAGTAGTCAGTGTTACAGAATCAGCCCCTTCCAATACGCCGAATTTTGTCGTAGATATTTTGCAAAAACTCACCCTTGGATCAGAGGCAACAATGCCGATCAACGCTCTATTCAAAGATTCAATCAACCTGTGTCTACTGTTTGACAAATATTCTTTAATCCGCTCGGTAATTGTATAATAATCAACTGCATCATCAATTTTATCACTCATTGATGCTTCATAGTCATTATATTCAATTACAATGTCAATACTTATCTGTTGAGAGTGCGCCTGTTCGTTCTCATAAACCCCGATAAAAGTATTAACTTTAAGTCCGCTAATAAGTATTTGCGACATCTTCACCTCATAATCCGATTCCACACTAAAACAAACTTCTTACAACTCTTCCGTATTTATTAAAAAGCTGTCCGGAAAGCCAATTCTCCGGATGATTTGTAGTGGTTGCGGGGTAATACAAAATTGAATTCAAAACCTTACCGCTTTGATCCCTGTAAACATCGGGCCTTTCAAGGTTCATCTCCTCAACAACAACACCCCTGACATAGTTAGCGTGAACATAATATATCTGCCCGTCAGGTTCTACCGTAAGAACGAGACCCGCGTGGGTAAGCGGATTGTTGCCGGGGTTGCCATCCTGCGATCTGTCCCATGTATTGTCCCAAAAGATTATATCACCGACAGCGGGACGACCGTTATGCAGCAGACTCCTCTCAAGCAAGGTGGCATAGAGTCTTGAGATTCCGTTACCGGGATGCCTGTTAAAATCGACTGACAGGTCTATCCCCATGCTTTTATAGACTGCAAGAATAAGCCCGATACAATCAAGGTTTATTCGCTCATTGCCGACAAATACCGGTTCGCTGTACCTTTTACCGAGAAACCCCTGAACTACTGTATTTACATCTTCGCTCTGAATATCTGAATCATTTCCGTTTTGATTCTCATCATTTGTATCCGACTGAATATTCTTAGGAACTTTCAGCCCAAGCTTGGTCGTATTGCACCCCGTAAACAAAACAATTAAAACAGCACAAACAAGATATTTACTCATAATAACGCCCCCTGTTTAATATATAATCTTATATGACTCTTCAGCTCCGGGCACAAACTCGGATATTTTCTGATACTTAATTTTCTTCATGTCAGAACATGCGTTTTTTAAACTCCCTGTAACAAGTATTTCTCCGGCTTTAGCTATATCCTCACCAAGTTTGCTTGCCGCATTGACCTCAGACCCGTAAACATCACTGTCTCCTATTTTTAGCATCTTTCCGTAACCTATCCCTACGCACAACAAAACTTTTTCGGTGTCACCACGGTCTTTATTATATTCAAGAAGTGTATTCTGCATCGATAGTGCACATTCCACCGCCTTTTCGGGCCGCCTGAAAACGATCATCATACTATCACCTTCCAGCTTTAACAAAACCCCGTCATATTTATCTATACAAGGTATTAACAGCCTCTCAGACTCATAAATTACCTGTAAGAAGTGTATAATACCAAATTCTGCAACTTTTCTCGAAAAACCGGACAAATCAGTGAAGAGGATTGCCCATTCTTCACCAAAAAGATCCCAAATCCTTCTATCAATCGCTTCTTTATCAGAGCCGGGATTGAGTCTTTCCTGAATTAACTTCTCTAATCTGTCTTCTGATGCAGATAGTTTTACCTGATGAATAAATCCCATAACCTTCACTCCCTTATTTATATTATTACTATTTCGGCAAACCCCTCTGCCTTATCGGGCAGTTGAAGGGACGCATACAGATTGGAGATAACGCTTTCCGGTTTACTATCGGGCAGGCTGCGGTTTCTCTGAATACATGTTTGCACGGGAGTATTAATAAAAATCACCGCAATACTTTTTTTATTCTGCTTAGCAATATCTGTATAATACTTTCTTGATTGCTTGGTTACGCTTGTATTATCAATAACGATCCGGATGCTGTTTTGAATATAATGCTCAATTATCTTCTTCTCAACATGTTTAACAATGGCTTCATCAACATCGCTGAAACTCTTCTCTGACCATTTATCACCGAAAGATGACATTTCATAGAGCATTCGCCTGATTTCTGCCCTGTTTACCCTCTTTATATCTGATTCAGCAAAATACTTCTTTGCAAAAAACGACTTTCCGGATGCCGGTAAACCGCAAACCAATACAATATCGTAAATATCAAATTTCTTAAAATCCGGTTCTTTATTCATAACTATGATCCTGCTTCAACAACTGCGGTTTCCGCTGATTTTTTTGATTTTTTAATACTTTTTTTGTTAAATTTAAGTGCAGATCCCTCAACATCAACTATAATTCTATCACCGTTAACTATCTTGCCGTTTAACATCTCGACTGATAGCGGATCAGATATCATAGTTTGAATTGCCCGTCTTAAAGGTCTTGCGCCGAATCTCTTTTCGAAATCCTTATCAACTATAATCTCACGGGCAAGATCGGTAAGCTCAATCGTAATGTTATGCTCTTTAAGGTTTGATTTAATCTCTTCAAACATAATATCGAGAATCAACTTGAGTGCATCTTTAAATAAAGGTTTAAAAACCACCACCTCATCAATCCTATTTAGAAACTCCGGATTAAAAACCCTCTTTAATTCACTCATAGCACGATTTTTAATATCCCTTTCTGCTGTCTCCTCATCATTTCCTACAAATCCAAATCCGTTATCTCTATTGATCTCTCTCGCTCCGACATTACTTGTCATTACAATAATTGTATTCCTGAAAGACACAGTGTGCCCCAGATTGTCGGCGATCTCCCCTTCTTCAAGTATCTGAAGGAGAATATTAAAAACATCAGGATGCGCCTTCTCAATCTCATCAAGCAATACAACCGAGTATGGCCGTCTTCTGATTTTCTCTGTTAGGAGCCCGCCTTCTTCATAACCTATGTATCCCGGAGGAGCACCGGTTAGTCTCGATACAACATGTTTTTCCATAAAATCTGACATATCTATCCTGATCAATGAATCGGTATCGCCGAATAGAAACTCCGATAACCTTTTGGCAAGCTCTGTTTTACCTACACCGGTCGGTCCCAGAAAAATAAACGACCCTAAGGGTCTACGCTTGGAGCCAAGTCCCATGCGCGATCGTCTGACAGCAGAAGAAACTGCACCGACCGCATGATCCTGTCCTACAATCTTAGAGTTTAGCTCTGACTCCATATTAATAAGTCTGTTTGTCTCTGACTGTTTAAGTCTTGAAACCGGTATTTTGGTCATACCGGATACTATCTCGGCAATGTGTTCTTCATCTATAATGTAACGGTCTGCGATAGAACGCTTTTTCCAATCCGCGGCCGCCGCTTCCTTTTCAATAACCAGCCGGTCAATTTTTTCTTTGATAACCTCACATTCTTCAAAAAGCTGATCTTTTACAAGCTCACCCTTTTTTTTAGTCAATTCAGCAATCTCCCGTTCTATCCTATCAATCTCTTGTGGTTTCGCAGAATGTATCAATCGCGCCTTAGCACCGGTTTCATCGATAAGATCGATAGCTTTATCCGGCAGGAACCTATCAGCGATATATCGCTCACTTAATACTGCCGCCGCCTCGATTGCCTTATCTGTAAACTTTACATTATGGTGGTTTTCGTAAAGATGCTTGATTCCATGGAGAATTCCACAGGTATCCTCGATAGACGGCTCATCAACAAACACCGACTGAAATCTCCGCTCAAGTGCGGCATCTTTCTCGATATACTTACGATATTCATTTAGAGTAGTTGCACCGATACATTGTATCTCACCCCTTGATAACGCCGGCTTTAGCATATTTGACAGATCAACCGTCCCTTCGGCCGCACCCGCGCCTATGATTGTATGCAGTTCATCGATAAAAAGTATAATATTTGTGGCTTCAGTGATCTCCCTCATTACCTTTTTGAGCCGCTCTTCAAACTCACCGCGGTACTTTGTTCCGGCAATCAATTGCCCCAGATCAAGAGAAACAATCCTTTTGCCGGCAAGCATATCAGGAACATTACACTCAACTATCCTTGATGCAATTCCTTCAACAATGGCGGTTTTCCCAACCCCCGGCACACCTATTAATACAGGGTTGTTTTTAGTGCGGCGTGATAATATCTGTAAAACACGCTGTATCTCAAGGTCTCTCCCGATTACTTTATCCAAACGGCCGGCTTTTGCTAATTCCGTAAGATCCCTTCCAAATTCATCAAGTACAGGCGTCTTTTTAATCACATTTTTTTTGATTGCGATCCGCCCGAACCCTATAACCTTTATTACCGCCTCTCTAAATCTGTCGGGGTTAACACCTTTATCGTTTAGAATCCCCCCTACAATCGAAAATGGGGAGGTAACAACCGCAAGAAACACATGCTCAGTTCCTATATAACTATGCCCCATATTCCTTGCTTCTTCTGATGCAATTTCAAGCGTCTCTTGAGCGGCAGGTGATAAAGGTAATTCTCCGAGATAAGGCGGGCCATCCTTTCTGTTGACAGTATCCGCTATATCGAGAACAAAATCCTTAATAACAACACCGAGAGACACCAATGACCTTACAGCAACACCATCCTCTTCCCTTAGTATTGCAAGGACAATATGCTCATTTAAAACTGAGTCGGCATTGAACCGCTTGGCCTCCTCTTGAGCAAGTATCTTTATAACTCTGTTAGCCCTTACCGTAAATCCCCTATTATACATATTTACCTCTGTGTTTTATTAGAAACTTGATATCATGGCTCTGATAATATCTGCACGGACACAATTCTCTGATCCACCCGACGATGCTATATGATCGGATATATGCGCCTGACTTATGCAGCCCGTTATCCTGTTCAGCTGATCTGCATCTAAACCGGTATCTAAACCAAGAATAAGCCCGGTTCTGAGATTATCAAGGTGTGATACCGCCTCATCAAATTTCATTAAGCGGGCATTTGCAAGAATCCCATAACTCCGGTAAATATTATCGGTCATTAAGAGTTTTTGATTATTGTATTTCTTAGTCAGAATATCCCTATCAAGATCAATTATTGCCCGGACCCCGTCCTCAAACCCCTCAATTAATGATTGCTCTGTAACACCGTAATTAAATATAGTTCTTATTGTAAAATATGAAGAAACAACACCTTCAACAGGGTTTACTTTTGCCAACTCATAACCCTTTCTAAAATAACTCTTTGACAACTCTTCAAAATTATCCCTTGTTGACAGTCCGGGTAAAAAAACCCTAACCTCTCCAAACATCCCCATACCACATGCTTTAACCAAGGGTGACAGATAACCAAGTTTAGTGTTTGCTGCAAAATTCTCGGTTTTACCAATCTCTCCTTCCAGTTGATAGACATCATAAAAGCGGCTTTTTAAATCAAGAACCGGAGAGGCAGAATAAATTGTTAAATGATCAAAAATGTTTATCCCGAATGAGCTTTTGTTTTTATCAGAAACAGCAATCTGCCCTTGACATGCCGTGAACATCTCACGGTTTATCTGACCTTTTTCATACAAGACACCTTTAGTTACCGGTGAACATGTCAAAAGATCAATAAATTTAAAACAAGGGTCTATTCTTAAAATATATTCTGATAGACAATGATACAGCTCTGATTTCTTTTCATCTGATAGTCTGTTAGTGAAGTTAAACCTTTCAATATTCCTAAAAACAGTAATAGAACTGTTAAAAACAGAATTATTATATATAGAATATGACATCAACGCTCTCCCGAACCGGTGCTTATCTCCTTGATACGATCCCTCAATTCTGCGGCCTCTTTGTACTTTTCTGAACGGACAAGCTCTTTCAGCTCTTTCTTTAATGTCCGTATCTTATTCCTATTATCTTTCTTTGAATGAATTTGTTCGGGCAGCCTGCCTTTATACGAAGGGACATTACTTCTATTCCTTCCAAAACTTATAAGCTCATCAAAAACCGTATAACAATCCTTACAACCGGCTATTCCCGATTTGATCAGCTCTTCACCCTTCAAACCACAGTTATTACACTTTTTAGATGACCAGAGATCCAATGATGATTTTTGCAAACTTAAAACTCTTTCTGCAAGAGAACCGATATAACTAATATAAGAAAGCGGGCTTCCGCCGTTAACAGGCGGTGTAATGCCGAGTTTTGCGGCACATTGAAGGCAAAGGTGGACTTCATTTACACTGTTGTTCACAACCTCTTGAACAACAACGAGAGACGGTCTTATTCTACATGAATCGCAATACATATCTACCCCCCGTTATCAATTTCGTTATGAAGTATAAATTAAATTTATATAACTCTATTATACATAAAATCAATTCAAATGGCAACCTGTTTTTAAAATAACAATCAGATGGGGGGTGACATTAATTTTTGGTTTTCCTAACAAACCTTGTTAGATTTATTTAGAGAATTAGCTATATTGACAACTATTGATAATTGATTTATATAATATCTACTATTATGGAGGCAAAAACATGGAACACCAAAAATCTCCTCTTGATATGACTGACGATTTTTTTATCTATGCTAAAAGAATGATGTCAAAGTCAAAAATGCACGAAGACGGAAAAATAACACCTGAAAACACATATCAGCCGGCACATAAGGAAAACAGATCCGATCTTTTAGAAGTAATAAATATGCTTCATTTACCAGGAAGCCGGATATTGGGACTGGAAAACCTGATAAGGCTATATGAACTTGCAAAAGATGGTAAATCCTGCTTAATTCTATCTGAGCATCTAAGTAATCTTGATGTTCCCAGTATGTTTGGCCGATTTTACGACCCTAACGATCAACAGATAGAAATTAGAAAAGAGATATTTGAAAAAATAATTTTTGTTGCGGGCGTTAAACTAAATGAAAATCCCCTTGTCAAACTTTACACAGAGATGTTTTCAAGGATAGTAATTGTCCCCCTTTCTTCAATGTCTAAAATGACTGCTGAAGAAGGCGACCTTGCATCAAAAATAAACAGATCTGCCACCCGTAATCTGGTCCAACTTCGAAAAAGCGGTAATATTTTCCTGATGTTCCCGCAAGCAACAAGATACAGACCTTGGAAACCAGAAACAGCAAAAGGCATCAAGGAAACCTTTTCTTACATGAACTCTTTTGATTATTTTGTTTGTTCATCTATAACCGGCAATAATATGCCGCCCCGAGAACATGAGGATATGACAAGGGAACAATGTCTTAAGGATGTTTTTGTTCTAAATTACGGAGCTGTTCAATCGACTAAGGATTTTATTAACGAATATACAATTAAATCAGGGATAAACAAAGACGATAAGGAATCTATTAAACAATATATTGTTGACATTGTTATGGATGATATATCTAAATTACATGAAGAAGCAGAAAACTACCGTAAACCTTTTTTGACTAAGTAATATTTAGTATACTTTTTGATTTCTTTATTTTTTATCCGTATCCTGACGATAATAACAAATAATACTATCAATACGGGCAGGTATGATCCATTGAAGAAAACATTATTTTTAATACTTATAATTTCATCAATCTGTTATCTGTACGGCTATGAACTTGATACACCACCTTTTGTTTCCGGTATCCGTTCAACGGTAACTGAGGGCAGAGTCGTACTTATTTGGCGGAACCCTTCAGGTATTACACACGATCTTCTTGTTATAAGATCAGATAAGGTAATTGAAACAGATGCTATAGCGAGAACCGGTGTAATCGTTGCAAGACTTACGAATAAAGAAGAAAGATATATTGATACTCCGACTGCCGGCAAATGGTTCTATGCCGTAGTATTAACTACAAACGGAGAGATAGGTAATAACAGATTATTTGCACACCGTAATTATACGGCAGCACCGGTTGAGATACTTGAACTCCCCCTTCCTATTTTAAAAACCATAAGTGCAACCCATGTAAACAATTCTATTCAGATAGAATGGACCTATGACATTAATACATTTGCAGAATCAACAATAGAGATTTTTCGTCACACAATACCGATTAACTCTCAATCAATTCTTGAATCATCAGTTAAAATAGGCAGAATTCCGACAACCAACAAATTGTTTATCGATGTTGCAATTGCGAATATTGATTACTATTATGCCGCTTTTATTGACGGCAGACCGATAACTGAGTTTATACCTGCAGTAAATTATACTGACCGACCGGTCAAGATGACCCAACGCTCAGAAATGATAAACGGTTTTAATAATGATACATTTATTCCGCTTCCGCTTATCGCTATTGATCAAAACATATTAACAGGTGAAAGATTTCGCGATCCGGCAATATTAAGGACGCCCGTATCTAAACCCTTATCTGATAATGTCAGAGCAGCGATTAATCTTCATAGACAAAGATATGCCGGTATCTACAACAACTACATGAAGTCGATATTCACAGAATCCCGAATTCAGTTCGAGCTTTTACCGGATGAAAACGCCTTTTTGTCGGGAGGTTCACCTGATGCCGCCTATGTTGAGATAATTAATGATCTCAGATCACCACAAAGACTCACCGCAATAGAGAAAATCGAACTATACATAGCTGAACCTTTACCGCGTGATACATTAATAAGAGCATCTTTCTATCTTGGCGCGTTATACTATGAAACGGGCAACTATTATAAATCCTATATTAATTTAGTTATTGCAGCTGAAGATTTTGCCGGTATTCTTCAACCTTACTTCACGCAAATCTATAATTATATATATAATGAAGTAAAATAAAGAATTTATTAACTAATATGAACCGTCAACATACGAAACAAAATCCCTTGAATCTATATTGATAAATGCGCTTTTATTTTCTATCACCTTTGGAAGAACAATAGCTATAGTTGTACCTTTAGGCTCTCGGTTTTTGGCCCAAATAAATCCGCAATGACTCTCAATAATACCGCGGGATATTGACAAACCGAGTCCGGTACCGCACCCCATGAAATCATGTTCAGATGAGTGGTGCATATCAACACTTGCTAATTCTATAAATTTACCGAATATCATTTCCAGTTTGTTTTCCGGCACACCTATACCGTTGTCTTCAACCAATATATCAACATATTTGTACGGATCAAGTTCATATTTTTCATTTATCATAGCAGAAGGGTAACAGACAGATATCTCTATCATACCAAAGTCTTCTGTATATTTAATTGCATTGTTAAACACATTACTTAGAACCTGCTCAACCTTCTCTGAATCACACTCTATCTCCGGTATTTCACCCCTTATGCGCAATTTAGCAACAAGCGTTCTCTCTGCAAGAACTAACGCATTGTCTTCGAGTATGTTTTCGGCTATCGATATCGGGTTAACCTTCATTAGCTTTAAAAAAGGAACTTTCTTTTCAATATATGAGATTGTTAACATATCCTGAACACGAAACTGTAGTTTATGAACATTTCTTTCTACAACCTTCAGCATCTTTTCTACTTCGGGTGTTAAAGGCGATATCCTTTTTGATAGCAACAAACCAATATAGCCGACAATTGTTACAAGCGGCGTTCTCAATTCATGACTTGCGATAGTAATAAAATCCGATTTAAGTTTATCCAGGTCTTTAAGATCAGTATTAGCGTTTCTAAGGTCTTTAATCTCCCGTTCAAGGTGCTCAACAAGCTCAAGATTGTACTGTTTCATAAGCTCTATCTGCTTATCACGATCAATTATCTCCCGTTTACCGGCAATATACTCTTTAACATCAGAGAGGATTCTATCCGGTATAATCGGCTTCTTAATGAATCCGTCGCAACCGGATATCAATGCAAGATCTCGCGCCCTAGCCGTAGAATTTGCAGTAAGAGCCAACAATGGGACATCCTTAACATTATCAATGGCTTTAAGTTTCGTTGCAGTCTCATAACCGGTCATTCCGGACATATTTATATCAAGTATTATAAGATCAAGCTTGTTTTTCCTGGCAATATCAATCCCTTCAAGACCGTCAATAGCTTTCAATAGATTATACTGCGTGTTTTTGAATATTTTCTCCATTAACACAAGGTTGTACTCTTCATCATCTATATACAAAATAGCTAAATTTTTGTCCATATTTATCCGCTTATCAAACTTTAACGATTAATTTCTACTCTACTATATATCTCAATAATTAATAAACAAAAATTATAATATTTACAAATTATTTGATTTTAAAAGTCTAACAATCGTTTCTTTGTCATTATAATCAATAGCACCGTTTTTTAATATCTGTTTTTTTTGATGCCCCATACCTGCAACAATTATTACATCTCCCTCTTTCGCCATCTTTAAACCATAAAGAATAGCTTCAGAACGATCAAGTATAACGGTATAGTCACGATCTTTAATCAATCCTCTACCGGTTAACCCTGCCTCAACTTGCTTTGCAATTGACTCGGCCGGCTCAGTATAGGTATCATCATTAGTAATAATCGTGAAATCAGCCAGATCTGCTGATATCTCACCCATAATCGGGCGTTTTTCTTTATCCCTATCACCTGTGCATCCGAATATCGATATCACCCTGTTTTTTGATATCTTAGCGGCCTCCTGAAGAATTTTAGTAATAGAATCAGGAGAATGCGCATAGTCAACAATAACAATAAAAGGATTTTGCTTAACAACCTCAAATCGCCCTTCGACTCCGGTTGCATTGAGAATAACTTTCTTTACTGTTTCGACAGCAACACCTTCTTCCAAAGCAAGAACGCAGGCAAGCGCAATGTTATTTATATTAAAATCCCCGCGCATACAGGATTTGATCGGTAAAGTTGTTTCCCTATTAATCAAATCAAAACTAATTCCGTCAAACCCCGAAACAGGATTGTGTATCAGATAGTCATTATCTGTAATAATCGAGGTTTTAAATGAATCATCTCTGCCAACCCTAATTACCCTGACAGACTCACCCAAACATGATACAACCTCAGGTCCCTTAGGATCATCAATATTTATCACGGCTTTTTTACCGGTTTTATCCGATCTGCTTAAAATTCTAAAAAATTCTAGCTTCGCATCAAAGTAGGTTTCCATGTCGCCATAAAGATCAAGATGATCCCTGCTGAATGTAGTAAATACCCCTGTATTCCAGTCAATCCCATCTATCCTGTGAAGAGTTACTGCGTGACTTGAAACCTCAACTACCGCCCGATCAACGCCCCTATCAAGACCGGTTCTAAGGTATTTTTGAAGCTTGTCCGCCTCAAGTGTTGTTTTATCGGTCTCATATATCTCATCGCCTATAATATTTTTTATTGTTGAGAGCATCATAATGTTATTGTTGTGACTTAAAATTCTATAACAAAGATCTGTTACACTCGACTTGCCTTTTGTTCCGGTTATACCGATCATATTTATCTTTGCCGAAGGATAATCATTCATGATTGTGCTGCATAAAGCAAAACAAAGTCTAATATTTCTGACAATAACTATCGAAGACCCATGATAAACCTCGCCATCAATCTGCTCAATCCCTTCAACAATAAAGCATCTGCAGCCGGCTCTGTACGCATCACTAATATATCTATGCCCGTCGTTCTTAAAGCCCCGTATAGCAAAAAATATATTATTTTCAGTTGCAAGCTGCGAATTTAATGTAGCAAATTCAACTGATTTTACAAAATTATCTGTAATAAAGGAATAATCAATATTTACCTTTTGAAAAATTTCTTTTATATTCATTTAGAGAATATTTTATCAAAAAAATAACAATGTGTAAACGCTTTTATTTAAAAGGAGACAATTTTGGCAAATTTAATTATAAACGGTCAATCAATAAACTATAATGTGTATGGAGCCGGCCCGAACCTATTATTAATTCATGACGGTTTTTACGGGCAAACAAGCTGGCAACCGGTAATAGAGCGCCTTTCGCAAAACTTTAAAGTTATTACTTATGACAGATCGGGATACGGTAAATCATCACACATAACAGGTTTCACGGGAGATATTATTGCCCACGGTGCTTTAGAATTATATAATTTCTGCGAGTCACTTAAGCTCGATAAATTTCATCTTTGCGGGCATTGTCTTGGTGCTGCAATCTCAATTCACTTTACCTCTTTGTATCCCGAAAGAGTTGATCATTTGATACTCGAATCAGCCGGTTTATACGCAGATGATAAATCAGAGGATAAATGTAATTATGTTTTTAGACCATACGATACACTTGATTATGAATTCAAAAAATCTCTTCAAGAAATGCACGGCAAGGATTACTCAACTTTCTTATGGGAGATAATGCGTGCTTATAAGGATTCATATATAATGAATCCTTCCTATTCAATACTTGACAGATTAAAGCAAATAAAGAAATCAATATTATTTATCTATGGCGATCGCGATTTTTATTTTGATGTTATACATGCAAACACCGGTTACAGACTCAAGAAACAAAGTGAGTTGTGTATATTTCCACGAACAGGCCATCTTCCGCATATTGAAAGAAAAGATGAATTCTGCAACGAACTTGAAAAATTCCTGCTATGAAAGTTATTCACTTGCAAATCTAATAATTGACTCAGGCATACGGGATAAAGGAGAAATCTGTGTGTGGGCATTCATATCAAAAGCCGCTTTGGGCATTCCCCAAACAACAGAGCTTTCTTCATCCTGAACTATAGTTGTACCGCCGGACTCTTTTATCTTTAACAAACCTCTTGCACCATCCTTACCCATACCGGTAAGAAGGATGCCAAGCGTATTCTGTCCAGATTCCTTTGCAACAGACTCAAACATTGCATCGACAGCGGGTTTCTGATAATGCAGCCGCTCGCCATTATCGAGCCGTAGATAGAGATTTGCACCCCTTCTTGTAAGGGCAAGGTGAAATCCCCCTTTAGCTATATAACAATACCCCCTTGAATTATCTCACCGTCTTCTGCCTCTTTTATTGTTAATGGCGAAAGATCGTTTAGACGGTTTGCAAATTGCCTAGTGTAATTCTCAGGCATGTGTTGAGTAATAACTATCGGAGGCAGATTCTGAGGTAAATTCTTCACTATAAATTCAAGCGCAGTAGTTCCGCCCGTAGATGCACCTATTGCTATAAGTTTATCGGTAGTTTTTATATTAGAAAGAATATTTTTATTAATAACTACCTTTGTTGTTCTTATGGTTCCGTCTATTGCCGCCCTTCTTGAAGTATAAGTATCTTTTACTTGATAGGCCTGTTTTATCTTATAAATAACCTCATTTGTAACTGATTCTACACTTATTGCAGCACCGGGTTTATTTACGACATCAAAGGCGCCTATTTCGAGAGCTTTAATAGCGGCAAGAGGATCTTTGGTTGTTACTGAACTTACGATTATTACCGGTATTGGATAATAACTCATCAGTTTCTCAAGAAATGTTAAACCATCCATCTTAGGCATCTCAATATCAAGTGTCAGCACATCCGGTTTAAGTTGAACAATCTTATTTCTCGCAATATACGGGTCAGGCGCTGAACCAAGCACCTCAATATTAGGATCAAGAGCAAGCGCCTTAGTCAGAACATCCCTTACTATTGCAGAATCATCAACAATCAGCACCTTAATTTTATCAGAAATTTCCATAATAAAACTCCATGTTCTTCATCACATATACTTCAAATAATAACATATTAATAAACATTAATACAAATATTAATTAAAAAAACAATAGGGGGGTGCGAATTTATTTTTTGGGTAATTTAATAAATCTATTGTTAATGTTTTTAAAGGATAAAAGCAAACGCTCGAAAACGCTGTATTCGAGGACT
>CAZSQU010000026.1:0-35391 GCA_964608985.1 uncultured Spirochaetales bacterium
ACTTCTAATTACCTGCTTTGGATTGAAACCGAAGATATTATTTGCATAGACTAGGAGCTAAAACCGCAATATATCCGGGATATATGAGGATTTTAGCGACGAAATATTTGCGAAAAAGATCAAGGTTCCACTCCGAATGAGGTAATTAGAAGTGCCATAATAAAAAAGAGGGTGCCTTATGACACCCCCCGAATTACTTTTTAAATAAGGAGTTTTAGTTAATTAGGAATACAATTTATTGAAGAGTTTTTACTCTCGTTCCGGTTGAACCGGCAGTAGTTACATTGTAAGACACATACGGAACTCCATCCCCGTCCACATCGAAACTCAGTGACCATGTAGAATACTCAACACTTTGAACACACTTCTCTGTTCCGAGCAGCTCCCAAGTACCGCTTACAAGTTTTCTAACACTTATTCCTGCGTCTATAATATAAGCTACAAAAAACTCAGTGCCGTTATAAGTCAGTACAGCCTCACCTGATCCGTCTGCAAAATCAGCATTTCCGACAGATGTCCAGGCATCAGATTCGAACTTTTTAACCTGAAGTTTACTTGATGTATTTCTATATGCAACATAAAGAACATTTCCTACAAATACAACACTCGGATTGTTCCAGACATTAGTTACCTCTGTACCAGCTATATTATCCCATGAATCGCCGTCACATTTAAACATATTAAGATAATAGTTGCCTGAAGCTCCCGCAAAAAAAATATAAGGATTATTGGCGCTATCAAAAGCTAATCTTACACCTTGAGTCACCACATTTTCAGTAACAGTACCGACAACCTCTACCCAGTTTGTACCTCCCCATTTAACACACTTAACCTGGGAGTCGCTATTAACATATGCTACATAAGGCACACCGTTATTATCCAACGCCATCGATGATTCCTTAGCTATATTAATTGATGAAGCTGCCGCCACGACACCACCAAATGTTGACCATGCTGTTCCGTTGAAGTACTTAACAAATACTTTCTGTTCACTATTCATTTGTCCGCTTATATATATATTTGAGCCGTATTTAGCAATTGAAGGATATACTGCAAAATACGTCCAATCAAATACATTTGTAGATCCAACCTGAGTCCATACAGAACCGTCATATTTAAATAAACCCGGTTCATAGTTTGATGGAGATATGGATCCATAAACATATATATCTCCGTTCGTATCAACAAAGGTAGCTGTTCCTGAATATAGACCTGTTGAAAAAGGATTGACACCCAATTGGCTCCAATTAACCCCCGTAATTGTAACAATAAATTCTTTAGAATCGCTTTCTGATCCTTTTGTAATTGTGGCAATCAAAGTTATTTCGGCATCTGTCCCTACCGGTCTCGTAATTGTAACAACACCTGTAGAATTATTAATTGATACATTGTTACCTGTGTCATTAGTTTCATCCCATGTAATCGTAGTCCCATTCTCACCTGTTAAAGGAAGCGTAAAATCATTCTCAACATCATCAGATGCCTCTCCGCTTTCAAATGTAATATTCGAATAAGTCAGCTTTGTAACCGCATCAGCCACCGCGTCAACATCTGTCATCGGCTTGGTCTTATCCTTGTCGTCAGGATCAACAATACTGCAACCGACAAATAAACCAACTACCGCTAATATTGATATTAAAACGGCAATTCTTGAATAAAATTTCATACAAAACACCTCCGTAAATAATGGCTAATTATTTATTAATAGCATAAATAAGTATTAATTATAACAATTATTTTAAATATGTAACAAAACGGGCGCAATTTTAAATTTTGGGTAAACCGGAATAATACTTATTCAGGTTTCTTCAAAAAAACGATAATAAAGAAAATGCCGAAGGAATTTTTACATTTTTATTTAGGGCACTTCTAATTACCTGCTTTGGATTGAAACCGAAGATATTATTTGCATAGACTAGGAGCTAAAACCGCAATATATCCGGGATATATGAGGATTTTAGCGACGAAATATTTGCGAAAAAGATCAAGGTTCCACTCCGAATGAGGTAATTAGAAGTGCCATAATAAAAAAGAGGGCGCCTTATGACACCCCCGAATTACTTTTTAAATAAGGAGTTTTGATGATTAAGGGTAAACGAAAGCCCCCATTGACCAATTCCCGGTAGATGGTCTTGATGCACCTTCGAAATCGGTTTCCATTACTTCATCAACAGAAAATAAATTGAGTCCGCTTGTTCTAGCTCCTGATGGAGAAGATGATTGTAATTTAAGGTTTACATCAAGAAGAGGATCGCTTCCCGTAATACATGAAACATCATAAGTTAATCCTGATGTTTCTGCTTTGTTTGTGTAAATAAGACAATTTAATACATCTGTATTCTGTATATTCCCACCCCAGGAAGAATTCCCTATTCCGAAAAACTTTGTTGTTCCTGTATCACTTGATAAATATATAATATTATTCTTTATATTATAAGTTCCGGTATTACTACTAAAAGCAAGAATTCCTGCAAGATTAGAAACGCCTGATCCGTTAACAATGTATTTAATAGTATTGTTGTATATCTCCATATTTATTTGGTCGTTTTGTAGATTCATTCCCGCCATATATGTATAAGCTACACCGGCTGCTGTAATATTTATAAGATTATTTGCAATTAGAACATTTTTAACAGTATTGGTATATACACCATTAACCACTTTACAAGTTAGAGACTCTTGCGCAATAATCTTATTCCCGATTACATAAACTTTGGAGGAATTATCTGTTGATTGACAATTAACTATATTCATTCCAATTAACTCTATCTTACTATTATCTGGATTAGACATCTCAATTACATTGTTTTTAACAATAACTGTATGATTACTTTGATTACTGAAACTAATACTACACCCTTTTGAAACTCTTGTATTAGTTGTTCCTGCATACCACCCGGGCATTAATATATGATTATTTTCTATAGTAGTAATTGATTGACTTGCAGATACTTCACCATTTGCTTGTAAAGCACCATTGAAATCTACTCCGCTAACATCATCTCCGATGCAACCACTGAAATCAAAAGTATTATTTTTAATAGTATAACCATAACCGGTTACAAATATACCTGTTCTGGGACCTGATGTAGCTGTTCCGGTTACTATTATCTTATTATTTGAAAATTTATTATTTTTACCTCGCAAATAAATGTAATAAAACTCTTCAACTGAATAATCAATAGTTATTGTAAAACCATCAAATACAACATTGTCAGAATCATTTATTGAAATCAATGCACCGTTAAAATCAAGATCACAATTCAGAATTGTTTCGTTTGTATCGATGTCTCTTGCAGTAAATGTACTGTTATAACCGCCATAAACCTTTATACCATCACAATCAGAGTTAAATATGTTTACTTGTGCATCAACTTCGTAAGTACCGCCGGCTACTGCGATTACCCTTTTTGCCGGATTAGTATAATTTGATAGTACTGCTTTTCTTATTGAAGCATAAGGGGCATCTATTGCACCGGTACCTGTTGTATCATCTCCGGTTGTTGATACATAAAGATGAATTTCAAGGTCCAACGCTTTTATAGTTAAACTAAAATCTTTTGTTGATTCCTCTGTTCCTTTACTGATAGTAGCAGTTAACACTACTGTTGCGTCACCATCGTCAAAACTCGGTCTTGTTATTGTTGCCGAATCATTTGTTAAATCGATATTATCACCGGCATCAGTTTTCTCAGACCACGCAATTACTGTCCCGTTTGCACCTGTTAGAGGTAATACAAAGTCATCTGTAACCGTTGAAGAAGAGTCCCCTGCAGCAAATGTGATATCTGCGTAATCCAGTTTTGTACCGGCATCCGCAACAGCTTCCGCATCTGTCATAGTAATATCGGTTTTATCCTTGTCCTTGTCATTGTCATCAGGATCAACAATATTACAACCGACAAATAAACTAAATACCGCTAATATTGATATTAGAACGGCTATTCTTGAATAAAGTTTCATACAAAATACCTCCGTAAATAATAGATAATTATTTACTAATAGCATAATAAGTATTAATTTTAACAATTATTTTCAAAAGGTAACAAAAATCCCTAAAAGGTAACAACTTAACCGTTTGTCAAAATGTTTAAATTATATAGATTTTGAAAAAAAGGGCTCCCCTTACCGGAGCGCCCTATGACATTCTCAATCATTACATTGTTATTTAAACTGAACAAGCAAGTGGTTAGAGTTTGATGAAATAACACCGGTCGCAGTTATGCTATTGCCAAATTCATATTGATCAGTACTATTAATATAACCGGCAATATAAGCAGACCCGTCTAAAAATAGCCCAATATCGTAATAGGTACTATTACCGGGTCTTACCGTCTGAAATTTTGCCCATTGAACAACCCCTGTAGAGCTATACATAACCAATAACGGATTATCTCCGGCGGCAGGTGATGTTGCACTTACACTATTGCCGAAGTCGAATGTGTCGGCATTAGTACAATTACCTGATGCAAATACATTACCGTCAGAATCAACTTTCACTTTTGTTAAAATATTATCTTTACTCTTTGCATCTGCAAGTACTGTTGCCGATTGAGTTGTAAGACTTGAAGATAATCTAAGCAATAACATATTATTACTGCTTCCTCCGTTTGTTACTTGTGCTGTAATTGAATTACCAAAGTCAAATGCACCTGCACCTCTTATACTGCCGACAGCATAAACATCTCCGGTAGTTCTGTTTACAGCAACCCCTTTCAGATACGACAAAGATGTAGCAGTTGTAAGAGTTCTGCCCGCCTGAGCTACTCCGCTGCCGTTAAATTTTACAAGAAGAATATTCCATGAAGCATTAACACCCGTAGTATCTATAGTTCCGAAACTTACGGTTGCTGTTCCGTTGATATAACCGGCCGCGTAAACATTTCCCGATGCATCGCAATCAAGACCATAAAACACAAATGTAGCCGCACCGCTTGATGCACCCGTTGCCCACTGAGGCGTTCCTGCACTATTGTACTTAATAATAATTGAATTGGAATTTAGTGATGTCGAATTATATGTTACCGAGTCACCGAAATTATAAGCTGTACTTTGAGCTGCTAAGGAAATAAAAATATTTCCGTCATCATCTGAAGCAAGTGTAGTAGTATTGGTAGTCCATCCGGAAACCGCAGATTTTGCCCAGAGTGCATTGCCGTTACTGTCAAATTTAGCCAAATAAAAATTTCCTGAATTCCCGGTTGGCGGAGTTAAACTGACTGTACCGCTAAAAACATAGGTTGCACCGGATGGAAGATATCCGGATATATACACATTATCTTCAGAGTCAACCTCAACATCATCAACGATTATTTGCTTATCATCAGGACCGGACTGAAGTGTCTTAGCCCACTGAGCTTCTCCGAGCGAGTTATACTTAACAACTACTAAAGCCCTTGTATTAGTTACTCCGCTAACACTTACTGAGTTGCCAAAATTAACACTTCCGGTACCATTAATTTCTCCGCCTGCATATATGTTGCCAATTGAATCAACATCGACACCTTTAAACCAACAATAACCTGATGTTGTAGTAGCAATAGTCGTATTAGCCCATTGAGGCAAGCCGGTATTTTCAACAAAGACTACCGGAGCTTCAACTATTATAAATGTAAAATACTTTACAACTGTCTCAGTCCCCTTAGTTATAGTTGCCGTCAAAATAACTGTCGCGTCCCCGTCACCAAAGTCGGGTCTTGTAACAGTTACAACGCCTGTAGAATCATTAATTGACACATTGTTACCGGTATCATCGGTTTCGTCCCATGATATTACCGTTCCATTCTCCCCTGTTAAAGGGAGTGTAAAATTACCTTTAACATCGTCTGACGCTTCCCCTGAAGCAAATGTGATATCTGCGTAATCCAGTTTTGTACCGGCATCCGCAACAGCTTCCGCATCTGTCATAGTAATATCGGTTTTATCCTTGTCCTTGTCATTGTCATCAGGATCAACAATATTACAACCGACAAATAAACTAAATACCGCTAATATTGATATTAGAACGGCTATTCTTGAATAAAGTTTCATACAAAATACCTCCGTAAATAATAGATAATTATTTACTAATAGCATAATAAGTATTAATTTTAACAATTATTTTCAAAAGGTAACAAAAATCCCTAAAAGGTAACAATTTAACAGTTTATCAAAATCTTTAAATGATATAGATTTTGAAAAAAAGGGCTCCCCTTACCGGGAATAGTAACGCTATTTGAGAATCGAAAATCGAGTAACTCGTAGATAATCAGCAAGATACAAGCTGCAGTAGAATTCTCGTGCATAATGCGGGTTAATTACGCGAGGAAGTAAAATCGCACCCCTTCATGCCGGGTTTAAACATCAATGAATTATCACCGATCTTAATCCCAAACAGCTTTTTATATGAAGCTGTAAAACTCGACCACCCGCCTGCAAGTGCACCCCAGATACCGGCCGAGAATGATGCCCCACCGGATATGAAACAGTTGTCCAATAAAACCGGCTGCATCCGTGTCAAACCAAAATTCATTGGAGTTTGTGCAAGTCCATTAATAGGATATTTGGATCCGTAAGGTTCATAGGAGGCAGGGCTTATACTTATAAGTTTCTTTAAAGGAGGTATCTCTTTAAAAATCGGTTCAGAATCGATAAACTCACTTAGAAGCATATCGTCAATAATTTTTTTCTTTTCTTCATAAAGCGGATAATTATTGGTTTTTTGATCTATCCATTGATTAATAGCATCCTGATCTTTTTCAACATAAAAAAGCGACATAAGATAATATTTATCATTGATCAGCTCTTTGGGTATAAACATATTCAGATTCCAATGTTTGCCGGTAGTTTTATTATATCGCCTGTAAATATGTGAGGAAACATCAAGAAGGCGCGGTTCTTTATCAACAACCTTTTTATCAATAAGATAATAGGCATAGTAATCTGTATTCGCAAAACCGATTTTATCGATATTTGAGATTGTTTTTTTTATTTTACTTATGCTTTTTCCTTCTTGTATCAGTTCCTTAATCTTATCCTGAGCAACTGCAAGTATAACCGCATCGCTTTTTTCAACTCTGCCATTAATTCTTATACCTTCTGCCTTGTTTTTATTAAATACTACCGAATCAACTTTTGAGTTTAGATATATTTTGCCGCCAAGTTCAATAAATCTATCTGCAAACCGCTTTGAAAGCGTTTGAAAATTATCCCCCATCGCAGGCTGCATAGGATTACTTGTCAACAAGCTTTGAATAGTAACGATCTCTGCCAATGCAGATGCACGCTCCGGCTCCACCCCCATAAAACTCTCGGCGATACACAACATATCTTGAAGATAAGGAGTCTTAATACCCTTTTTTTGAATGTGTTTATGATAAGTACGATTTTTTATCAAAAACAGCATTGTTTCAGGCATTGTAAAAAGCATCTTAATCGCCTGAACAGGTGTCGGATTAAGTCTTATTTTATTTAGTACATCATGAAATATCCGTTGCATCTCACTAAACAGATCTACTGCCTTAGATTTTTCATCAGCGGGAAACAGATCAACTATATCAGATATCTTATCATGACTATAGATAAACGGCTTCTCATCGGGTGAATAATAAGCAAAAGGAAATTTAATGTGTTCCCATCTGATATTTTTAATACCAAGAAACTTCAGAAACAAACCGAGACGCCCCTCATCCTCAAAGTCCGTAGTAACAACCGGCAGATTTATTGTGTATGTGACTTTTTCATTTTCATGCATTGTGCTTTTTTTAAAAGAAAAACAAAATCCTCCGGGGTATGAGTTCATATCATATATTTCGACATTAATGTCCGGATTAGCCGATTTCAAAAGAATTCCGTGGGTTAATCCCCCTAAACCCGCCCCGATTATTATTATTTTTTCTATTTTTTTCAATTTTACATCCTTAATACAAATTTAATAAGCTAATTATGTTTTTTTGTCAAGTTTATTTGTGGGTTATATGATTTTACGGTAAATAGTGTTTGACATATCATACATAAAAGTGATATATTTTTTAAAACAGCTTGAATATTCAGGCTAAATTTTATTTTCAAGGACAAACTATGAAAAAACTCCATTTGTTATTAATTATCGGAATTGTATTGTTCGCATGTGAATCTACCGGCCAACTTCAGGAAAGAGCACCCGGTGTTGAAACAATGAAGAAGTACGGCACGAGGATGAATCCCGCAGAGGTTCTTGATATGATAGGTGAGTCTATCAGATCACTTTCCGGCGGATATACAGCTTATTCTTTATATAATGAAATACTTAATTCTTCTAACACAAACCCGGTTTTCGTAATCAGCTCAATCGAATACAACAACGATGGGCTTGCAACTAAGATAGAAGGACGAGTTGAAGTACCGAGAACTATCCGAGAATTCGTAATTAAAGGCGGTATGGGAACTCCGGTATATGAAGCTGTTGAACCCAATGAATTCGGGCTTATTTTCGGCAGAAGAGGTAATATCGCAGTTAGAGAAGGTGTTATCGTTAAAACAAACACACTTGAATCCGCTGAGATATATAAACTTGTTGTCGGATCGGTTACCTATGATAAAATCTCGGAAGCATCTGTACTTTTTCAATCATTGGAGGTTGCAAGAACACCTTACCTTAAAAACATGATAGTTGAACTTGAGGGTATGGTTATGAATTCAGAATCAAAAGGGGTTATTCTTGAGGCAATGAGAACATACAAAGCCGAAAATCCCAACGCAACGGACGAGGATGTTGTTTTGTATGTACTAAGTCAAGAAACATATCTGAACGAATTAAAAAGATCCAATGAAGCTGCAAGGGCAAGAATCAAAAAAAGCGCGGAACTCGTTAACACGATCACTACTGCATGCGCACTTAAATCAGTTGAAATCGCAGAAATATTTACCGTAATGGCTATTGATATTGCTTCACTTTTCAGAAACCCGATGGCTGCACCCGGTATGATAGCAAGCTATGTTGCAAGAAATCTCCCTTCCGGATCAGATATGCAGTTCAGTGACCTTGATAACATCCAGAAATACGGAGATTACCAGTTAAGAAAGTACAACCAAAACCTTCAAAGAAACAATGCTTTATGGGAAAGAGCTTATAATCTTTCTGTTAAACTTTAATTCTTTAAACACATAGAGGTGAATATGAAAACAAAATTTTTATTTGTTGTATTAATTCTGACAATAATCTCTTGTCAATCAAATCCGCAAAGACCTGAAACGGCAGAAGAAAATCTTCCGCAGAATGTAGCAAACCTCATTATGCCTTCAGGGTTTGATTCGGGATTTGTTACAAGTATTATTAATGGAGAGCCTGTAAGATATGTAAAACCTGTTATAAGGATTGCAAATTTTACCGTACCAAACACATTCAAGAATGCTATAAGGGATCCGAACTTCAGTATGGACGCTTTCCTAAAGGATGAGATCGCTAAAACCGGCAGATATGTACTTCTCGGAAGCGAAGGTGATATACAAGCGGCTATAGCTGAACAAAGACGGGCAAGCAGTGATTTTTTCGCTGATGACGGCACTGTTGAAATCGGCAACCTTAGACTTGCAGGTTTCGTACTTAACGGTGAGATCAGCCAATCATACCCGATAGTAACTCAAGTTGGCGGTCACTTTTCATTAAAAGTATCTGTAAGCGTATCTTTATCTGTTGTTGACGCAAACACAGGAGTTCTTGCCTACACAAGAAATATTGAAGCGGTAAACGAAGAACTGCTTTTTGTTTCTGCTGAAGGGATGATTATCAGAGGACCGAGAAACCTTACCAACAAACCGATCAACTCGCTTAACGCAACCGGTGCTGATATCGACCTGGGACCACAATACAGACTTGCACTTCAGGAAGCAACCCGAAAAACCATTAATTTTCTTGAAGAGAAACACCCTGTTATGGGAGAGGTTCTTGGTTTAAGCGGAAGAGACATAATGACAACCGCATCAGAGAATAACGGTATTAAACCCGGAGATTATCTTTTTATTGTAAGAATCGGTGATCCGCTAAAGGATTCATCGGGAAGGATACTTGGATTTAACAAGACAATGATAGGTGCTGCACGCGTTACAACAGTTGAAAGAAACATGTCAACTGCAACAATAGTTCGCCTTCAGGATCAATCTATTCTACCGTCACAAAGGGATATAATAATTAGTCTCCCTGCAACGGCACAATAATTCATTTTTTTGTATATAAAGAGCTGTCACTATGACAGCTCTTTTTTAACCTTATTTATTGAGAGGAACAATGTTTATAAAAACACTGATTAATGATCTTATTTCAGTATTTAAACCTGAAATATACCATGGATTTGCTAAAAAAAAGAGCTTTTTTGAGGGATGGTATTTCAAAATTACCGATAAAACCAAATCAAAAACATTTGTTTTTATTCCGGGAATATCTAAATACACAAATGACAGACACTCTTTTATTCAATTCTTTCATAACGGACAACTTAAAAGGGAATACTTTCGATTTCCTATTGAAAGTTTCAAGTCAGAGTTTAACACATTTGAGATAAACATTGAAAATAATATTTTTTCTACAGATCATTTAGAGTTTAATCTCTTATCTGACAATAAAACCATTAATGGATCACTAAGACTCTCAAATCTGAACAGATGGAAGGTAACGCCGTTAAATCCCGGTATTATGGGATTTTTTGGCATTATACCTTTTATGGAGTGCTATTATGACCTTATTGCCGCCAAAGGTACTGTAAACGGCTCCTTATCAATAGACGGCGAATCTACAGACTTTAATGGAGGATCAGTATATATTGAAAAGAATTGGGGCAAGTCCTTTCCGACAGAATGGATATGGATACAGGGCAACAACTTTGACAATGACAACACCGGCTTTACATTCTCTTATGCAACTATCCCTTTCGGACTTCTCCATTTTAACGGATTGACAGCCGGGCTTTTTTATAAAAACAAAATAATCAAATTTGCAACATACAATCTAACACGAGTTATCAAACTGAATGTTTATGATAACAAAATAGAAATTGTTTTGAAAAAAGGTAAATTATACCTTGAACTGAATGCAGTATCAAATGATACCGCATCCCTCCCATATCCCACGCCAAACGGAATGAACGGAACAATTAATGAATCTGTTACGGGAACTATTAATCTAAAAATTTCCAAGAAAAACGGAAAATCATTTCGAACAATCTTTCAAGGTCAAAGCAGTAATTGCGGAATTGAAATCGGCGGATTCAGAAACATCAATAAAGAATAAATTCGCACACCTTTTTATTAAAAACATTGATTTTAATTTTAAATATTGTTATAAATATTAACCATGAATATTTCTAAAATTATTTTTTTATTTGCATTGATAATTATACTTTTCCCGTCATGCCTTGCAATTAACTACGATCATATTACCGAAAAATATCGTGAATATGAGGATCTTGATTTTAATAAAATTAATACAATAAACATAATTACAGAAGACATATCTGTTTTTTTCGCAATGAAACAATACATTATGAAGCAATACAGACACAAAGGGCTGTTTACCATTCCGCAAATCAGAATGAGTAAAGAGATCAATGAAGGCGGACAGGACCATCTTAATATATATCTTGAAAAGTTTATTGTTGCCGAAACATCTGGATGGCGCGAAAAACCGATACCGATAGATATAATTGGTGACAGAACTATAGTTTATTACAATAATGTTGAATACTGGAAATCGATTAATGTTTCATATAATATATCATTATTTAAACCTATGGCTATTGAAAATATTATCGATCTCACAGGCGATGCTGTTTTCAGTATAAATGATGAATGGGCCTATGAAAGATCCTACCTGACTGCAAATTACTCATCTGAATCTATACCCTTCGGTGTACCCTCAGCAGAGGATATTGCTAAAGCAGGAATTTTAGAAATGGACTCGCAATCACTGCTTAACGGTGTATTTGACGAGATTTTTAATGACTTCTTTTCCGAGAGGTTGTTTCTTACAAGCCGTGAGATTTACAGATACAAACTGGGATTCAGCCCTTCATATTTTGAAGCAAATAAACTACTTAGAGAGAACAACCTTGAGGGCGCTTTGCTTATATGGGAAAGCATTTTTTCTGACACCGACCTACCCTCTTACTCAAGAGGTGTTGCGGCTCACAATATTGCAGTATTTAAAACAATTCATAAAGAATATGATGAAGCTAACAAATACTTCATTCTATCCGATCAACTTATTGAATATGGGATGTACGAAATAAACAAATTCTGATTTTATAACGGAGCAAAAAATATGATTCAAAGAATTCTTCAAATTTTTATCGATGGCGGACCATTCATCATGTCGCTGATATTTATCTCATCAATGATAGCGCTTGTAATTATCATTGAGAGGTATATCTATCTCGGTAAAATAACCAAAAACGATGATAAGATTCTAAAACGGATAACCGATGCGATAGGCCGCAAGAACTACGAAGAAGCACTCCTTATTTGTGACACAAATCCGGGGCCCGCATCAAATTTGATCAAAGCGGGTATCGAAAACCGCAATAAAGACCAACAAAAGATTGAAGAATCGATTAAAGATGCAGCTGTCCTTGAAATACCTAAACTTGAGAGAAACCTTACAACATTGGGAACCATTGCAAATATCTCCACATTGCTTGGTCTTCTTGGTACAGTTCTCGGTAATATGGAAGCATTCGGCTTGATCGGTTCAAACAGTGCCATCGGCAACATGGAAGTCCTTGCAAGCGGTATATCTAAAGCCCTTATGACAACTGCCTTTGGCCTTATTGTCGCAATACCCGCTACAATTTTTTACAACCACTTCGTCAGTAAAGTAAACAATATGATACTACTCCTTGAGGTACAGGCCAATTCACTTGTAAATATTATTTCTATTAATAAAAAGCAGGTATAACAAATGGCAATTAAATTTAACAGAAGAATAAAACAAAAGGCATTTATCGATATGGTCCCTATGATAGATATTGTCTTTCAGCTTGTAATATTCTTTATGGTTGCTACAAACTTCAAGGTGACAAGCGGAATTGAACTTGAATTGCCCGGCGCAGAATCAGTTGCTACAATTGCGACTACCCCTTTAACGGTAACAGTTTTTTCTTCCGACAAAATACTTATCTTTGACAGGGAAACAAACATAAACGGCTTTAGAGCTTTTATTACCGATTACAGAAATAATGATACCACAAGAAGCTCAAATGCCGTTCTATACGGCCATAAAGAGATAAATTATCAGCTTTTAATAGATGTAATGGACATTCTAAGACTTGAAGGATACACAAGCATCGATCTTGCAGTGAGAGAAACGCGCAGATGATAAGCACAATTGAAACTAAGAATGATAATAAAAGACTTATTCTTTCAATTATAATAATGATGTTAATCTATTTTTTTCTGTTTATCATCATTGGAATTCTCGGCATCAGACAAAAACCGGAATCCCCAAAAGTAATAACTGTCCGACTTCAAGATAAAATTATCGAAGAGGTTATCTCAATGTCTGAAACAGAGCAAAAAGAGCTGACAAGACAGATCTCACGAAACCAGGCAAGACAGCAAAGACAGAACAATACTCAACAAACCAATACTCAATCAATATCGTCTGCAACAACAGAGCATGTTACAAGTCAAATATCAACAGAACAGATTCAACAACAAAATCAAACGAACCAGTCAAGCATAGCTTCAACAAACAACACATCAACAACGGTTATCGATCAACAAAGCATAATTGAAAGGACTGTCAATCAACAAAATCAGAATGCAAGGGATATAGAAAATAATTTTTTCGGGAATCAATCGAGTTCGGTACAAGCTCAGAGCGGTAATAATTTTGATTATTTACTTCAGAACCTCCTTACAAATACCGGCGGAGATACAGGAACAAACACATCCAACTCAAACAACAATAGCGGAACAGGAAATAATGACGGCATTAATTGGCGCAATTCCTCATCAACAAGAACTCTTATTTACAAAACCGAAATAACAGTACCTGAAGAGTTCCGTAACACAGGACTCATTTATTCAATGAGGATAGCTTTTTCTGTAAACAGTGACGGGCTAATAACAGATGCTCATACTTTGATTTCAACCGGTAATGCAACACTTGATAATACAATTATTGCGCAATTCAGAAGATGGAAATTTAATAAAATTGAACAAAACATCGTATCATATGGAGAAATACCTGTTCGTATTACCTATTAACGGAGTAACTATATGGATACATTAGAAAACAGACTCCGTAGAATTAATATTGATAATCTTACTCAAACGCTTGAAACTTCCAAAATCCCACTTTTTGAAACAACTTTGTTAAAAGCATCATTTACAAATTTAAAAATATCAGACCTATCACCATTAGAGCTTTATAGAAACCATTATGCACTTTTTTATACACTTTACAAACTTCAAGATTCATACTATAAAGACGAATTGTATCTTTACATCCACTTTATGCGCACCAGACTGCTGTCCTACCCGCCAATAGGAAGGTGCAGATATTTTAATGAAAATCAGCTTTTATTTTGTAACCAAACCGCCATCGACAGCTACTGTGAACACCATAAGTCGATAACCGGCGATATGCAGCTCGAAGAATTATCAATGAAATCTTTCTATTTTGATCCCTCTAACTACAATAGAATTGACGAAACGAATGCCGAAAATTTTATGAACGGTGCGTGGGAGATACTTTACAACTTTAAAGAATACGAAGAAAGCTTTAAAATACTTGGATTATCTATCAACTCAGACCTCAATCTCGTAAAACAACAATTTAAAACTCTAGCGAAGAAATACCATCCGGATAAAGGTGAAACTAACCATTCTGAGTTCAATAGAATAAACAATGCTTACAGGCTAATATTAAAGCTAACCCCTATTTACCGTAAAACACTTTAAAACTTTTTGTATGTGAGATTTATTTCTAAGGTAATTTAGGTCAAGCCCTCCTATAGGGTGCAGATTTAATTTTTGGCAAATACCTTAGTGCAAAATAGAATTTTTAAACAAAACAAAAAAATGCGGTACGCATTTTAACCTCTTTAAAGCTCTCTCAGTGCAGAATATAGTTTTTGACCTTAAAGCGAGTTAAAAAAGGAAAACGCCTGTGATTCTCAGAACCGAAGTTTTACTTTTTATAACTCGCTTTATTATAAACCTGCCAAAAATTAAATTCGCACCCCTCATATAAATTATTCGTAAAATCATTTGATCTCGATTGACTAATATGATAGTATCATAAAATAAAATGAATATCCGGAGAATAACAATGGGCGATGGTAATATTTCTTTAATCGAATTTTTTAAACTCGGTGGTTGGGCAATGTGGCCGCTTTTAGTCTTTTCTGTTGCAACAGTTGCAATTATTCTCGAAAGGATAATATTCTTTATAACACATAACTTTAAGGTAACAGACCTTAATAATAGACTTATTCAGGCAATATCTGATAATAAATTTGATGATGCGCTATCTTTATGCAAAACCTCAAAAAAAAACAAATTAGCTTCCCCTATCTTATCTGAGGCAATTAAATCACATCGTTTTGGTGAATCAAGAATGGAAAAATCTCTTGAAGCAGAATCATCAAAAGTCTTAAATGAACTCGAAAGGGGACTAAATTTCCTTGTGGCTCTCGGATCACTTGCACCGATAACAGGTTTCTTGGGTACAGTATCGGGAATGATTACAGCTTTTAGAGATATTGCGAATGCCGCTGATATTAATGCACAGCTTGTTGCAGGCGGGATATTTGAAGCGCTTATTACAACTGCTTACGGACTAAGCATTGCAATAATGGCAATAGCAGCACACAATATTCTTACTCATATTGTAGATAAATTTGCAACAGACATTGAACTTTCAGGCACAGAAATTATATCCTCTATATTAACAGTAACAGAGGGCAAGAACTAACAATGAAGATCAAAAAAGAGCGTAAAAAAGCATTTGACATAGCTGATTCAGGTGCACTGAGCGACCTCGCCTTTTTATTAATAGTTTTTTTTATTGTTATTGCAATTTTTAATATAAATAAAGGTTTTCTTATCGGACTGCCCCAAAGAAATTCAACCCGTACTGTTAATACAAACGACATTCTTAGGATATACATTGAATCTAACGGATCACTTACTGTTAACAACAACAGTATAAATACAGGTATGGTAGAAACGATCATAACACCTGCGGTTAATTCTAATCCAAATATTACTGTTCTCCTCAAGATCAGCCCGGATGTCGATTACCAGACAGTAGTCAGCGTAATTGAGATAATCAGAAAATTAAATGTAGAAAATTTTTCTTTCAGTATGAATACAGAGTAGAATATGAAACTAAAAAGAAGAAGACGATTAACTGCAGTAATTCCCATAAACTCGATGTCAGATATTGCATTTCTGCTTTTAATATTTATTATGCTTATATCACTTATTAATTATAGAAAAGAAATTAAGATTGATTACCCTGAAGCACGAAATTTTGAGGTTGTTCAAAGTGATAAGAACTTTGAAATCTGGGTTGATGTAGATGGCAATATCTTTCACAATGGAAATTCGGTAACAATACCACAACTTGAGTCGCTTATTGCTCAAGCATTAGAAACAAATCCACAAACACGGATACACCTCATTGCTGACAAAAATACAAAATACAAGAACATTGATAGAGTAGTAAAACTCCTTCAATTACTGCAGCATAGGGTTGTTTCCTTTGTTGTTAAGGGAGATTAAAGATGCCAATTAATCTTTCCACAAATACTGATAGGAATTACACACACAACAAAAATCTTCGCACATATTTAACAATCTTTATTGCTGTCGCTGCTCATCTTATGCTTTTTTTAATTATTACAATAAATCCCGGCAAAAAACAGCAGCGGGAGGACACTTCTATTTTTAAAATTGTCGAGGTACAGGAAATAATTCCGCCTGAGATTCAACAGGAAGAAGAGATTGAAATTAAGCAGGATGAGGTTATTATTCAGCGGCAGGATGCTATTGCTGAAGATGTTATTGAAACAGATAAAGAAGTCAGAGAAGTGGAAATAAACTATCTTCCTCAACATATGATCTCTGAACTGCCCGTACCACCGATTAATGAGATAAAGAGCCGCATTATATATCCGCCTTTGGCACAAAGGCAGGGCATAGAAGGGGTTGTTTTCCTTGAATTGTATATAGATCAAAATGGAGAACTTCGTAATATTGTTGTTTTAAGGGATCCCGGTTACGGCTTTGCAGAGTCGGCTATATCTGCTTTACAAGGAATAAAGTTTATTCCTGCAAAATCAAATGGTGTCCCTGTTGCTGTTAAATATAGATACCCATTTAGATTTGCTTTAAAATAAAGGAACAAAGGAACAAATTATGAATTTTCTACCAAAATTTAGTTTTTCACTTATTTTGAAATCATTCGCAAGATTTCCAATGACTTTTATTTCATCTTTGTTAATGCTCATCTTCAGCATATTATACCTTCAATACCCATATGATGGCCCGATTATTCTTCTCAGACTATTTCTTGTAACGATACTTGGCATATTCTTTTTTACTGCCGTAAGTATTGTTATAGAACGCTTTTGTTTAAAAATAAAATATTCAATTATAGTTTATACGATTGCATCAATAATTTTAGTGCTATATTTTATATTTTTCATCAATGAACTCAACAAAAATAATTTTCGACTAATTGCTGTTATTATTTCGTTACTATTTTTTATATTTTATGCAGGTTTTATCAGAAATGACAAACAAAATAACTTTGAGATATTTACTGTAAAACTCTTTTTAAGATTCTTCGTTGCCATTCTATTTTCAGGTTTTATATTTCTCGGTTTAACATTTGCTCTTATCACTATCGACAGTCTATTTGAGGTTACGCTTCATGAAAATCTCTACTTTATGCTTTTTATGTCTGTTGCCTCAGTATTCACTATACCTTATTTTTTGTGCGGTGTACCGGATAAAGAATTCGATTATGATAGTTTTGATTATCCCAAAATTCTAAAGATTCTAATATCCTATATATTTCTTCCTTTACTTGTAATATATCTCACTATTCTTTATATCTATTCTATTAAGATAGCTGTCACTTTCACTCTTCCTATCGGAAGTCTCAGTATTCCAATTGTTATTTTTTCAATATTTGGGATACTTTCGTTATTCCTCATATCGCCTATCCAAAGAAAAACAGATTCAAAGTGGCTAAACATATTTTCCCGCTTATTTTATTTTGCTTTGATACCAATGATAGTTATGCTTTATATTTCTATTTACAAAAGAATTTTTGATTACGGTATTACAGAAAGCAGATATATTATTCTTATCATCGGTCTATGGTTAACGGGGATTGCGGTTTATTTTATCATTACTAAGGGTAGAAATAAAATAATTATTCCGGTTACAATTTCTATTATATCAATTCTCATTTTTTTTGGTCCTTGGAGTGCTTTTAATGTTTCATACTATAGTCAATATAGAAAGTTAATCTCTATACTTACCGAAAACAATTACCTTGAATCAGGTAAACTGGTAAAGAAAGATATTTTGGTTTCCGAGGAATTATATGATAAAATCAACAACTTGTTTTCATATTTTGAAAAGAATAACCAATTAAATAAACTCTCGATAATTGATGAAAATGAAAATATTCTAAGCGCAAATCATATTACAAACCTACATTTTTCTATTGATGAATCAAATGATACTAACGAGATTTCTGTTTATAATAATTTTGATTATATTTCAACAGATTCTTATAGGTATATATCAAGTACTATAGATTATCCGAATTATTATGAAAACTCGATAAGAATTAATGAATATTTAATTTCTCTGAGTGAATATAAAATTACCATTAAACACAGAGAAAATTTATTTGGACCCATTAAAATAGAAGTGTCAGATATATTCACGGCAGATTTTTTAAATAGGCTTAATTCTATTAAGTTAAGCGGTAACCTTAAAGAATCCGATTTTCATATTTTATATAATAATTATCAAATTCAACTTTCTTTTGTTATTCAAGAGATTTCAGCCGAATTAAATAATGATCTCAACTATAATAATCTAGAAATCAAATATAGAATAGCAATAAAATAGTGCTTTTATGTAAGCAATATGTCTTTTTTGTAACCAACAACCTAATGTTTGTAATGATTGTTAAATATTCCACTAATTTATTGCTGAAATTTATTATTTATGTGTTGACACCAAGTCTGTTTCGTGATAAACACACAGAATCAATATTTGGGAAGGTATTATGCATTTTTATAAAAAAAGTGAAATAACAGACAAATCTAAAAGAATAAAAAAGATAATAAAGAGAATTGTTTTTATTTCAGCTATTGTTTATGTTACAGGCGACATAATCATAGAAAAAACAGATCTTTTGACAGATCAATCGGGATTTGTATCGAGATCAGTCTCAACAGAAGAGTGTATTTTTGATGTTATTATAGAAACAAAAGAAGAAGAAAATAAGTACAATTATCTTGATACAATAATAAGAAATAAGATAATTCTAAATCAACTTTTTTATTTTTCAAAAAAATATGATTTAGATCCCCTCCTTTTTGCTTCATTGATAAAAAATGAATCAGAATTTAACCCTAACTCGGTTAATTTTAACATCAACGGCAGTGTTGATCGCGGACTTTGTCAACTGAATAATTTTTCATTCCCTGAACTTACGACAGAAGAGTTCTATAACACAGCTATTAATCTAGAAAACGGAGCAAAGTACTTGAGATGGTGTCTTGATTTATCAGAGGACAATCTTGTAACCGCCTTAGCTTCTTATAACTCAGGTTTAGGAAGTGTAAATAATCGCCGAGTTGGACGATCAACCCTTATCTATATTAACAAAATACTTGAGTACAAGAATCAAGCTGAAAGAATTATAGCATCTAACAACATAAATTCAGGGAAGGTATTGTTTGCATTTAATAAACAGAGATAATTATAATAAATTTGTTCTATCACTCACTTCGTCTATTATTAATCAAAAAACTATAATTCTATTAGCTTTTTTATTTTTGATTTCTTGTCAATCACTACCAAAAATCTCTGAAGAGAATAATATATTTTTTAATGCCGAATACTTTGGAAACCATATTCACAGCGGGCAACGATTCCCTGAGTTACTAAATGAGTTAGAATTTAAAACATGGCGATTGTGGGACACCGGCACTGACTGGACCTCCATTGAACCGGAAAATAACAATTGGAATTTTGAAACACTTGATCAACTTGTTTCAATAGCAGAGCAAAATGATAAGGAAATAATACTAACTTTAGGAATAACACCATCATGGGCTGCAAAAAACCCCGATCACATTTCTACATACGGAGGTTTGTCAACCACAAGTGAACCAAGAAATATTTCAGATTGGAATGATTATATTAGAACGCTCGGATTACGGTACAAAGGCAGAATAAAATACTGGGAAATATGGAATGAACCTGATCTTTATATATTTTATACAGGATCAATATCCAAAATGGTTGAAATGACTCAGACCGCACATACAATTCTAAAAGAGATTGACAACGAAAATAAAATCATCTCGCCTTCTATAACAGGATGGCTCGGAATTACATTAGGATTGAACTGGCTTCATCAATATCTTTCTATGGGGGCAAAAGACTTCGTCGATATAATCGGATATCACTCATATAATGACAGCTTTTCAAAACCGGAAGATCTTTATTTTTTGTTAAACCAAGTAAAAGAAATTCTATATAATCTTGATATATCCAAGCCTATCTGGAATACTGAAGGCGGTTATTACGATTACGGAACACCTCGGGAAATGAGGGCTTCAATTATGGCAAGAATGCTTATACTTTATAAAATATACGGAATAGAGAGATTTTGCTGGTATTCTATTAATAACACCCGATACGGCACACTTTATGACAGAAAAAGAAAGGTTTTTATTGAATCGGGTCTTGTTTACAAACATTTGATTGATCTTCTTGAAGGCTCTCAAATAATTAACACCTCTTTAGATAACAATATTTATAGCTTATTGTTATCTAAAGATGGAAAAAGATACGAAATACTATGGACAAAATTCGGCAATAGAACAATTAATCGGATTGAAAACAATTTTCAAATATACGATCTACAAGGTAGATTAGTCAATTACATTAACAATTCAATTGAGATCACCGAAACGCCAATAATTATTATATCCGATTAGTTTATTGATATCGAACCGGTATTAGTTCTTACTGTTATTTTATAATCACCTATATTTTCAGTTGGTATCGATATTGCAACATTGCCTACCTTTGCGATAGCCGATAACATCGAATAATTCTCTGTCTCTACATTAATTACAATATCCCCCGTATCCGTTGTAATCTGGCAATCACTCAACAAACCGTTTATATCTGCCTTAATCGCCCCGGTAGTCAAAGAAATATTCTTAAGATAATCCGAATTTCTTATTGACACACTGCCTGTATCAGAGATAACAGACTCAACACATCTACCGCCATCGATACTTACACTTCCGGTTGTTGATTTGACTTTTACATTTAAAGACACCGGTATTTTTATCTCATAATCAACTTGAACATTAACTGTATAATCGGGATAAATCGTTTCAATTGTAAATAATTCGCCCTCTTCAACATTAATTTCAATAAGATCAGCATCACCTTCAAAGTATCCCTTTTTTATTGCTGTAATTGAAATATAATTTCTATCCCACTCATTAATAGTTGTAGAGCCAACCGTGTTTTGAACATAAATAGTATCAATAGATTCCGAAGTTAAATCAGAGTTGTATTTATAAGTTGATATCTCAATTAATGTACACCCCGACAAAAAAAGAATTGAAAATATCAAAATCAATAAATTCTTAAAGCTTTTCATAAATGCCCCTTAAAATTTAAAATTATTCACATTGACAGAAACATTTAAATAATATAACACATCATTGATATAAAATCTTAATATGGAAAAATAATATGCAAAATATTTCTATTTTTGAAAAAATATTTTTTATTTGGTTTGGAACTACAATGTACATTATTGGAGTTATTCTAAGAATAATTACCGGCGGAAGATCCAAAGCATAAAAAAAGCCGGTATAAACCGGCTTTTTTTATTGACTTATATTCATTTGTGCTATCATCAACTTTGCAATTGGTATTGAATAACTTGAACATGATACATAATTCAACCCTGCCTCTCTCAGAAATTGAAGATTTCGTGGGTCAGCGCCCTGTTCACCACACAAACCTATCTTTAAGTCCGGCCGGGTCAATCTACCCCTTTCTACTGATATAGATATTAAGTCCTTAACCGGTTCAGTAAGAACTTGGAAAGGATTTGAATCAATAACATCAAATTTACTATAATCCGGTAAGAATGAATTAAAATCATCTCTTGACAACCCATGTGTTGTTTGAGTTAAATCATTAGTTCCAAAAGAGAAAAACTCAGCATATTTTGCGATCTCATCAGAAACAAGAGCCGCCGAAGGTAACTCGATCATTGTACCGACTTTATACTTAAGCGGTTCTTTAATGTTCATATTTGTTCTTACCATTTTTTCTACTTCAATAATACCGGTGATCTGAGCGCCCTCTATTTTTTTACCATGTTTAATTATCTTCATTTCTTGAACATTCATAACGATAGGTATCATTATCTCAGGCACAACTGTAATATTTTCTGATTGGAGTTTATAAGCCGCTTCAAAAATAGCTGTTACTTGCATCTCATAAATCTCAGGATACGATATTGCCACACGACAACCTCTGTGTCCTAACATAGGATTTACTTCAGATTGCGCACTGCATTTATCTGCAACCTCTTTTTCAGTTATTGAAGGATTGATTGTCTTTAGATAATCAACTAAGTCCTTCATCTCATCAGGGTTATGCGGTAAAAACTCGTGCAAAGGAGCATCAAGAAGTCTTATTGTAACCGGATAAGGATTCATCGTTTTAAAAATCTCATAAAAATCGTCTTTTTGCATCTCTTTTAATATTGATAGTGCTGCTTTTCTTTCCTCTAGAGAATTTGATACTATCATTTGTCTAAAAACATTTATTCTTTTCTCATCAAAAAACATATGCTCTGTTCTACATAGACCTATACCTTCACCACCAAATTTCCTAATTAATGCTGCATCTTTTGCAGAATCGCCATTGCCATATATTTTAAAATCATTTACAAACTTACCCGATATTTCAATAACATCAAGAAGCCCGGATTCTTTTGGATCCGGCTCAATAAGTGTTGATTTACCGATATATATCTTAGGCATTCCATAATAAGGAACATCAAGTGTAATGTAATCACCTTCTTTAACAGTTATATTACCAATTTTGAACTTATTGTTCTTACTGTCAAATTCAATATCCGGCTTTACAAGAGAAACTTTTCCGTATTGTCTTGCAACAACTGAAGCATGCGCTGAATATCCGCCCTCACATGAAAGAACACCTTTTGCCACCTCAATGGCTTTAACATCTTCAGCATAAGTTGCAGGTAAACATAAAATAAAATTCTTGTTTTTTTCATCAACTACCGCTTTACGATGTGCATTCAATAGGGATTCTGTACTGAAATAAACCTGTCCCACAGCCGAACCCGGAGCACCTGATATTCCTCCGTCAATAAATTCTAATTTATCAACTGATTTCATATTAATTACCGGGTGAAGAATACCACTTAATTCTGTAGGCTTTATTCTACCCAACAGATATTTTTCATCAATTAGTTTTTTGTCATAAAGATTCAACAGACATTTAATATCAGATTGTGTTGACTTAGCCATAACAGCATTCTGTTCAATAACCCACAAATCACCGTTTTCGATAGTGAACTTAATCTGCCTAATCTCTTTATGGTGACACTCTATCTGATTTGCTATTCCCGTGAGTTTCTTTAAAATAGCCGAGTCTATTTTATTAATATCGCTTGCTTCTCCGCCCTCTGACTCATCAAATTTATTTTGATAAAAATCCCCCTGAAGATTGTTTGCGCCGGTTACAATATCTCTAGTATAAAATTTACCAGAGCAAGAATCCTTGCCGTAGTTTCCGTATACCATCGGCTGAACTACAATAGCAGAATCCTCATCATCCATATCCTCAAGGTTAAGGAGTTTACCTAATAACTTAATAATATACTCAAGTTGTGATATCGGGTCTTTAAAAAAATTCTCAGGTAAAAATGTTCTCGCTTTATTGATTATTTCTTTATACTCATTAATATCATCAGTTTTGTAATGAACCCTTCTAAGAATTGCAGACATTTGTTTAAATGCATACTTCCTTATATCTTCTGCCCTGACCTCAAGGTGTTCAATATATGAAAGAAGATCAAGAGCAGTTTTTTGTTCCTTATCTTTTAATTCATAATTTAATTTATAGATACCACCGCTTGCTTCTTTCTTATAAAAAGTCTCAAATAGTGCTTTCTCTTCTTTAATTTTAATAATATTTATTATTTTTTTCTTAAAATCATCTTCTTTAAAAACTGAAGGCAGGTCAAGTTCCTGAACAAATGCCGATATTTGCTCCGCCTTTGCACTATCACTACCGGTTTTTGCCCCCCTGGTGACCTTTGCTAAGACATCCAAAGTCCCTTTTATCAAGAATCTTGCATACTCATGATAAGCAAAATGTTCGCCAACTTTTTTGATAAAACCATCAATATTTGTATCTGTTAAACCTACAGTATGAATTGAAGGGTAACTTACAATTTCAAGCGACGGGCTTATTACTACTTTAAAAATACCGGGGTCTTCCGGATTACCAAATCTTTTTCCGGTTTCTTTTTCAGAAAATGCCGCAAACCTGCTTATCTCTTCTGTCAGTGAAACCTCACCCAATTTAGAAACAACAGATTGATCTATAATCATTCCGGGAAGTACAGGCATATTTAATTTTGCAAGCTCTATAGCACGCTTTCCTCTAATGCCTGATTTTTCCGCTATATCATCGCCGGGACATTCACTCTTAGAAAAAAAATGAACAACATTATTCATAGTATTCCTCTCAATTACTTAAAAAAGTTTTAACATCTTAGTAGGATCACCCTTAAGAAAATCTTCAAAACGATTACTTGCGCCTTGAAGCAGATATCTTCGAAGTTTAGAAATATCAGTATGCTCTGTTCCAAGCAATCTAAAGTATATATTTGTTCCGTGTTTTACCTTACCCCATTTAAAAAGAGTATTGATATCAAGTATTTGTTCGCCCTCGTAAAAAACAAGTACTTTGGCATTCGGATATTTACTTTCATATGACGCTATTATCCTCTTCCACGCCTCAACATTACCATTATGAAACAACTCATTCGAAACGAGTACTCCATATTGAGTAGATAATGTTTTTTTACCTTGTGAAACTTGCTGTGTTTCTTTTGCAGCCTCAGATGGTTGGTTAGAAGCAGTATCAGCTTTAATGGGATTTTCCACCGCTTTTTCTACCGGCTTTTCGGCAGTTTTTACCGGCTTTTGTTCAACAGAGGAACCGGTAGAATCTCCACTGAACTTCTTCAGTGAAACCTTCTTTCCGTTTAATATATCAATTATTGAATTAATTAAATCATTTGCAAGCTTAGCATCATACTCATTAGCATAGTCGCCAACATATATTACTAATAATTCATTTTCTTTGAGAGCATCAAGAGATTCCCAACTTTCTTTGTTTTTAGGATTAATAATAACTTGTCCCAATTGCGGATGAAAATATGAAAATACAAGATCAAATTTGCTTATTTCAGCTAATTTATTTTGTATATCATTCAAATCATTAACTGTTGATTTGAGATTATGAGATTTGCATGTGTATTTAAATTTCTGAACAAGCATAACATTTAATGTTGCACCATATTGAAATTGATCTATTTTCTTCTCTTCATAAGAAGAATTTATCAAATCCGCAACATTCCGACCGCTTCCAACACTTTTAATAAAACCATTAACTAGTTTGAAATGCCTTAGCGCAACATTAAATCCTTGTTTAGTGCTAAGAAAATTTAAACTGTTCTTCATAGTAACTCCTATGGCATTAATAAATGACAACTTATAATAAGATTATCCCCGCCATAATAAGACGAGGATAATAAACGACGCATCTTAAAAAACATTTTTAAAACGGCCGGATAAATTCCGGCCCGATAAATCGATAATTATTCTATTTCTGAAAGCCCGTCATCTTTACTTACATCAACAATTCCTTCCGGAGCTACTGATGTAGCAGTTTCTTCAAGGAAATTCATTTGATAAGCATCAGTACCGTCGGCATCACTTGCGCTGAAAGACTGAGTAATATCTTCTCTGATTGTTGATCTTCTTCTTGAGTATGAAGCAAATGCTGCATCCTGGAAGCCTTTACTAACGCCATGTAGGAATTCATTAAGAACATTTGCCATGCCGCTAAGTGTAAATCTCTTTCTCTTGATTGAAGTGATATCAACATCGAGAACCAAGCCCGGTTGAATATGGTATGGATTGATTTTATAGTCAAAATCATTGAATTCTTTGTACAAAAATTCAATTCTATCCTCTATTGCAACCCTTTCGATCGGGTTTTGATTAAGGTAAGTTTTAGAGAGCTTTTCCTTCATTAATATAAATCTCTTCTTAACTTCTTCTTTTTCTATTATATATGACCTGTTGAATTTTTGAACCTCAGAATCCTCCGGTTTTACTTGAATAATTTCATTCCATTCAGAATCATCCGGTTTAAATTCATCTCTTCCTAAAGTAAGTCTCTTTCTATTGATGGTTTTCAACATTCTATTTGAAATATCAATATAATCTATCTTTGGTTTTTTCTTCCTGTAAAGGTCATCTACAATGTCCCACAAATAGCATATCTGTGCATTAAATGCAATATATTGTTTATCATATGCATCTCTGTCTTTCTTAAGTTGTTCTTGATCGTAATATGTAAGTCTTATTACATATCTCTCATCCGGTAACGCATTTGGATCTGTATCTTCATATTCTCTGATCAGACAATCTCTGGCATTTTTCAAGTTCTCGATATACTGGTAACCCATTTTAGAAGTATCAAGAATACTTGTAATCATATTGATTGCAGTGTTATAACCCCTATTTCTGATGTTTTCATTATCAAGAATTTTCTTTAAGTTTTCTCTGATACCGAGAGCATCGTATTCTGATACAGGTATTTCTGCTCTTAACTCATCAATTTTTTCCATAAGTGATTTTGCAAGAAATTTATATCTTTTTGAATCAGGATTATCAGTATCATCAGCTGTATATTCTTCAACATTAGCCATCTTTTCAAAAATAACTTCTGTATCAGTAAGATCATCTTTACCTTCATCAGCTCTTGCATCTTTAAGTTCTTCAATTTTTCTATCAAGAAGATCCATTATATGCTTAGAAATAAGGTCCTTAATAAGGTAGTTTACATAAGTCTGATAATGGAAAATTGGTGATACAAGTTCAGAATCAAGAATGTTAACTGATAGTTTTACATCTGTTACAGTCTTTGGTCTACTTAAGTTGTCTTTAAAAGAACACTTAACAATAGAATAGGCATTTTCACCCCTAACAAATGCTCCAACATCAGCTTTTTGTCTTAAAAGTGAATTTGTGTGGTTCTCAAGTTCATTAACACCTCTTTGGATGTGACCTTGTAAGTGACCATACATATTGATTATTGACTTTTCGATCTCTCCGGTATTAAATCTATCTATGCCGCCGATCTGATCAAGCAATTGAGCCATCTCTCGAGGTGTATATCTCGCAAGTGTTTTAAACTCTTCTTTGTCAATAAAATTTCTTACTTTTTTAACCATTTCATCTTCAGATGTAACAACATATCTGTTAAACATGTTCTGATAGTTCTGATTATAATAGTTATAAAGTTTTTCTTTTATACCGCCCATAATTTCTAATCTTTCGAGGGTAGCTTTTGGAATCTTAGTTGATATGTGGTTCATAACCTTATCAACTTCTTCTCTTACAACGGTATCAACCTCTGCTTGTTGATCCCTGAATTCTTGTGCCAACGAATTTCTGGAACCTACAGCACTAGGTTTCTCCGGATGAAATACATTAGGACTTTTTGGTAAATCAAGATGCGCCATACGATTACTCCTTAAAATCTTTATTAAAATGTTATTTTTCAAACTTCGAACCGCATTGAAGCAAGATCAACACAGCGTTCTTTTTCATCTTTACATAATGATTTTTTTTTTTTTAAATGTCAAGTCAAAGAAAATTTTTTTTTAAATAAATAGATGATAATTGATATTCAAAGAAGAAATTCTATATTATTCTAATTTTTCAAAAAAAATCTTGATTAAAACTAAATTTAATTTATAATAAAATACAATAAAAACTTGTGGTTTTTGTTGAAATTTGATTTTTTGAAGGTTTGATTTGAGAAAAACTGATAAAACTAATTTTAAAAACTTAATTCTGAATACCTCTGAATTCATATTAACCTGTCACGAAAGACCTGATGCCGATGCGGTTTCTTCAATGGTTGCCATGAATTACCTTCTGCAACAGCTCGGCAAAAATGTGATTTGCGCACTACCCGATGAGATACCTGAAGTCCTCAAGTTTATTGATTATAACAACTCATTGAAATATTCTGATAATTATACTAAAAACATTTCCGGATTATCTGATTATACATTACTTGTTCTCGATACTAACGACCCCAAAAATACCGGCATTATTGAGAAATCTATCATGGAAAGAGTAAAACAAGTGATTTTCATTGATCACCATTCAACAAGAGAAATAACGTCGAAAAATAATATTATTATTGAAAATGCTTCGTCAACTTGTGAAATAATATATTTTTTATTCAAACTTATGAAGGTTAGAATCCCCGTTGAGATAGGCGATGCTTTGTACTCGGGTATTATATTCGATACAGGTTCTTTTCATTACCCGAAAACATCATCTAAAACATTTAAAATAGCTGCAGAACTCGTCCAACAAGGTACTGAACCGAACAGAATATACCGCATGCTTTTTGAAAGGAATACGGTTTCTTCCTTACGAATACATTCAAAAGCTATGCAGACTCTCGAGATACTTGAAGAGAAATTTGCATTTATGTATATTGATAATGCTATGATTAAAAGCTCCGGCGCTTCAGAAGAAGAAACGGAAAGATTGATTAATATTCCGCTTTTATCACTCGATATAGTTGCTTCAATAATATTTAAAGAAAGATCTGACGGTGTGAAGAAGGTGTCGCTTCGTTCAAAAGGTAATATAGATGTTGCAAAATTTGCTATGAAATACAACGGTGGCGGACATAAAAACGCCTCGGGGTTTAAGATGCCTGAGTATTCTGATTTTCAAACAATTAAAAACGAACTTGTCTTATATTTAAGAAACTCCCTTTATTAATCCAAGTTGCGATTTTGTGTACTTTTGGAGCTTTTTTTCCCTGTTACTAAAAATTAAATGGGTGTAGCATATTTTGTTTGACAATTTATTTATTAAATTGTAGTTATTAGTTATGTAATTAATCTTTGGAGAATACTATGTTCAAGAATCTAAGCATTAAAATCAAAATCATGGCTACCGCGGTTTTAGGTATTATTCTTCTCGGAATTATTCTATCATTTATCTACATACAAACAGTTTATCAACAGGCCGAAAACAATATTATTGAAAAATCCAGATCATTATTAATAACAATAAAAGAGGCAAGAGATGTAATGGCAAGAAAAATCGATATTGGTGTAATGAGGAATTTTGAAGAACTCAGAGCATTAAACCGCCCGGACCTGTTGCTTGAGGCAGTGCCCGTAGTAACTTCTTTAAGAATTGCCGAAGTAAACAATAAAGAAGGACTCTTTAGGTTTAAGGCACCAAAGATTAACCCGCGAAATCCTGCTAATACCCCCGATGCTATTGAAGAAGAGGTCATTGAGCTTTTTGCTTCCGGACGGGCCGAAGAACATATTGTCAGAGAGTCTGATCAGATAAGATTCTTCATGCCGGTTGTTATGACTGACGAATGTATGTATTGTCATGGGGATCCAATGGGAGCTACTGACCCGTTAGGAGGGATTAAAGAGGGATGGAAGCCCGGGGATATAAAAGGGGCATTTGAAGTAATCAGCTCGCTTTCTGAAGTGAGATCAATACAAAAAAAATCTGTTGCTTTGATATCGCTTGTAACGCTTGTAGTTGTCGCTCTTATATCTGCAGTATTATTTATACTTGTTAAAATAATCACAAAACCGATCTTTAATTATATAACTGACTTTGATCTTGCAGCTAAAGGGGACCTTACTGTAAGGGCAAAAATTTATTCAAACGATGAAATTGGCGTTATTTCCGGTTCATTTAACAATTTTATCGGCTCGCTCGGAGGTATGATCAACGAGATTGGAACTGTAACGGTGCAGACAGCAGAAACAAGCTCCGATCTTGCATCAAACGCTATCGAAACGGCAAGTGCAATCGAAGAGATAAGATCAAATACAGAAAACATGAAAAACAAGATCGTAACCCTTGATAAAGAGGTTTTATCTTCTACAGAATATGCTCAGTCTGTTAAAACTAAAATTGCGGGACTACTCTATCTGATTATTGAACAATCCTCTGCCATTGAAGAATCAAGCGCCTCAATTGAAGAGATATCCCAATCAATCAAAAATATCGCTGATACCACAAAAGAGAAGATGTCGATAACCAACAAACTCGAGTCCACGGCTCTTGAGGGTGAACAGGAGATGGACAACACACTTGAACTTATTAAAAAGGTTGCAGAATCTGCTAATCTGATATTGGATATGATAACCGTAATTCAAAACATTGCCAGTCAAACAGACCTTCTTGCAATGAATGCAGCTATTGAAGCAGCTCACGCCGGTGAAGCAGGTAAAGGATTTGCGGTTGTTGCAGATGAGATTAGAAAACTTGCAGAAAACTCAAGCAATTCAGCAAAACAGATAGGCAAATCATTGAACGAAGTCAGCGAATACATCAAACAATCTGAACAGTCAACCTCAAGAACATCGGAGATCTTTCTGAACATGGTTAACGGGATCAAAGAAGTTGCTATGAGTATGCTTGAAATGAACAATTCAACACAAGAGCTCTCACTGGGAAGCAGTCAGATATTACAGGCGCTATCATCGTTGATAAACATAACAGAACAGGTAAAAGGCTCAAGTGAAGAAATGGATGAGAAAGTAAAAAGCATAACAAGTTCGATGGAAGAGCTTTCAATGGTTTCTACTGATACAAGAAACGGTATGAATGAAATGACTATCGGTATTAATGAGATAGCAAAAGCGGCTGAAGAAATTTCACGGGCCGGTAACAAAAACGAAGAGATTGTCGGAAAACTCAAGTCTCTTGTTGCCAGATTCAAGGTTTAATATTATAATAAAAAATGCCGGTCTATATGAACCGGCTTTTTTTTATTCCCATGTACCTGTTTTAGTAAGCTCAAAAGCCCCTCTAACCCGCTCAACAATCTGATCATTTTGTCGTCTTCTAAAATCCATTGTACCTTTAACTGTTGTAAGACCGATCTCAGATATTGTATAACTATCTGTTGCAATGATGATATCTTCTGTGCCGTTCTTAAAGTGAACAACAACCGGTTTGTCAGTATCAATATCAAGTTCAACAGTTCCTGTAGCAATCGGATTAATCGTAAAATAGAAATATCTGTCAGTTGTTTCATCACTACTTGCATCGTAAATTTTTACTGCACCGCTCGGGTCGATTGTTCCCGAACCAATTTTCCATTCTTCACCGCACATTTTATCATCTACATAACTCAAAGCTTCAATATTACAACCTGCCAATACAACAGTCAAAATAACTGTTATAATAACCATCCATATTATTTTTTTCATTGTTTGCTCCCCGATAAATAAATAATTAAATCCAACTCTTATATAATTATAAAAATTATATTAACCCCATATAAGAAAATTTGTCAATCTCTTTTTTAATTTTAATTGCATCATCTACTCTTTAGTTGTATAATATATTTTGACAAAAAAACTATTTGAACGGAATCAACATGCTTAATAATTTACATTCCGACACAAGATTATTCAAACTCTTTGAACAAAAACAATATGATAAATTGCTTAAATATATCGATGACAAAATAAGGAAAAATAAAGATATCGGCAGATATTTTCTTGCAAAATATGAATACTACACTGCAATTAAAGACCACGCAAATGCCCTTCAAATTCTTCTCGACTCGATCCACTATGCAAAATTTATAGATCACAAATCAACAATTGAGATACTTATGCTGATCGCCGAATCTTATTTTGAGATGGATGATCATAAAAACAGCTTTGAATTCTATAAAAGGGTGATCCACTTCGATAATACACTTACAGAACCAATAATAAAAATTCTCCATATATTGATTGAAAGTAACCAATACACTGCGGCAGTCAATTTTATTAAATCAAATACACATATTATGAGTAAAAACCCTGATTTTCTTGCACTAATTGCATATCTATACATTAAAAGAGGTGATACCACAACCGCAAATCAAAACCTTGCCAATATTATCCATTCTAATCCGGATTGCGTCAGAGCAAAATTCTATTCAGGTGTACTCAATATGACATTAAAAGAGTACCGACAAGCTGTTGAGTTCTTTAAGGAAACTCGTAACTTTCATGAATTTAAACTTGAATCGCTTAATAATATCGGTCAAATCTACTATGACAATGGAAAACTGACAGAAGCTTTTGAGTATTTTCATCTTGCAGAGAAATCGATTGTATTTGAAAACAGCAAAACAATAGAGATGCGCTATAAACTACATCTTTGCTATGAAAAAGAAAACGATTTCCATAACAGTTTAAAACAACTAAGAATCATTTATGACATAGACCCGGATTACAAGGACATCGGATCAAAACTAATAAGCGAACATTACAAAGAGATGAGTCAGAAATTCTTACTTGAATATGACGCATACACAAAAGAAGGATTTATTAAGTTCGCAAACAAGATAGCGTCAATATATGATCTCAGTATCGTTAAAACTGATCTGTTTGAACAAAACAACATTCTTGTGGCAGAAACCGTTAATAAATCTACGACAATCAGTTCCGGTCTTATTAAAATGATAGGCTTGCAACACACAAAAAAGATCAAACTTGTACTTATATTTATCCGTCTAATGCCGGTTAAGGGTGAATGGCTCCAGAATTTTATTACAGAAATAGATAAGAAATTTGATAAAGCAATCATCTTCTCATCGGGAGAGGTTTCTTCTCATGCGATGAAATATGCCAAATCCAATAATATTAAGATCGTTATACCGACATTCCTCAATGACCTAATCGAGCATACATAACTACCGGAATAAATGTTTGACAAATTCTTTAATTACTGTTAATTATTTAATATCACCGGAGGAATGATGGCAGAACATCACATTCAAAAAAATTACAGCTTCATAAAGAAACTACCGGACTGGGCAAAAACTTTTGCAATTAAATACTGCTCAAATACAGCCGGCACATATATATTCCACGGGAACATAAGGGATTTTTTATCTCAGAGGACGGCAGAGGATACTTTTAAATTTGTTGAAATTCAAGACTATATAGGGGATGTTCTTTTCGGTTACAAGGGAAGAATAGTCTGTTATGACCGATCATCAGGGATCAGCTTTGTAGAAAACCCGTATTTAAAAGAAAAAAACGCCAATAAAAATGATTATATTGCCACAATGAACGACGCTCTCGGCGGTAAAAACGACAAAAGAAACATATTTACAAGAAACCTCATTCAGGCATTCTCTCTGATGGAACAATATTTCTATAAAAAAATCGAGTCGAATGAAAGGGTAGTTTTTATCATTGACTTTGCTGAAACAATAATACCTATTAGTAACACACAGAACTACTCCGACGAAGACAGATTCAGCCTGGTTACAATCAAAAGATGGGCATATAACCCTATTTTCATCCATAAAGATATAACTGTTATTCTACTTACCGAAAATCTCTTTGAAGTAAATCAAACGCTGATAAGATGCCCGAGCATTATTAAGATATCTGTCCCTATCCCTGATGAATCAACCCGCCTAGACTTTGTAAATTACAAAATCGGCTCGGGTAAAATGCTTCTCGATAATTCTCTGACTGCTTTAACGGTCGCTAAGATCACAGGCGGATTAAATCTCGTTAACATTAATCAGATTGCCGCCGAATCTTATCAGGAAAAAAAGAGCATAACCCTTGAGTTCTTAAGAAGAAAGAAAAAAGAATTAATTGAGAATGAATCGGCAGGTCTTCTTGAGTTTATCGAATCGGAATCCAATCTCGATATGGTTTCAGGACACGAATATGTCAAACAAACCTTAAAAAAAGCGGCTAGCAACATAAAACAGGGGAGTTTTGATGTTTTACCAATGGGTTATTTGATATCCGGACCAATTGGCACCGGTAAAACTTTTCTTGTGTCATCATTTACCGGGGAAATTGGGATACCGGTAGTTAGAATGCTGAATTTTCGATCAAAATATGTCGGTGCGACCGAAGGTAATATTGAAAAAATCCTCAATATTCTAAAAGCTATGGCACCGGTAGCTGTAATGATAGATGAAGCAGATGCGGTTTTGGGTGATCGTAATCAGGATGGAGACTCCGGTACCTCAAACAGGGTTTTTGCGCAGATAGCTTCTTTTATGGGAAATACGGAATATCGCGGCAAAATTATCTGGTTTCTTATAACCTGCCGTCCGGATCTCATACCTGTTGATATAAAAAGACAGGGGAGATGTGAAGAGCATTTTTCACTCTTTTACCCGACAACCCCGGAAGAACGCAACGATCTGTTCTTTGTAATGTTAAAGAAACTTAAAATCAAAACAACTGTTCAGTACAATGACGATTATTTTAAGAAACATAAATACTCATTCTCCGGTGCTGATATTGAAGCGATATTAGTAAGGTCAAAGTTCATTGCCGCATCGGAAGGCAAAGATGTTGTTGAGGAAACACATATTATGGAAGCTTTAAACAACTTTATTCCGGCTGTTTATCCACATGAGGTAGAGTTGCAGAACCTTGTATCTGTATTAGAATGTACACATAAATCGATGATACCCGAAAAATACAGGACAATTCCAAAAGATAAGATCGTTGAACAAGTTAGACAGATTAAGATGATTATTGGAGAAAGATAATGACCCGGAGACGAATCGAACGTCCGACCAAAAGTTTAGGAAACTTCTACTCTATCCCCTGAGCTACCGGGCCATTTTGTTGACTTTATACTATATATAAGACTAAAAGTCAAGTTTTTATTCTTCTTTGGATCCGTAGGGGGTGCGATTTTATTTTTTGGGTAATTTAAGAAATCATTAGTTTATGTATTAAAGCATAAAAGC